>DASSMB010000153.1:0-19211 GCA_035689095.1 Rubrobacteraceae bacterium | reverse complement strand
CGGCAGGCGCAGCGGTGGTGGAGGCATCGAAAACCTTGGCACAGTGGTGATCAGGAACAGCATCGTCTCCGGAAACTCCGCCGGTTTCGGCGGTGGCATCTCCAACGACCGTGGACAGGTGTTGGTAGAGAGCAGCACCTTCTCCGGGAACAAGGCCGATTCTGGCGCGGGTGGCATCGGTAACAATCAGGGCAATTTGACAGTCAGGAATAGCACCTTTTCCGCGAATTCCGATCTCGGAACTGCCGACAGTTTCATCGGCGGTGGAGGTGGCATCCAGAACTTTCTTGGCCGCGTATCGATTGTGGATAGCACCTTTTCCGGTAATGTCTCCTCCGGAAGCTCCAGCGATGGAGGTGGCATAAACAATGTTATTAATCCAGTAAGCGGGGATAGTGGCAAAATCTTCCTCCGGGACACCATCGTCGCCAAGAATCAGGCCCCCACAGGCCCGGACGCCTCCGGTCCCTTTGCCAGCGGAGGCTACAACCTGATAGGCGACACTAGCGGCGCGACGGGCTTCGGGGCGACAGACCTGCAAAACACCCCGTCCGGCCTCGACCCGAGGGGTCTCCGGGACAACGGCGGCCCGACCATGACAATAGCTTTGGTGGGAGGCACCCCGCCCGTGGACGCGGTGCGCGGGGACTGCACGCCGCCGACGACCGATCAGCGAGGGATACGCCGCCCACAGGACGGGGACAGCGACGGGATTTCGCGTTGCGACATCGGCGCCTACGAGCGACGCGCGCAGTAAGCCCTATTCCTGGCTCTCGATCTTCTCGCCGAGTTCGGCGATGCTCCTGGGCACCTCCCCACGTCCTCCGACTTGGCGTTTTCGGATAGGATAGAAGTGGGACTACGGAGGAGAGAAGCTTGGGCAAGAAGCGGCGCGCGGACATCCATTAGGCCGCGCCAGACCTCCTCGGCGCGCTCACCGCAATCACCAGCGGCAGCTTCTTCTTAGATACGGTCAAGGCGAACATAAACGAGTTCCGCTGGAGCCAGATCGCTTCGAGCTTCTCCGGGATGCTCGGGTTCATGCCTGTGATGGTCGCAAGCGGCGTCGCCTTCCTCGTGCTGGCGGTCCGGTCGCGGATGGAGTCGCGGTGGCTCGTGGTCCCTTACCTGCTCGGCGCGCTCGTGACGGCGCTGCTCGTCGGCAAGGTCGAGCTCGTACGGTGAAGAACTACCTACCCGAATTCTCCGCGTCCCTTGTCCTGTGCGCCGGAGCGCTCCTCGCCCGCTTCGCCCGACTGCCTGGAACGCTACGCCTCGTTGCTGCTCCTGGCCGTTCAGGTGGCATTCATGGGTCCGGTCTCCCGGCCCGCCTACATGGGCTTCCGGGACATCGCCCTCGCCCGGAGAGAAGACATCTCGCGTCTACAGGAGTTCGTCCGGGACTCGGACGGCCCGGTGCTAGCCGACGAGACGCTGGACCGAGGAGATGCTGCGTGCGATCCGTAAGCACTACCAGCCGAAGAGGTGGCGCTGTTACTCCGTGATCTTCTCGCCGCGCATGAGTTGCTCAAGGCGCGTGATCTGCTCCCGGCTTCCGAGCACGATGAGCGTATCTCCCGCGTGTAGGCGGTCGCCCGCCGAAGGCGTCGTATCAAACTTGCCGTCCGCGGTACGGAACGCGAGGACTATGGCGCCGGTCCGCTCCCCGATCTTTAGCTCCCCGATGGTGTGGTCCGCGATAGCCGGCTCCTTTGGCACCATGAACTCCTCCAGTCGAAACTCTATTCCCTCCTCCCCCCGCGTAACCACGTCCAGAAAGTCCACCACCATCGGCTGCGTGGCGAGCGAGGCGAGCCTGCGTCCGCCGACAGCGTATGGCGAGAGGGTACGGTCCGCGCCGGCTATCTCCAGCTTGGCCGCCGACCCATCCGAGGAGGCGCGGGCGACGATGTGCAAAGCCGGGTTGAGCTTGCGGGCCGAGAGTACGACGAAGACGTTATCCGCGTCCGAGTCCACGGCGGCGACGAGCCCGCGGGCGCGCATGACGCCGGCCTCCTCAAGTGTGCCGTCGTCGGAAGCCTCGCCGGGCAGAGCCAGGTAGCCTCTCTCCAGGCACTCCTCGACGATCCTCGGGTCCTGGTCTATGACGACGAAAGGCACGCCGTCCAGAGCGAACTCAGCGGCCACCTGACGTCCGACGCGGCCGTATCCGCACAGGATGTAGTGGCCGCTCAATTTGCTGATCTCCGCCCGCATCCGCCTGCTCCTGAAGTAGTTCCGTACCGTGCCCTCGACGGCCAGCGCCACGAGCGAGGTCGTCGCGTAACCGAGGACCGCGACGCCGCTGATTATAAGGATTATGGTCCACAATCGCCCGGCGACGCTGTTATCGAGGTCATTCACTTCCTCGAAACCCACGGTCCCTACGGTGATGACGGTCATGTACAGCGAGTCGAGGAAGCTCCAGCCGAGGGTGATGTATCCCGCCGTCCCCACGACGATGATGCCCAGGAGCATCAGGATCGCCAGCCGGATGCGCCTTACAGCCTCACCCTCCGGGCCGAAGACAACCTCGAACCCGCTCCAGTCCCTCTCTCTTCTCCCCTCGGCCATCCGCGGATTATACCGGCGGCCGGTCCTTATCGGGAACGGAAGCCCTCTCCTGGTCCTCATCAGGCTCTGTATCAGGCTTCGCCTCTATCATCTCCAGGAAGGCGCTCCGCTGTCCGGAGGTGCCTAGCGCCCCGAGTGTGTCGCCAGCGGCGAGTTGGAACTCAGGTCCTGGATTGGTGAAGACCTCCCTGCCGCGCACGACGGCAACTATAGATGCCCCGGTCCTGGTACGCACCGCGAGGTCGCCGATGGTGCGTCCGGCGAGCGGGCTCTCCTCCGGCAGGTCCACCCAGTCGGTCTCGATCATGACCGTGGCCCGGCGCAGACCGTCGAGGTGTCCGCCGCGCGCGGGGTCGGAGATGGGAGCGTACAGCTCGCCGCGCACGCGGTCGGAGAAGCGATGCACCTCTCCGGCACCGAAGCCCAGGTGAACGAGAGCCTGGCGTCCGATCTCCAGCCCCGCCTCGAACTCCGGCTGTACCGCCTCGTAGACACCGAGAGCCCCCAGGTCCTCAAGCTGCTCCGGCGTCGTGGAGCGGGCGACGATGTGGATCTCCGGGCTCATCCGCCGAATGCGCTCTATGACGAGGCGCGCGCCCAACGGATCGGGGACCGTGCAGATCACGACCCGCGCCCGCTTTATCCCGGCCGCCTCCAGCACCGGCTCCGCAGAAGCATCCCCGTAGACGACCGGCACCCCAGAGTTCCTGGCTTCCTCCACCCGGTCCGGGTTGAGGTCCACGACAACGAGCGGCTGCCCGAGCCCGTGCAGCATCCGCGCGACGAACCGCCCGACCCTCCCGTGTCCGGCCACCACGACGTGGTCTTTCAGACCCATCTCCGGCAGGTTGTAGGTCGTGAGAAGCTCCTTCGGGAAACGCTCGCGCCACCGGCGGTACAGGACCGGCGCGAGGCGCGTGGCGAAGGGCGTCAGGGCCATCGTGACGACGGCGGTGGTCAGGGCTATGGAGTAGAGCCTGCCGGAGATGGCGCCGTCGCTCACGCCGACGCGCGCGAGCACGAACGAGAACTCCCCGACCTGGAAGAGACCGAGCCCCACCGCGAACGGGGCGATGTTCCCGTACCCGAAGGAGCGTGTGATCCCGGCGAACAGCGCGCCCTTGAACAGGAACACGAGCAGCACGACCAGAAGGATCGTACCCGCCTCCCGCCACAGGAATGCCGGGTCTATTAGCATCCCGACCGAGACGAAGAACAGCATGGCGAACACGTCGCGCAGCGGCTCTATGTCGGCGAGGGCCTGGTGGCTGTAGTCCGACTGGGAGAGGACCATCCCGGCGATGAAGGCCCCGAAAGCGAACGAGAGACCGAAGAGATACGTTCCGTAGCCAACCCCAAGCCCGACGGCGACGACGGATATGAGGAAAAGCTCCCGCGAGCCCCATCCCACGACCTTCGCCATCAGCCACGGGAAGACCCGCACGCCGAGCACCGCCATCACGGCGACGAAACCGGCGGCTTCGAGCGCCGCTATACCGAGTCGGGAGAGTCCCTGGCCGACGTTGCCCAGCTCGGGCAGCAGGATCAGGAGCGGCACCACGGCGATGTCCTGCACTATGAGCATCCCGATGATGACCCGGCTGGCGAGCGTGTTCAGAAACCCCTGCTCGTCTAGTGTCTTCAGAACCACCGCCGTGCTCGACACCGAGAGAAGAGCCCCGAACCACACGGCCTCCGCCCAGCCGAGGCCGAGCAATTGGCCTAGCCCGTAGCCGAAAGCGATGGTGAGCGCCATCTGTATAGCGGTCCCAATGAGAGCGACACGCTTCACCGGCACCAGTTCCCCGAGCGGGAAGTGCAGCCCGATGGTAAAGAGGAGCAGGGCCACCCCGATCTCCGCGAGAAGCTCGATGTCGTGGATCTCTCCGACCGTCGGCCCGCCAGTGTTCGGTCCAACGAAAACCCCCGCCACTATGTAGCCCAGGATGAGCGGCAGCCCGAGCCAGCGCGCGATCACGCCTCCCACGAAGGCCGCAATCAGGATGAGCGCTATGTCGCCCGCGATGCCCACGCGCTAGCCGCCGGCCGTGGACTTTCTCCACCCTAGCACCAGCAGCCCCAGAATGGCCGCCACGACCGAGGCGGAGAGTATCCCGAGCTTGGCCCCGTCCAGTAGATTTTCGTTCTCCTCGAAGGCCAGGCCACCGACGAAGAGCGACATCGTGAATCCGATGCCCGCGAGCAGTCCGGCCCCCGCCATTCCGCTCCAGCCCACGCCCCTGGGGAGCGTGGCGATCCCAAGCCTCGTGGCGAGCCAGGAGAAGCCCAGCACGCCGAGCGGCTTGCCGACGATCAGGCCCAGCACTACGCCAACCGTGACCGGCTCGGTGAGGGCCGCTCCACCCCCGAGGTCTACGCCCGCGTTGAACAGGGCGAAGACCGGCAGTATCAGGAACGCCACCCACGGATGCATCAAATGCTCCAGGCGGTGCAGCGGACTTTGAGCATCACCGAGCACCCGTTCGAGGCTCGCCACCTTCACCTCTACCTCCTCGAACTCCCCGCGCTCCAGACCGGCCCGCAGCTCGTCCCGGAGGTTCTCCGGCAGGATCTTGCGCTTCATCGGCGTCGCCAGGGCCAGGAGCACGCCGGCGACCGTCGCGTGGACGCCAGACTGGAGCACGAAGAACCACACCACCACCCCGAAGAACGCCAGGACCTTCAGGTTGCGTCCGCCGAACCGCCCGTAGGCAAAAGCCAGCGCCAGTGCGACCGCCGTCACGAGGAGGTTCACGGTGTTGATCTCATCGGTGTAGAACAGCGCGATCACGAGCACCGCGCCCAGGTCGTCCACGATCGCCAGAGCCGTCAGGAAAACCTTTAGAGAAAGCGGCACCCGGTCGCCGAGCAGGGCCATCATCCCCAGCGCAAAGGCGATATCCGTAGCCATCGGGATGCCCCATCCGCCGATGGCCTCGCCGCCCAAGTTTACGGCCGCGTAGATAGTAGCCGGCAGGATCATGCCGCCCACGGCCGCCGCAACCGCCAGGACCGCGTCCCGAGGCGCCGACAGCTCGCCGACGAGGACCTCGCGCTTTATCTCCAGCCCGACCAGGTAGAAGAAGAACGCCATCAGCCCGTCGTTCACCCAGAGCAGGAGCGGCTTCTCCAGACGCCACTCCCCGAACCCCACGCCGAAGGTGATCTCCCGGAGTGCGAAGTAGCCGGGGGCCCAGGGAGAGTTGGCCCAGACGAAGGCGACGAGGGCGGCGAAGATCAGGGAGATACCGCCGGCGCTCTCGCTGTGTACGAACTGCTCGAAGGGACTCAGCAGGCGCTTGATGGTCTTTCCCGGCATGCTTCGATCTTACCATTGGCGAAATGAGTCAAAGACAATGCTACAGAGCTAAAATCTCCGCGGAGACCTCTCCACCCTCGACGCGCAGCAGCGCGAACGTGTATTCGGGCTGGCGCCGCCTGTCCGTCGGGCTGCCGGGGTTGAGCAGCAAGAGCCCGTCCGCATCCTCCAGCCAGGGTATGTGCGAGTGTCCGAAGATGACCACACGCGCCTCCGGGAAGCGGCGCCTCATGCGGTTGCGCCGCCCCTTCTTAGGGCCGGAGTCGTGGATCATGGCCACCTGCGCGCTGCCGAACTCGAACTCCAGCGTCTCCGGCAATCCGGCATCCGCCGGGTCCAGGTTCCCTCGCACTGTCCTGACGGGAGCGTAAGCGCCGAGATCTTCGAGGAGCGCCGGGTCCATCAGGTCGCCGGCGTGCAGGATCAGGTCGGAGCGCCGGAGATGCGCGTGCAGAGCATCCGGCAACACTTTCGCCCGGCGGGGTATGTGCGTGTCGGCGATGACAACGGCGAGCAAGCCTCTTTCCTCCGCGTTCGGTGAGCGGGGTCATGGTAGCTGAGTTGCCATGAGCGCGTACGCGCCTCTGCTAGAATCGCCACGTCGCACGTCTCGCCCGTGAACGGAGAGGGGTTGTCCGAGTTGCAGTCTCGCGGTCCCAGCATAATCTTCGAGGTCTTGCGGAGACCCCGCCCGGCCCTGGAGTCTATTGGAAGAGAGAGCAGACTCGGCTCCGGGATTGCGGTCGTGGCGATATGGGCGGCTCTAGGCCTCATCCTGACGCTGCTCTCGGGACCCGGCGGAGGATTGCGGCCGGAGCAGTTCCCGGAGTTGCCGCCGGCCGCCTTCGCGCAGCTAGAGCGCGGGCTGCGGGTCTTCGTCCCGCTGTCGGCCCTCCTGTTCCCGTTCGTGTGGTGGCTGGGCGTCTCGTCCCTGATGTACCTGACGGTGCGCCTGTTCGGAGGACGGGCCTCGCTCTCTTCCATGCTGGCGGTCGTCGGGGTGGCGTGCGCTCCGTGGGTAGCCGGGTATCTGGTCCAGATACCGCTGGCCTTGTTGCAGCTCGCGCTGGAAGGAGGCGGTACGGTTCCGGCGATACTGGGCGCTCTCACCTTCATCGTGTCCGCCGCGGCGCTAGTGTGGCACGTGGCGCTGGTGGTCCTGGGCGCCCGGCTCGTCGCCGGGACGAGCCCCGGCGGCGCGGCGGCTTCCTGCGCGCTGGCGGGACTGGGATGCGTAACAGCGGCGTTCTTCCTGGGGCTCACGCTCGTCACGCTGGCCGTTGGGCTCTCCAGGGGGTTCGGAGGCTAGTAGCCCTCGTCCTCCAGGCGCACCTTGCCGCGGAAGAGGCGGTAGATGACGACGAAGTAGATGGCGGCGAGGATTATGCCGATGGTCCACCAGACAAGACCGACCGCCTGGCTGTAGTTGGAAGACGCGGCGTTGTGGATGGTGAGGCTGTTCTCGGGGTTGACGGCGGGCAGCACGTCCGGGTAGACGCCGAAGACGGTGCTGGTGAGCATCCCGATTATGAAGGCGCTGGATGCTAGGAACGCGGCGGTGTCGCGTCCCCTGCCACTGTAGAGGACCATCCCGACGAGACCGGCTATGGCGATTAGGGGCAGCACGTACCCGTAGGGGCGGCTGTTGAAGCCTTCGAGCATGCGGGGGCTGACCCAGAAGGTAGCGATGGTGGCGAGGACGGTTAGAGCGATGGTCGCGTAGGTGAAACGGCCTGAGATCCTGCGCGCTCGGGCGTTCAGGTCGTTCTCGGTCTTGACGGCGATGAAGTTCGCGCCGTGGACGATGAGCGTCGTGAGGGCGAGCAGACCGATCAGGATCGTGTACCAGTCCAGGATGCCGGGAACCTTGGCGAAGGGGCTGAAGTTCGTCCACAGCGGCTGGAAGAAGAAGCCGTTCTTATTGAGCGGGACGCCGCGCACCACGTTGCCCAGGGCGGCGCCGAAGAAGAACGTGAGTAGCGCGCTCCCGACGAAGAACGCCGCGTCCCAGAACGAGGCCCACATCGGGTTGTCCATGTGCCCCCGAAGCTCTATGGAGAGGCCCCGGATCATGAGGAGCCACAGCACCATGATGAGCGGCAGGTAGAACCCGGAGAACCCGGCGGCATACAGGGTTGGGAAGGCGAAGAACAGCGTGCCGCCGGCGGCGATGAGCCAGACCTCGTTTCCGTCCCACACCGGCCCGATGGCGCGGATGACCGTGCGCCGCTCCGCCTCGTTACGGGCGGCGAAGAGGTGTATCGTCCCGGCGCCGAGGTCGAAGCCGTCCAGGAGTACATACATCGCCACCATCAACGCCACCGCTATAAACCAGATAGTCTCCATCGTTCCTCCCTACGCCGTCCGGGGTTCCGTTCCGGGTTCCGAACCAGGCTCCACATCCGTCCTATCTCCCGCGAGGCCCAGCATCTCCTCCTCGGACTCGGGGCCGTGGCCGACCTCGCGGACCATCAGCACGATGTAGAGGAGGCCCATGATCAGGTACATCCCAGCGAAGCCTATGAGCGTGAAGAGCACGTTCCCGGAGGAGACGAGCGGCGAGACGCCGTCGGCGGTCCGCAGGAGACCGTAGGCAATCCAGGGCTGCCTCCCTAGCTCCGCCGTGAACCATCCGGCGGTGTTGGCGATAAACGGGAACGGGATGGCGAGCATGAGGACCCAGAGCATCCAGCGCGACTCGAAGAGCCTGCGCCGCCAGAGCAGGAAGGTCGAGAGGCCCATGATCCCGATGAAGATCGTCCCGAGTCCCACCATGACGTGGTAGGAGTAGTAGAGGAGCGGGATGTTGTCCGGCCAGTTCTTCTTGGGGTAGGCCTGGAGCCCCTTCACCTCGGCGTTCCAGTTCTGGTAGACCAGGATGCTAAGGACCCTGGGGATGACGATGGGGTTGTCTATCCGCAGGTTCTTTATGTCCGGCTGGCCGACGAGGACGAGGCCGGCGGGTTTCTCGGACTTGAACTGCCCCTCCATCGCGGCGAGCGTTACCGGCTGGTGTTTGGCGACCTGATCGCTTGAGAAGTGCCCGCTCGGGAAGAGCTGCCACAGGCTGGCCACGACGCCCGCTATTATCCCGACCTTCAGGAAGATCCTGCCGTACTCCTCGTGCTGGCGGGCGAGCAGGTAGAACGCCCCGAGACCAGCCATCACGAACGCACCCGTGACCACCGCCCCGCCCATGTTGTGCGCGTACTGGGCGAACATCCACGAGTTCAAAAGGACGGCCCAGTAGTTGTTCAACTGTATCCCGTCCCCGACCCTCTCGAAGCCGACCGGGTGCTGGACCCAGGCGTTCGTCGTGATGATGAAGTAGCCGGACGCCCACGTCCCGAGGAAGACCATGAGCGAGGAGAACCAGTGGACCCGCTGCCCGAAGCGCCGCTCCCCGAACAGGAAGATCCCGACGAACGCCGACTCCAGGAAGAAGGCGAATGCTCCCTCCATCGCGAGGGTCTGGGCGATGATGTCCCCAGCGTACTGAGAGAACGCGGCCCAGTTGGTCCCGAACTGGAACTCCATCGGGATGCCGGTGACGACGCCCATGACGAAGGTGACCGCGAAGATCTTGCCCCAGAACCTCGCCGACTTGTTGTACGCCTCGTTGCCGCCCCGCATGTACACGGACTTGAGGACGAAGATGAGGAGCGCCAGCCCCATGCTTAGCTGCGGGAAGAGGTAATGGTAGGTGATGGTGAAAGCGAACTGCAGCCGTGAGATGAATACCGGGTCTTCCACTTCGCCTCCTACGCTCGCCTACCGCTACGCATTATGCTCGCATAAAATCCTGCGTTCCACCGTAACCAGATCTTTAGTCGGGTTCTTGATCAAAATTGATCAGTTTTGACCGATTCGGCCGGAAGTCCGGGCCGCGAACATCCCGTTCTGCACTTCGAGCATCCGGGAGTAGAGATCGCCGGAGCCGCGCAGTTCCGCGTGAGTACCGCGCTCGACGATGCGTCCACCGTCGAGGACCAGGATCTCGTCCATGCTCTCCATATCCACTAGCCGGTGCGTAATCACGAGCGTCGAACGACCCAGCATCAGGCTTCGCGCGCTCTCCAGGAGCTCCCGCTCGGTTACGGGGTCCAGGTTCGCCGTGGCCTCGTCCATCACGAGGACCGGCGCATCCTTTAGGAGCGCCCGCGCCACCGCGAGCCGCTGTCGCTCGCCGCCGGAGATCCGCGCTCCCTGCTCCCCAATGTATCCATCCAGCCCACCCGGCAGACGCTCCACCAGATCGGAGAGCCGCGCCCTCTCCAGAGCCTCCTTCAGCACCGTGTCGTCGGCTCCGGGACGCGCGAGCGAAAGGTTTTCGCGCAGGGAGGCGTTGAAGACGTGCGTGTCCTGGGCGACTACGCCCACGAGCGAGCGCAGGTCTTCGGTCTCGTAGTCGCGGATGTCACGTCCGCCGAAGCGGACCTCGCCTCCCTGCGGGTCCCAGAAGCGCAGGATCAGGTTGACCAGCGTGCTCTTCCCCGCCCCGCTCGGCCCGACGACCGCGATCCTGCTCCCCGGCCTCAGCGTGAAAGAGATGTCTTCGAGGACGGCGGTCTCGTCCTGCTCGTACTGGAAGCTCACCCGGTCGAACTCCAGCGTGTGGTCCGCGGGAGCAGGATACGGCTTCTCCGGGTCTCTCACGGCGGGCTCGGAGTCGGAGATCTCGAATAGCCGCTCCCCGGCGTGGAGCGAGCGCCCGAGAAACTGGAAGGCCGTCCCGAGCGGCTGAACGGCCTCGAAAGCCCCTAGAGCCACGAGCGCCAGGAATCCCAGGTAGACGCCTTTTATCTCTCCCTGAGCGACGAGCGGTATCGTCAGGACTAGCGCGGCTATCATGGTGAGGTTCGTCAGCAGGTCGTTCAGCGAGTCCCGCAGGCCCGTCACGAAGGCCATCTTCCTCTGCACCCGGTCGAGCTTGCGGCCCACGGCGGCTATCTCCATCTGGTGCGCGCCTTCTGCGCCGAAAGCTAGCAGATCCTGAGCTCCCTGGACACCATCCACGATCCTGGCGTTCAGCTCCGCGCGAAGCTCCAACTCCCGCCGTCCGAGCCCTCTGGAGAGCGTCCGAACCAGGATCGGGACCCCGACGCCGGTCAGGGTCAGGAACCCCAGAGCCACGAACGCCAGCGCCGGGCTGAAGATATAGAAGAGCGCGAAGGTGAAGGCGGAGATGACCGCGGCGATGGCGGCCGGAGCCAGGATTCGGAGGTAGACATTCTCCAACTCCTCGACGTCGCGCACGACGCGGGAGAGCAGGTCACCGCTGCGGTAGCCCGCGAGCCGGGCCGGAGCCAGAGGTTCCAGGCGTCCGTAGAACCAGGTCCGCAGGTTGCCGAGCAGCCGGAAGGTTACGTCGTGGGAGACCATGCGTTCGGCGTAGCGCGAGAAAGAGCGGGAGACGCTGAAGATTCGGACCAGGTAGACCTGGATGACGAGCAGCGAGATGTAAGAGACTATCGCAGCCGCCGAGATGACATACGCCGCCGTCGCCAGCAGCCCCACGTTGCTCACCACCGTCACAACGCCCAGGAAGACCGCCAGCGCGACCTGCCAGCGGTAGGGACCCAGGAAGCGGATCAGGCGCAGGAAAGTCCTCACGCCGATGCGCCCCCATAGGCGCCCACGAGCCGGGCGTAGGGGCCGTCGCCACCGGCGAGCGCGGCGTGGGTGCCGCTCTCCGCCAGCCGCCCGGCTTCGAGGACGACTATCTTGTCCGCGCTGTAGACGGTGTTGAGGCGGTGGGCGACTATCAGGGTCGTCCGTCCCTCGGACAGTTTCTCCACGGCTAGCCGGACCAGACGCTCGCTCTCCGGGTCGAGGCTCGATGTCGGCTCGTCCAGGATCAAGACCGGCGCGTCCTTCAAGAAGGCGCGGGCTATCGCGAGCCTCTGCGCCTCTCCCCCGCTCAGGCGCGCCCCACGCTCCCCGACCTGAGTGTCGTATCCTTTCGGAAGCCGCCGGATGAACTCCGCCGCTCCCGCAAGCTCCGCCGCCCGCTCGACCTCCGCCCGGCTCGCCTCGGGCCGCGCAATCCGGATGTTCTCCAGCACGCTCCCGTGGAACAGGTGCGGCCTCTGCGGCACCAGCGCGACGTTCGTCCGCCACAGGTCAACCGGCAGATCCTGTACCTCCACACCGTTCGCCCGAATACTTCCCTCCATCGGGTCCAGAAAGCGCATCAGGAGGTTCACGAGCGTGCTCTTCCCCGTCCCGCTACGTCCGACCACGGCGGTCCGCGTACCGGCGGGCAGCATGAGTGAGAGGTCCGAGAGCGCCGGACGCTCGTTCCCGGGATACGTGTAGCCGACACTGGAGAGATCTATAGTCAACCCGCCTGAGAGATGGTCCGAGGGGCCACACTCCCCGCTCACCGGCGGGGGGATAGCCAGGATCTCGGCTATACGCTCGGCGGCGGCCTTGCCCTCCATCCCGGCGTGCCGGTGGACGCCCAGCTCGCGGAGCGGCCGGTAGAACTCCGGCGCGAGGAGCAGGACCACGAACGCCTCCTCGAACGGCATGTTCCCGGAGACCAGCCGCACACCGAGCGTGACGGCGATGAGCGCAATGGCGACGGCCGTCATGAACTCCAGCACCAGCCCCGAGAGGAAGGCGAACTTCAACACCTTCATCGTGCGCGCCCGGAACTCCTCACTCACCGCCGCGACCCGCTCCCGCTCCGCGGCCCCCCGGTTGAACGTCTTGAGCGTTGGGAGCCCCTGCAAGACGTCGAGGAAGTGCGCGCCCATGCGCGAGAGGGCCGTCCACTGGCGCTGCATGTGCTCCTCGGCGTAGGAACCTACGAGGACCATCATGATCGGGATGACCGGCGCCGTTATGAGGAGCAGCGCCGCGCTCGACCAGTCCCTCGGGAACACGTACGCCACCACCAATAGCGGCACCGACGCGCTCAGGACCATCTGCGGCAGGTAGCGGGCGAAGTAAGGTTCCAGCTTCTCGATCCCTTCCGTCGCCGTCGTCACCAGCTCCCCGGTCCTCTCGCCGCCCGTGTAGGAGGGTCCGAGCCGCAGGACGTGCTCGAACAACCTGTCGCGCAGCTCGGATTTCACCCGCACCGCGCCTCGCTGGGCGGCCACCTCCCGCACCCACAGCAACGCTGCCCGCGCGATCACGGCTGCGAGCAGGATGGCCAGCAGATCCCGCACCGACGCCAGGCCCGCGCCTTTCAGGAAGACCCGGTCAACGATCCTGCTCAGGAAGACCATCTGCGCCACGGTAGCGGCGGCCGCCAGAAAACCCAACAGGGCCGTGATAACAACATAGAGCCGCGCGAAGCGGACGTGCTCGAAGAGCGCCCTATTCATACGCCGTCAGATAAGTCGAATCCGCTCGCCATGCCGTCATGGTAGAGCATGATCCGGCACGCGGATTGATCAAGATTGATCATCCTCCAAACGGAGGCCGGAGATCTCCCGCAGCACGCCGCCACGCTCGGCGGCGGAGATCCGGCGCGCCGCAAGCTCCGCGAACTCCCTCTCCAGCTCCGACCCGACGAAGAAACGGTTCAACTCCTTCGCCGCGACCGCCGTCGTCCCCGATCCGCAAAACGGGTCGAAGACTAGGTCGCCCTCCCGCGTCGAGGCGAGCAGCGCCCGCCGCACTAGACGCAGAGGCTTCTGCGTGGGATGGTAGCCGCAAAGTTTCTCCCCCTTCGGCACGGCCGGTATGCGCCAGATAGAGGACAACGGAGAGGCGGGGTCCGGGCTGTTTATGAGGTCGTAATTGAAGGTGTGGCGGGCGCCTCTACCCTTGCTGGCCCACAGGAGCGTCTCGTGAGCGTGGGTGAAGGCTATTCGCAGGGCGTTCGGGGGCGGGTCTGGTTTCTGCCAGGTTATGTCGTTTATCACCTTGAACCTGAGTGACTGGAGCGCGAAGCCGATGCTGAAAATTATGTGATGCGTCCCGGTCACCCAGATCGTACCGTCCGGCTTGAGCACGCGGCGGGCCTCCCGGATCCAGCGCAAGTTGAACTCGTGGTCCTTCTCGAAGCTGCCGAGCGAGCGGTCCCAGGCCCCCTTGTCCACGGAGGAGATCCTGCCGCTCTTTACCGTTACTCCCCCGCTTGATAGCCGGTAGGGCGGGTCGGCGAAGATGACATCCACGCTACCGGCGGGCATCAGGCGCATGAGGTCCACGCAGTCCGCCCGGTAGACCAGCGCGCCCGGCTCGCCGTGAGATTCGAGGTCTCTGAGTTCCACACGGCTATTTTAGGAGAAGACCAGTTCCAGCGAGACACACTCGGTTGCCCCGTGGCAACAATTCTTACGTCCACCGGGGAATAGCCCGTTTGAGCTATTCTCACGGCTCTGCCGTTCGGGTAATCTACCGGGTAATGCTGTGTGTGCGGCGGGCCTTGCTTCCCGTTCGCTGTCAGGGGAGGAAAGGGCGAACAAGATGAAAGCTGTCGAGTCGCTCAGGGTTCGCGCATTGCTGCTGGCGGCGTTTCTTACAAGCATTGTCGTCGCGGCGGTCCTTGCTCCCGCGGCAGGGGCGCAGGAAGGAGGTCCCGAAACAGGCTGTACGGGGCAGATCGTCCTGGATCCCGGCCACGGCGGGACGGATACCGGGACGTCGAACAGCACATACGGCCTGCTGGAGAAAGACCAGAACCTGGACGTGGCCCTGAGGCTGGAGGCTCTCCTCGAAGGAGAGGGTCACAATGTCTGCATGACGCGCACGGGAGACGCGACCCTCTCGAACAACGACCGCTACACCTACGCGAATACCACCGGGGCGAAGCTCCTCATCTCCATCCACATGAACGGCTCCACCAACAAATCCATAGACTACACCACCACCCTTTACGGCAAGCCCCGCAAGGACCAGGAGCTGGCGAACGTGATGCTGGACGCCCTCTACCCGGCCCTGGGCATCCCCAAGAGAGCCCCCTCCCAGTTCGCCTCCGGCGTGCTGCTCAAGAGCGACATGCCCGCGATCATCGCCGAGAGCGTCTTCATTACGAACGACGGAGAAGGCCGCCTGTTGTCCGACGGCACCGGAGTACGTCAGCAGCAGATAGCCGAGGCCCTGCGAGCGGGGATCGACAACTACCTGGCTACCCGCTAGAGAGGCCAAACCTGCGGCCCGGCCTCTCCGGGCCGCAGATTATCTACTGCGCCTGGGGGTCACCGTTCCCGCCGCTGCGGACGCTGACCGCGCTCAGGTCCACGGAGGGCGTGCCCTGGTCGAGGCCCGCGTTGGGGTTGCCCTCGCCGGGTACGGTGGCGGGCTTCGCGGCGGCTCCGGAGGTGCCGGACGGATTCGCGGTCACGGGGTTTGCGAAGCCTCGCTGGTCCGCCCCCGGAGAGGTAGAACCGTTGAAGAGATGGTCGCCCGCCAGAGCCGGCGCCGCGGTGGCGCCAATCAACATCGCCGAGGCCGCCAGCGCGGTCCCGAGCCTCTTTGCCTTACGCAAGGTTTCTCCTTCTTTCGGTTTGCGCTACGGCACTTTATACGCGCCGCTCGACAAAGCAGTTTACGGGGTCCGGATCGCCGGGATATTCTCAGGCGCTCTGCTCACGGCGCACGGCTAGTCCCCCCGTGGCGAAGCTCACCACGAGGAGCACTACCACGTTAACAGCCAATGCTACTATGCCGATGTTGGTGTCCGCCGCAGCCTGCGGCAGGAACGGCAAGAGCTGGCCGATGGTGGTCCCGGTTACGGTCACGTAGGTGACGGTCGCGACGCCGACGATAATCCCGGAAGCGGCTCCCCACTTGGTGACGAGGTTGTTAGCCATCAGGCTGAAGAGCAGGGACGGGAAGAGCTGCGTCACGAGGCTGTAACCGAGCAGCAGCAGAAGCACGATGGCCTGCCCGCTACTGAGCGCGAAGAGAAGGGCCGCAAGCCCTACGAAGGGGACCAGTATCTTGGCGAGCGTACCCACCTGCGCCTCGGTAGTCGATGGAGCGAACGCCTTGTATACGTTCTTGGCCAGCAGGGTGGATGACACCATAAGGAGCATCGAGCCGGGGACCAGGGCTGTAAGGAGACCCGTCGCCCCGATGAGACCCACGACCGGAGAGCTGAAAGTGTCCTTGGAGATCATCAGCAGGGAGAGATCCACCTTGTCCCCTTCGAGGCCGGGAACCTTCAGCACCGCCGCGAAGCCGACGAAGAAGACGAAGAGCAGCACGAGCTGATAGAGCGGCATGAAGATAGCGTTGCGCTTGAAGACCCGCTCGTTCTGCGCCGAGAACGTCGAGCCGAAGGTGTGCGGCCACATGTAGAAACCGAGCGCTGTCAGGAGGACCGTAGAGATGAACCACGCCGGGCTGTATCCCTGGCCCGGAAGCGTCAGGAAGTCCGGTTTCTGGGCCTGGATCTGGTGGAACATCTCTCCGATGCCGCCGTAGAGCTTGAAGGGCAGGTAGAGGCCGAGGAACACCACGACCCCGAGCACCATGATGTCCTTCAGGACGGCGGTCCAGGCCGAGCCGTGAATGCCGCTGATGATCACGTAGACGACCACGGCGACCACCCCGATGATCGAGGCCACGGTCGCGGATATGGTTCCGTAGGAGGCCGCAGAGACTATGAGCCCGAGGCCCCGGATCTGCAACGCCAGATAAGGAACCATCGCGACCACCGCGACGAGCGAGACCAGGACACCGAGAGCGGGGCTGCCGTACTTGCTCACGAAGAAGTCCGCCTGCGAGTGGAGACGGTTCTCGTTGGCGTAGCGCCAGACCGCCGGGAGCAGCCAGTAGGACATGATGTACGCCAGGCATCCGTAGGAGAGGATGTAGAAGGCAGGACCGCCCTGCCCGTAGGCCCAGCCGCTGCCGCCGAGGAAAGTGAAGGTCGTGTAGATCTCACCGGCCAGGAGCAGGAAGACGAAGATTGTCCCGAAGCCCCGTCCCCCGACACTCCACTGTTCGAGGTCCATGTCCCTGCCGCGCCGCGCCCGGATGCCGAGGAAAATGGCGAGGGCGAGGAAGGCGAAAATTATTATCAGCGCGACGTTCATTCGGAATCATCCTCCCTGTTGGCGGGGTCGATACGGTAGATGGTCGCCATGATCCCCGAGGTAAGCACGACCCACAGCACGATCCAGAACAGTATGAACGGCAGGCCCAACACGTATGGCTCGACCCGGTTGGCGAAGACTATGCCGCCGAGTATCGCGATAAACGGGAGCGCCGCCAGCAGATACATTAACTTCAAGACCCCTCCTTGGTATTCCTATCGAGCAGCTTGAACGCCGCGTTGGTGAACATCTTGATCCCGTAGGGCAGGGCGTCCTCGTCTATCGTGAAGCGCGGGTGATGGTGCGGATAGACGATCCCCTTCTCCTCATTCCCGGCCCCGATGTAGAAGAACGTTCCCGGAGCCTTCTGCTGGAACGCCGAGAAGTCCTCGCCGCCCATGTTGGGACGCATTATTTCGAGCGTCTCGTCTCCGAAAGTCTCCCGAACCGTCTCCTCTATTACGCGGGTCACTTCGTCATCATTGATGACCGGCCGGTAGCCGCGCTCGTACTCGAACTCGTAGAAGGCGCCGTGGGCGGACGTGATTCCCCTGATGACCCGCTCCATGACCTCGGGAACGCGCTCGCGGACCGCCGGGTCGAGGGTGCGCACGGTGCCCATCATCTCCACCGTACCTGGGATGACATTGTGCGTCGTACCGCCGGTAAACTTCGTGACCGAGATGACCACGTTGTCCAGTGGATCTATCTCTCGCGAGACGACGTGCTGGAGGTTCGTCACCACCTGCGCCCCTATGGCGATGGAGTCCACTGCTTGGTGCGGCATCGCCGCGTGCCCGCCCTTGCCCTTGATCGAGATCTGGAACTTGTCCGGCGCGGCCATCATCGGGCCGTAGGTGACCCCGATACTGCCGATCTCCATCGGCGCCCACAGGTGTATCCCTATTACAGCGTCGACGCCGTCCATGACGCCGGCCTCGACCATCTCCTCGGCACCGCCGGGGAGCAACTCCTCGGCGTGCTGAAAGATGAAGCGGACCTCGCCGACTATCCGGTCCTTCATCCCGGCGAGTATCTTCGCCGTCCCGAGAAGCATCGCCGTATGCCCGTCGTGGCCGCAGGCATGCATCGCGCCGGGGTTCTGGGAGACGAACTCGAAGTCGTTCTCCTCTTCTATCGGCAGGGCATCCATGTCCGCCCGGATAGCGAGCGTGAATCCCGGACGCTCCCCCAAAAGCCGGGCCACCACGCTGGTCTTCGTGGGCCGGGAGATCTCCAGGCCACCGAAGGATTCAAGCGTTTCGTAGATGAATTGGGAAGTCTTCTCCTCGTGAAAGGAGACCTCGGGGTTGCGGTGTAGATGACGCCTCCACCCCACGACCTCGTCTTTGACGTCTGCTATCTGATCTTCGAGCGATGACTTCAGAATGGCTGATTCCCCCTTGTTCGCCGTACCTATGCAAGGACGAAACTACCATAATTTATCCTGCCTTACCTGTCTTTGGTCTCGTGTATAGAGATCCGGCACCCTGGATCCCACGTCTACTTCGACGCCAGTTCTCCATCCGCGAGGGTCAGCACGGTGTGGTAGAGGACTCTCGCGCCGGCTGCGCAATCTTCCCTGGAACTCCACTCCTCGGGGTTGTGGCTTATTCCGTTCCTGGAGCGGACGAAGACCATACCCATCGGACATAATCCCGCGAGTTGCATCCCATCGTGCCCGGCGCCGCTCGGAAGGTCGAAGGGAGGTGTTCCGATCTCTTCGCAGGCCTCTCTGGCGGCCCGGCGCACCTCCTCCGAGCATGGCGCCGGCGGAAGCCGCTGCAACTCCTCGAACCCTAGCTCCAGGCCGCGTCGCTCGCAGATCTTGCGCGACCGCTCCCTGATGCGCGTCTCCACACCGTCCCGCGCGCCCTCGTCTATATCGCGCAGGTCCAGCGAGAACTCGACCCGTCCGGGGATGATGTTGATGCCGCCGGGCATCGCCTCTATCTGACCAACGGTTCCCACGGTCGTCCCGGTTCGAGTGGCTTCCTCCTCGATCACGCCCATGATCTCCGCCGCCGCTGCCAGAGCGTCGCGCCTGAGCCCCATCGGCGTCGAACCAGCGTGCCCGGTCTCGCCCCGGAGCGTGAACCGGAGCCACACCGGACCGGCTATCCCGGTCACGATCCCGACCGGCAGTCCCTCGTTCTCCAGCACCCGGCCCTGCTCGATATGAAGCTCGACGTAAGCCGCGACCGATCCCTCCGAACGAGCGGCCTCCCCGATAAGATCCGGGTCCAGACCGTTCGCGCGCATCGCCTCGGCGATGGATACGCCGTCCGCGTCTTCGTGTCGCAAATCGCCAGCGT
>DASSMB010000152.1:0-8744 GCA_035689095.1 Rubrobacteraceae bacterium | reverse complement strand
GTCCCCTGCTTGCCCATGAGCACCATCGGGCGCGGGAAGGTGCCGAAGACCGGCACAGCGTAGTGAGCGTGGCGCAGCAGCAGGCGGCCTTTCTCCAGTTGCAGCAACTCCTCGCGGGTGGTCTGCGAGAACGAACGGTAGCTGCTGTTGGTCAACTCCTCGTCGCCGATGCGCCCGTAGAGGCTCGTGGCGGCGTTGCCGACGACCTCGTCGTCAACCTTGCTGCGGAACTGCTGCGCCCCGAAGAGCGTGAGGTTGAGGTGGCGTCCGCGGGCGCTTATGTCTACCAGGGTGTCTTTGAGGCTGCTGGACCGGGAGCCGGATGGAGCGTACTTGTTCAGCTCGTCCACGAAGATGACGAGCTTGTCCACCCCGAGCCGCCCCTGCTCGGCCATCTCCCACACGCTGTTTATGACCTTGGTGACGACGAGGTCCTGCGGCACGCCCGAGAGGTGCGAGATGTCCACGACGCGCATCTCCCTATCCCCGAACGGCCCATCCACCTCCGGCGTGTCGCCGTACTCGACCCGGCCGTTTACCAGCAGCCCGGCGCACTTGCTCGGCAGCACCTGGAAACGGTTGCGGACCTTCGCGACGGTGGCCTGATGGTGGCCGTTCCAGTAGGAGCTCTCGGATTCCTCGAAGTACGCGAAGGCCTCGTCCACCTCGGCGTGGAAGGCGCTCATGGTGCGGACGTGCCGGTCGCGCAGGTACTCTACGAAGCCCTTGAACTTGTCATCCATATCGTTCTGGTCGAAGATGCGGCCCGCGTGCGGCAGCACGTCTTCGAGGTCCCACACGATGGGGTAGACGCAACTGTCCTCCCCGAAGGCGCGGCGCAGGGTGTTGAGGTCCTTGGCGCGCAGGTCCCCGGCGTGGACCTTGCGCTCGCCCCGGTCCTTGCCGAAGGCTAGCGGCGCGAAGATGCGGAGGTTCTCGAACGGCTTTATTTCGAGACCGAGGGAGGCGTACATCTCGCGGTCCTCGCGCGGCAGGCCCCGCTGCCCGGCCTTCTCGTAGCGGGCGGCGAGGTCCGGGTCGTCTTGTGGGTCGACCTCGACGGGCTTGTCCAGGAACAGGAGGTCCGCGCCCTTGACGTTGAACATCAGGGCGGCGACTTTCTTGTCCTTGACGGTCTGGAAGGTGCTGGAGATGGTGAACAGGGCGTGGCTGGTCTTGGTGGAGAGGCCGCTCATGCCGGTGATGTTGAGGTGGCCGGCCTCGGGGCCGAGCAGGTAGTCGCCGTCCACGTACAGCGGCGTGCGCTGCGGGCTCCCGTCCTTCTCGTTGCCGTTCTCGTGCAGGAGCATGGGGATCTTGTGTCCGGCGAACTCGTCGGTGCCGAGGGCGTACTCGATGGCGGCGCTCGTGGCGAAGAAGACCGGGCCGGTGCGCACCGGGCGCTTGCTCTTCTTGCGCTCGTCACGGTGTTTGGTGGCGAGGACTCGGGCTCTGAAAACCAGGATCTCTACCCTCTCCGAGAGCGCTTCCAGCGATGGGTCGCCGTCGTAGGCGTAGAAATCGTCGAGGAAGGACTGGAGGTCGGAGTAGCGGCGCGGGTCGTCGAGGACTGCGATGGCCGTGGCGTCCTCGGCCTCGGCGACGACGATGTGACCGATGTCCAGGTTCTGGGCGGCCTCGGTCTCGGCGGTCCAGAAGTAGAACTCGTGGGCGGTGGCGGGTTGGTCCTCGCTCGTTACCACGCGGCCGATGGGGCCGAGGTCCGTGTCCAGGTAGTCCGGGTGCAGCATCTAGTTCCTCCCATTCGCTGCTAACTGACGTTCCAGCCGCGAGTAAGCTCGTTCCGAGCCTTGCACCAGCGGCTTCAGGATCTTCTCGACGTAGTGGATCGGGTAGATCATCGCCGGCCACCTCGGGTCCGGCTTCGCCAGCGGCGCTCGCTCGGCGAGGACCCAGCGGCTGATCTCATCTACCTGCTCCGGGTCCGTGTCCCTCGGCGCCTCTATCCTCATTAGCGATCCCAGCGCGTCCGCGCCCCGCTGCGGAGGCCACATCCTCAAATACCAGGACGTCCGCTGCTCGCCCGGGTCGCGCCGGAGTTGCCAGTCCGGGACGAAGCTCGTCGTCCGCATCCCCGGCTCCAGGTCGAGTAGCATGCCTACGCCCTTGCCGACGAACTCGGGGCGGGCGACGCTCTTTATGAGGCCGATGGCGCGGCGGTTCGACTCCCGGATGTCCCTGAGCTGTCCGTCAACGGCGATCCAGGCGTCCGAGTCCTCAAGCGTCCGGTCATCCAGCTCCCACTCCCGGAGCATTCCGCCCTCCAGCCGCTCCCGGAGCGCCCGGACGCGCACACGGGCCATCTCCCGCATCCCGACATAGTCGGAGGGGTCCGCTTCGGGCACGTACTGCGCGGAGTCCAGGATCAGGTGCGGGGAAGAGGGGACCTCGTCCGACCCAAGCTCCGAGAACCCGGCGTCGAGCAGCAGGTCCCAGAGCGCCCCGACCTGGGCGTCGCCGGCGCTGCGCGGCAGGATCACGGCCTGCACCACGACCGGCGGGCTCTCCAGCGGCATGCGCGAGAACTTGCGGTCGCAGCGGTTGACGATGGCGGCGGCGACGGTGGTGACGACGACGGGAGACATCTCCACGCGCCCGATCTCCCGCGAGCTCTGCACCCCATCGAGGAAGTAACACAGCCGCGAAGTGCCGTCAGGACTGCCGATATCGCGCGGTCCCGGAGGGGTCTCCAGGTGGTGCGGGCGTCCCGGTGGGGCTTGATCTTCTTCGTCCGGCTGCACGGGCGCGAACTGTTGCCGCTCCAGGTCGCAAGTCCCGGCGGTTACATGGATGCCTCTGCGACCGGCGCCGCTCAGAGCCTCGCTTATCTTGTCGACAAAATCTTTCGACGTACTCCCCATCAGCATTGCCGGAAAGTATACGCGGCTCCGTTAGAGAAGACTATGCCTCATCGTCAGGTAGAGGTACAGGCAACTCGAACTGTTTCTCCGCGATCCCGACCGCCCACCGGAAGCTCCGCCGTTCCTCCGGGGTCTCCGCATATGTGTCGCGGGCCATCTTGAGCAACTTCTTCGCCTCGGCGCGCTGTTCGGAGGCGTTGGTCAACTCCTTGGAGAAAGCGTAGGTCAGGTCGTCGCCGGATGCCTCATAGAAGTGTATGTAGACGCTCTTCTGCCGGCCCAGTCCGGTCAGGGCGGCGTCGCCGGAGACCTGGCTTATATTCAGGAGCGTCCCGGCGGAGAGTGGATCTCCTCTCATGGGATAGACGGAGAAGGCGAGGCGGACGACGGGGCCGTAGGGGGTCTTGTAGTGCTCTAGCTGGCGGGCGATGCGGACCGGACCGCGGATGCCGTCTATCTCGTCCTGTGTACCGGCGACGATGATGTGGCCTTGCGGCGGACGCATCGAATCGCGGCCCTGAGTAGAGATCACCCGCGCCTGCACCCCGCGCTCCGCGACCGCCGAGGCGAGGCTCCGCCGGACGCGCTCCGGCAGGTCCAACCCCTTGCGCCGGGCTTCGTTCAATCTGCAAACCTTTCGAAAAAGCGGTTGAAGTACCGGACGGCCTCGAAGAAGTCGTCGAGGCGAACAGACTCGTTGGGGGAGTGGATGCGGCTCCCGGAGTTCGCCACGTTGCCGGTCATCACGGTCGGGATGCCGAGCTCCATGGCGAAGAGCGAGGTCGGGCCGGAGCCGCCGATGGTCGGGTAGACCACGGCATCGTCGCGGCCGAGGTCTCTCCAGGTCTCGACCGACGTCTGGACGACGGGCGAGTCAACGGGCGTCTTCGCCGCCTCCACGCCGTGCAAATCAACGACCTCGATGTCGTCGAAGCCGCGGCGGTCGAGGTGCTCTCGTATTAGCTTCACCACCGGCTCCGGGCTCTGGCCCGAGACGAGCCGGAAGTCCATCTTCACGAACGCCTCCGATGGGACGATGGTCTTCGAGCCCGGTCCCGTGTAGCCGGACATGATGCCAGCGATATTCGCCGTCGGGCGCAGGAGCATCTCGCGCAGGGCGTCCTGTCCGGTAAGGTTCCGGTCCAGAGCTTCTACGCCCCAGGAGCGGCGCATCTCCGCGTCATCGAACGGGATGCGCTTTATCGCTTCCAGGTCTTGCTCGGAGGGAGGCTCTATAAGCTCCTCGAACCCGTCCAGCGTTATCTCGCCGTTCTCGTCCTTGATCGTCCTCAGCGCCTGCACCAGACGCCACACCGGGTTGGGCGCGATGCCGCCGTACATGCTGTGCAGGTCGTGGGATGCGCCCTTCGTGCGAAGCTCGACGTAGGCCATCCCCTTCGTGCCGCAGAAGATGACCGGGTGCCCGACCTCGTCTTTTATCGAGCCCTCCCACAGGCAGGCGTCGGCGGCGAGCAGGTCTTTGTTGGATCTTACGAAGTTCGCCAGGTTCGGGCTGCCGATCTCTTCCTCGCCCTCGATCAGAAACTTCAGCTTGAACGGCGGCGGGCCGTGCTCCTCTATATAGAACCGCAGTGCCTGGATGCGGGCGAGCACGTCGCCCTTGTCGTCTGCGACCCCGCGCGCGAAGAGGCTTCCGTCCCGGACCGTGGGCTCGAACGGATCACTCTCCCACAGCTCCAGCGGCTCCGGCGGCTGCACGTCGTAGTGTCCGTAGGAGAGGAGAGTCTTGTCTCCCTCGCCTATCTCCGCGTACACGACCGGATGTCCGGAGGTCTCCATCAGGCGCGCCTCGGCCCCGAGATCCTCCAGCTTCTCTACGACCCACCCGGCGCACTCGCGGAACTCGCCCCCCGCGTTCTCTCTTGCCGAGATAGAAGGCATCCTCAGGAACTCGTTAAGTTCCTCAAGAAGCGCGTCTTTCATACTCTCTATGCGCGAGTCCCGTTCCATCCTCAAACCCTCCGTTTCGACTGCGGAGAGGTTAGCACTTTCGCGCGTTCTCGCCAGATTTGGAAGGCATCGGAGCGCGGGCGAGCCGTGTTATATTGAGGCCGGAGGTAGCGCCGTGGAGAAGATGTCCAACCAGGAGCCGGAGCGCCGCGAGAGAAGTCGCGAGCGGCAAGCTCGAAAGCGCCGTGGCCCGGACGAGTTCTGGGAGAATATCGGGCTGGACGTGGAGAGCATGAGTCCCAGGGTCCAGGCTATCACGGGCGTCGTGACCGGCGGTCTGATCCTTCTTGCTGCGGCTCTCGTTCTGACTACGCAACTTTGGTGGTTGATCTTTGTCTTCGGGTGGGCGGTTTTCCCCGCGTTCGGCGTCTTTGCGCGGGGGGTAGCGGGCCTTGTGGAGGCTCGCTCGGAATTGCCGCCACGGGATTCCAGGGAGAAGGAGTTGCTCGAAGCGTTGCAGCGGCGCGGCGAGTTGACCCCGGCTCAGGCGGCGATGGAGACTTCGCTCTCCGTGAGGCAGGCCGACGAGATGCTGGAGAACCTGGCTTCCAAAGGACACCTCGACGTGCGGGTTCGGGGAGGCGGTATCTTCTACAGTCTCTGGGATCACGAAGAAAGAGCCGACGAGAGGCGGTTGGAGGGTGGTAAGTAGGTATTTGATTTGTCGCTCTCATGGTATCATTCGGGGTCCAGGAAGGGCTTGGCGCGTAAGAGCTTGAGCGCGGGGTAGACAAGGTTTTATGGAAGAAAGAAAGATCCCAGAGACGCTCGAAGAGGCCTACAGGCTGAGAGACTCGTCCGACGAGTTGACGGATCGCGACTTCTACCAGGAGCAGGTCTATCGTCTCCGGCGCGAGGAGTACCGTTCGCGGGGGATACGGACGGAGATCTCCTCCCGCCGCCGCGAACGCCAGAGCGCCATCGAGTTCTCCCGCGAGATGTTCTTTCTGGAGGTCTCCGAGATCACGGACGGCCCCAGGCGCGGCTCCGGCCGGGATGCGCGCGTCGTTCAGCAGGAGGCCCGCCGTTACGCCACCCGTCTGGATACTCACGCTTTCCTCAAGCAGCTCGCCTCTCCGCACTCCGGGGCGGTGGATCTCTACCGCCGCAATTACCTGGAGTTACTGCGTATGGGCAAACCGCCGGCCGAGGCCTACTACCTGTCACGGGTAATAGGGGTCGTGGGCGACGAGGAGTTCCGGCGCGCAGTGGATAAGGTGCGGGACACCGGATATCCGAAAGGGAGAATCCCATACGTGGTGGAGCGGGCGGCGATCCAGATCCGGGACCTGCCCGGCGGCATGATCCTGATCCTGCTCACCTTCTTTGCCTCGCTCTTCGCTTTCGTGTGGGCCACTAACGAATGGGCGGGCACCGCGAGCGCGGGGACGATCCTGGTCGCCACCCTCAGCCTCATCGCCGCCGGAGCTTTGATGTTGATCTCGGCGGTATTTATCGTTACCTTTATCAGGTCGATAAATAAATAGGTCCAAATAGGTCCGGCGCTCGTGCGCCGGAGCGAGACGTTTAAATGGGGGAGATATCTACGCACCGGCGCCCAGAAAGGCGACGCCCGTTGAAGTCGAGAAACGCACGCGGGTACAGCGTCGCAGGCAAGCCCGCCTGGATCGGCGCTCGGTCTACCGGAGACGGCGCTGGATAGCTTTTCTCATATTTCTCGCCCTTCTTGGCGTCTTCTTCCTCTTCTCGCGCGTGGTCTCAAACGCCGGTCCCGTGAAGGTTGACCGGGTGCGGACCCCGGTGGCCGCGCAGGTATCCCCTCCGATTACGGAGGTCTCGGTAAAGGAACTCGACACGCGGCTCGCCGAGATAGCCCGTTCTCATACCGGGACTTACGAGGCGGCCGTCTACGAACCCGAATCCGGAAAAACCTTCGGCATCAACCCTGACCGGCCCTTCATGGCGGCGAGCCTGGCGAAGCTGCCTGTATTGATCGCCCTCTACAAGGCCGCGGCCCGCCACGAGCTAAGCCTCGACGAGAAGATCTCGATCCTCCCCTCCGACGTGCAGAACTATGGTACCGGCGTCCTCAACGGCTACCCGGTAGGCTCCACCATGACCCTGCGCGAGTGCGCCTCATACCTCATTAAAGAGAGCGACAATACGGCCTGGGTGATGCTCGAACGCCGTTTGGGCAGGGCGAAGATCGAAGCCGAGCTGGCCGGTCTGGGAGCGCAGGGCACGAACTACCAGGCCATCACCACGACCCCCCGGGACGTCATGCTCATGCTGCGGGCCATCGCCGACCCCGGCTACACCACCCCGGATCTCTCCTCCGAGATGCTCTCCCTGATGACCGGCACCGCTTACGAGGACCGTCTCCCCGAACCCCTCCCCAAGGGAACCCGCGTCGCACACAAGATCGGCTCCTACGAGGACACCTTTAGCGATGCCGGTGTGATCTTCCACAAGAGCCCGGATGGGAAAGAGAACAACTACTTTATAGTCGTTGTTGGCCGGAATACCACCGAGGACGAGGCCCGCGCCGCCATCCGGGAGATGTCCCTCGCGACCTATCAGGCTTTCATAGACCCGCTGGCCGCCGATCCAGCCAGTAAGCGTGGTTAGAGCTATTACAGCCATTCCGCGTTACTAAAGATTTAGTTTGGGGGGTAGGTAATCTAAACACGCGAGAGTTTGTAACCGAAAGGAGTAGTTGATGAGATATCTGGCAGTTGTTTTCGCATCGTTCTTCCTGTCTGCCGTAACCGTCGCTGGCGTTACGCTTGTAGAGCCGGAGAAGGTCGATGCGGCTACCGTGGGCGTCAAGGGCTGCACGGGCACCATCGTCAAGTTGACCCAGGCGGAGAAGCGAATGTTGGACCACCATAACAAGACCCGTGCCGACCGCGGGCTTTCACGCCTCTGCGTACATCCCGCCCTGGAGAAGGCCGCTCGCGCTCACTCACAGGACATGATCCGTAAGGACTACTTCGCACACGGCAACGTCGGTAAGCGCCTGCACAAGTTCGGATATCGCTGGCGGACCTATGGCGAGAATATCGCGTATGGTAGTGGCTCCTCGGGCTCTCCAGACGCTATCTTTAAGGCCTGGATGCATAGCTCCAGCCATCGTTCGAACATCCTCAGTGGGAAGTACAAAGAGATCGGTATCGGTGCTGCC
Organism: Rubrobacteraceae bacterium; assembly: GCA_035689095.1. Lineage (GTDB taxonomy): Bacteria > Actinomycetota > Rubrobacteria > Rubrobacterales > Rubrobacteraceae > JACDDK01. The sequence continues at coordinate 746 of DASSMB010000152.1, read as the reverse complement.
ACAGGGACTTACAAGGGGACAAAGAACGTAACCATGTGGACCGCGGACTTCGGTTCTCGCTAGAAGCCGTAGAGAGCCAGCCTCAGAATCCTACTACGAGGAGAGAGCCCCCAGTGGTGGGGCTCTCTTTACTGTATGCAGGCTGGTTGCCCGGGGCAGTACCTTGCAACCCATACACGAAGGTACGAGAAAAACAAAAGTAGATTTGTTAAGTTTTATTGAGAATAGGGTTTACAGATGCTGTCCATCGTGTTAAAAATCATGGTTGTTGATGGTGTACCAATGAGGGAGGTAAGTATGAGGAAGGTAATGATGCTAGCCGCTATGCTGGCAATGGTGCTGGTTGCCGCGGCTCCGGCTTTCGCCCAGGCGACCGGCGGCGACGTTAACGTTCAGTATGTTGACTGTTCGCAGGTTGCGGCTGTAGCTGCCCAGCAGACCCAGGCTGGCGATGCCACTGCGGCTTCGGGCGACGTTGGCAGCGCGGCCGCTGCCGACATAGCCAACGAGCTTGGCATCTCGGTTGAGCAGGTCAACGGCTGCCTCGGCGGCGTTGGCAACGAGACTGGCGACGAGGACATGGGTGGCGGCGAGGACATGAGCTCCTCCAGCTCCTCCAGCGCGGCTGCTGCCAGCTCTGGTGGCGCGGCTTCTTCCGGTGGCGCGGCTGCTTCGAGCGGCACGCTGCCTGACACGGGTGGCGCTTCGCTGATCACGCTTGGCGCTGGCGCTCTGCTGGTTGCCGG
>DASSMB010000151.1:0-23757 GCA_035689095.1 Rubrobacteraceae bacterium | reverse complement strand
CGAATCCTCGGTGGGGGCCTTGCAGGTGGTTCGGAGCGGCCAGTCGGAGCTCTACTCCGAGATCCCCGATGAGATGCTGATCGCCGCCGCGCGGGACGAGGAGCATCTGAAGCTAATACGCGAGATCGGCTTCACGGCGGCGATCATGGTACCGCTGGTCGCGCGGGGGCGGACGCTCGGGGTGATCTCGCTGGTGTCGGCCGAGTCGGGCCGCCGGTACGAGGCGGCGGACCTGGCGCTGGCCGAGGAGCTCGCCCGCCGGGCAGCCCTGGCGGTGGACAACGCGGGGCTCTTCGAGGATGCGCAACGGGAGATCGCCGAGCGGGAGATCGCCGAGCAAGAGATGCGGAACTCCCGGGACCAGCTCGATGTCATCCTGCGGGGAGTCACCGACGGCATCACCGCCCAGGACCCAACAGGTCATCTCATCTACGCGAACGATGCCGCAGCAAGGATCGCTGGCTATCCATCAGCTCAAGCGCTCGTCGACGCTCCGCTGGAAGAGGTGTTGAGCCGGTTCGAGATCCTGGACGAGTCCGGCGAACCGCTGCCCCTCTCCGCGCTTCCGGGCCGGCAGGCGCTCAGGGGTGAGCCGGTCCAGGAGAGGACGTTGTGTTTCTATGAGCTGGCGACGGGCGAGGAGCGGTGGGCCGTGGTCGGCGCGACGCCGATCTTCGACGAGCGGGGCAACGTCCGGCTGGTAGTCAACATCTTCCGCGACGTAACGGAGCAGCGGCGGGCCCAGGAGGCGTTGCAGATCTCCGAGGCGCGTTTCCGCACCATGATCGAGCAGTCGCCCCTGAGCATCCAGATCCTCACGCCCCACGGCCGCACGCTCCAGGTGAACCGGGCATGGGAGGAGCTGTTCGGGACGGACCTGGAAGGTCTTGGAGACTACAACCTGCTGGAGGACCGCCAGCTCGTGGAGCAGGGCGTCATGCCCCAGATACTCAAGGGGTTCGCGGGAGAGCCCGTCCGTATCCCGCCGATAGCGTACAACCGCTATGAGTCGATCCCCGAACTCAACCAGCAGGACGAACCGGTGCTCTGGACCCAGGCATACGTCTACCCGGTCAAGGACTCGGCCGGGAAGGTGCGCGAGGTAGTCCTGATGCACGAGGACGTTAGCGAGCGCCGGCGGGCGGAGGAGGAGCTTATCTGGCTCGCGTCCTTCCCCATGCTCAACCCCAACCCCATCGTGGAGACGACGCTCGATGGCGAACCGACCTACCTAAACCCCGCGGCGGAAGCGCAGTTCCCGAACGTGCGGACGCTCGGGTCCCGCCATCCCGCTCTGGCGGATCTTCGGGAAGCGTACGAGAGGATCTGGGCCTCCGGCGGACGGCCAATAACGCGGGAGGTGCGCGTCGGGGAGAGGTTCTACCAGCAGACTATCTCGCGCGTGCCGGAGAGCGATCTACTGCGCATATATACGACCGATACGACAGATCGCCGCCGGGCGGAGGATGCTGTCCGGAAGAGCGAGGAGCGGTTCCGCTCCCTGGTCCAGAACGCCTCGGATATCATCGTCGTGCTCGACGCCGGCGGGGAGATCCTCTACGAGAGCCCGGCCATAGAGCGCGTCCTCGCCTACACGCCGGAGGAGCGGATCGGGACGAACGCCTTCGACTATATACACCCGGAAGACCAGGAGAGGGTGCGGGACTCCTTCGCGAAGTACATCGAGGATAGCGAGGTCCACGCGGCGGTCGAGTACCGGGTCCGCGCCAGGGACGGGTCCTGGCATTACTTCGAGGCGGTCGGGACTAACCTGCTGGACGACCCGGCCGTCGGCGGGATCGTCGTCAACACGCGCGACGTGACCGAGCGGAGGGTAGCCGAGGAGACGCTGCGCGAGAGCGAGGAGAGGTTCCGGGCGACCTTCGATCAGGCCGCCGTCGGCGTGGCTATCGTGGGGCTCGACGGTAACTGGCTGAGGGTGAACGATAAGCTCCTCGGTATCGTCGGCTACACCTCCGAGGAGATGCGCGGGTTGACCTTCCAGGACATAACCTATCCCGGCGACCTTGAGGACGACCTCCGGGGGATGCGGCGGATGCTGGAGGGCGAGATATCTACCTACACCAGGGAGAAACGCTACTTCAAGAAAGACGGATCCATCGTCTGGATCAACCTGACCGTCTCGCTGGTGCGGGATAACTCGGGAGAACCTGGATATTTCATCGCCGTCATAGAGGACATCGGCCAGCGTAAGGAGGCGGAGGTCGCGCTCCGGATCTCGGAGGAGAAATACCGGACCCTCTTCGAGACCATGACGCAGGGCGTCGTCTACCAGGACGCCGGCGGCAGGATAATCTCCGCGAACTCCGCCGCCGAGAGGATACTCGGGATGACGCTGGAGCAGATGCAGGGGAAGACCTCGACGGACCCGCGGTGGCGCGCGATCCACGAGGATGGATCGGACTACCCCGGAGAGGAGCATCCGATAGTCCTGGCGTTGAAGACCGGCAGAGAGGTGAGGAACGACGTCATTGGTGTCTTCGTCCCGGAGACGGGCGAGTACCGCTGGGTCAACGTGAGCGCCGTGCCGCAGTTCAGGGAGGATGAGGACACCCCGTACCAGGCATACGCGGTCTTCGAGGACATAACAGAGCGCCGGCGGGCCGAAGAGCAGATCCGGTTGAGGGCGCGCGAGCAGGAAGCCGTCGCGGATATCGGCCGGCGGGCGCTCGCCAGAGGAGACCTCCAGACCCTCATGGACTACGCGGTCTCCCGTATCGCGGAAGTGCTGGACCTGGACTGCTGCGGGATCCTGGAGTTGCTCCCCGATAGCGGGAGTATGCTCTTGAGGTCCGGGGTGGGCTGGGAGGAAGGGCGTGTGGGAGAAGCTACCGTAAGCGCGGACCCCGGCTCTCAGGGTGGTTACACGCTGGCGCTCGACGAGCCGGTAATAGTGGAGGACCTGCGTGCCGAGACGCGCTTCGACGGGTCGCGGTTGCTGCGGGATCACGGCGTGGTCAGCGGGATGAGCGTGATCATCCGCAGGAGAGAGCGGCCTTTCGGCCTGCTCGGGGCGTACGTCAGGGAGCAGCGGGCGTTCGACGACGACGACGTCAACTTCCTCCGGGTCATCGCCAACGTGCTCGCCACGGCCATCGAGCGCCGGAGCGTCGAGACGGCCCTGATCCAGAGCGAAGAGCTATACCGCACCGTGGTCGAGCAGGCGGCCGAGAACATCTTCGTGGTTGACGTGGAGACGAAAGAGGTCCTGGAGGCCAACGCCGCCCTCGGCCGCTCGCTCGGCTACACCGAGGAGGAGATCCGGAGTATGACGCTCTACGACATCGTCGACCACGAGCGGGAGAGTATTGACGAGAGAGTCGAACGCATCCTCGCCCTGGGCCGCGACTTCCTCGGGGAGCGGGTGTACCGGCGCAAGGACGGCACGTCGGTGGACGTGGAGGTGAGCGCCAGCGCGATCCCGTACAGAGGCAGGAACGCCATGTGCATCGTCGCCCATGACATCACCGAGCGCAAGAGGATCGAGGCGGCGATGCGCGAGGTCCGGGAGGCGGAGCGGAACCGCATAGCCCGCGACCTGCACGACGACATCCTGCAGGATATGGTCTACGCCCTGCAGGAGATCCAGATACTTCAGGTCACCTCCGAGGACGGCGGCGCTCCGGCCCTCGAAGATACGGCCGCCGCTCTCCGGCGCTCCGTTGAGGGGCTGCGCGTCGCCGTCTTCGAGCTGCGGTTGAGCGAGACGCTGGAGCGCTCATTACTCGCCTCGATGCAGGCGCTCCTCGAGCTGAACCGTCGTATGGTCCGCAATCGATACACCATAGACATGTCCATATCAGAGGACTTCCCCCAGGAACTTCCAGAGCGCAAGGGCAAGGAACTTCTGCGCATCATCCAGGAAGCTCTCTCTAACGCCCGCCGCCACGCCTCCCCGAACCACGTCCAGATAGAGCTGGGCCTGGACGGGGAGACCGCCTGGGCCGAGGTGACGGACGACGGCGCGGGCTTCACGCTCACCGACTCCGGGGGTGGCGTGGGCATGTCCTCGATGCGCCAGCGGGCCCTTGAACTGGGGGGCGAGGTTAGGGTGCAGAGCGAACCCGGACACGGCGCCAGGATGCGTTTCGAAGTCCCGCTAGAGCGCCTGACAGCGGAATGATCATCCGATCAGAGCGTTCGCTCAGGGTGTTCACTTAGAGAGTTCACGCTAGAGTGTCCGCAATGGAACATCAAGATGGAAGAGGAATCTAGTCCATATGGGCTAGAAAAAACTACCTCGTTTGCGTTATGGTAGTAAAGAGGCAATAGCGTCATAATCGGTGTATGGATATCAAGCTGGAAGAAAGGCCATGATCATAGACAAGAGTGTGGATACAGGGACGACGCGCATCATGCTCGTCGAGGACCACGCCTCTTTCCGTCAGGCGCTCGCCTTCATGTTCGACAGGGAGCAGGAGTTTGAGGTTGTGGCTCAGGCGGGCTCCCTGGCCGAGGCGCGCAAAATCGTTGGCAGCGTGGATAAGAGACCCGACATAGCGGTCGTGGACCTTGGTCTCCCCGACGGCGACGGCTTCGAGTTGATCGACGAGTTCTCTTCCGCGAGTCCTCAGATATCGACCCTGGTCCTCAGCGCCAGCCTGGAACCGGCCCGGTTCGCGCGGGCGGTCGAGGAGGGCGCGGCGGGCGTGCTGCACAAGGCAGCCGCGATAAGCGACATCGTCGAGTCGGTGCGGCGGATGAAGCGGGGGGAAGCCCTGCTCTCTCCGACCGAGACCATCGAGATGCTGCGGATGGTCAGCCGCAAGCGCCAGGAAGAGTACGAGGTACAGAAGGCGGTCGAGAAGCTCACCCGGCGCGAGAAGGAAGTCTTGCAGTCCCTTGCCGAAGGGCTGGACAGCAAGGAGATCGCCGAGAAGCTGAGCATCACGATAGAGACGGAACGCACCCACATGGTGAACATCCTGAACAAGCTCGGCGTCCACTCGCGGCTGCAGGCCCTCGTGTTCGCGGCCCGGAACGGAGTCGTCGAGATACGCTAAACTAAGCGGAATTCCCGCGAGTTCGCGGGACGAGAGCGGGACGAAAGGCAGGGCAGCGGGCGCAAGAGGCGTCTCGCGCGGGGAGGGGGGAGTTGGGATATCTCGTGGAGATAGGTACTGTGCCGGGTATCCGTAATCTCCGTTGGCCTGCGCGGCCGGAAGGTTAGGACAGGACCATCGCCGTCGGTGCGGACATCGTGGCGCACGAACCGAGCCGGATACGTCTGCTCATGGCCAACGAGCCGCGAGCCTACCGGGAGGTCATCGCCGAGGCCATGCACGAGTTGAGGCCCGCGCTCGTGATCATGACCGTGGAGCCGGAGGATATGGACGGCTCCGTCGCGAGCTTCGGGCCGGATATAGTGATCTGCAGCGCCGTCACGGACCTGGTGGAGAGCGAAGTGCTGGCCTGGGTCGAACTCTACCCGGAATACGGTCCGCAGTCCGTGATCAGCGTGAAGGGCGAGGTCTCGAAGGTGAATGAGATTCAACTAGCCGATCTGCTCTGCGTGGTGGACCGTGCGGAGCGCCTGCTCCAGAAGGGCTAGCCCAATCTAGCTAGGAAAAGATCGCCAGTTTTCGTGATGGAGAAAGTTATTCCGCGACTTATCATGAGCCCATGAACGTCAAGCGCATACTGATATCCAGCGATCTTCGCTCCTACCGCGAGGCCGTGGCCGAAGCTTTCCGGCAACTCCGCCCGGACTGCGACGTGTTCGAAGCCGAGTCCGGGGACCTCAACCGCGAGGTCCTCCGCCTGCACCCGGACCTGGTGGTCTGCAGCCAGGCGACCTCTCTCGTCAGAGAACGAGTCCGCAACTGGGTCGAGCTCTACCCGGACTGCGAGCCTTACTCGGTCGTGTCTCTTGAGGGAGAGCGCTCGACGGTTGCGGACATGCAGCTCTCGGACCTGCTCTCCGTCGTGGACCGGACCGAGCACCACGCCCCTCTGAGCTAGGCCGCGCCTCCGGGCCAGGACCCCTGGTCAGGACCTTCGGGACCGCTCGCCTCCGGTCGGCAGCGGACGCTCCCGAAAGCTCGTGAATCGTAAGATCTCATTCTCACCGTTCTCTTTCCTGCTGGCCGCTATACCGAGACCAGGAAAAATCACTCATTTGCGTGATGCGCCGGACCAGAGACGATGCCAGTATTGACCGTGCCGAGAGTGCGATAGGCGCGTTTGCGAAGGGCGCCTGCGAAGGGAGATCGGTTGCTCGCGCGAAGCACGGAAGCGAGAGGGAGCCGCTGGCTGGCGTTGAGGGATACGCTGCCGTGGCCCGCGCGCTATGGGAGCGCGGTGGTGCTTGCCGGGCTCGCGCTGGCGCTCAAGCTGCTGCTCGATCCTCTGCTCCGAAACGAGAGCCCGTTCCTGCTGTTCTTCACCGCTATCGTCCTGGGCGCGCTGGTGGGTGGGCTCGGGGCCGGCCTCGTGGCTACCGCGCTCTCGGCCCTCGCCAGCGACTTCTTCCTGCTCACGCCGTACCACTCGCTCTGGATAGACGACCCGGGACGGCTCCTGGCGCTGGGGATCTTCGTGGCCGAGGGAGTCCTCATCTGTGCCATAGTCGAGGCCATGTACTCCGCGAGGCGGCGAGCCGAAGCCGCGCTCGACAGCCAGAAGGAGAATCAGGTGGCGCTCCGTTTCCTGGCCGAGGCGAGCGAGGCGCTCTCCTCGTCGCTCGATTACCATGCGACGCTCGCGAGCGTCGCGCGGCTGTCGGTGCCGCGGCTGGCGGACTGGTGCGCCGTGGACATGATCGAGGAGGACGGGAGCCTCGAACGGCTGGCCGTCATCCACGAAGACCCCGAGAAGATCGCGCTGGCGCTGGAGATGCAGGAGCGGTATCCGCCGGACCCGGACGCTCCCTACGGTCTGCCGCAGGTCCTCCGCACAGGCGAGCCGGAGCTGGTCCCGGAGATCACCGAAGCCCTGATAGAAGAGAGCGTGAGCGACGAAGAGCAACGCGTTCTCGTGCGCGAGTTGGGACTCGCGTCGTATATGGTCGTGCCGCTTGTCGCGAGGGAGACGCCGCTCGGCGCCATAACGTTCGTCTATGCGGAGTCCGACAGGCACTACGAGCAGTCCGACCTGGAACTGGCTGTGGATCTCGCCCGGAGAGCGGCGCTCGCGGTGGACAATGCCCGGCTCTACAGGGAGGCCCAGCAGGAGATCTCCGGGCGGAAGCGCATCGAGGAGGAACTCCGGAAGAGCGGGGAACAGTTGCAATCCGTTCTGGACAACTCTCCGGCTGTGGTCTTTATCAAGGACCTTGAGAGCCGGTACAGGCTGGTCAACCGCCGGTTCGAGGAGTTGTTCCATGTATCCAGGGAACAGGTGGTGGGCCTGAGCGATCACGACATCTTCACCGGGGAGATAGCCGACCAGCTCTGCGCCAACGACAGGGAAGTGTTGCGCCGGGGGGTCTCTCTGGATTTGGAGGAGGTCGTCCCCCAGGACGACGGTATGCACACCTACGCCTCGATCAAGTTCCCCCTGCGCGGTCCCGGTGGCGAGCCTTACGCGATCTGCGGCATCTCGACCGATATAACGGAGCGCAAGCGGGCGGAAGAGGCGCTCCGGCAGAGCGAGGAGCGTTACCGCGTCGTCACCGAGACCGCTTCGGACGCCATTGTCATGATCGATGAGAAGAACCGGGTGCTGTTCACGAACAGCGCCGTCGAGAACGTGTTCGGGTATACCAGCGAGGAGCTGATCGGTCAACAGCTCACTATGCTGATGCCGCCGCGCCTGCGGAGCGTTCACGAGGCTTCGGTGAAGCGCTACCTCCAGACCGGCCGTCGGCGTCTTAACTGGCGGTCCGTGCAGATCACCGGACTTCACAAGAGCGGCGAGGAGATCCCGTTGGAGATCTCCTTCGGAGAGTTCGTGCGGGAAGACAAGCGGTTCTTCACCGGCTTCATCCGGGACGTTACCGAGAGGAAGCGGGCGGAGGAGGCGCTCCAGCAGAGCGAGGAGCGTTACCGGGCGGTCGTAGAGCAGATCACCGAGGGCATCTACCTGCTCGATGGCGCGTCGCGCCGCGTCCTGGAGACGAACCCCGCCCTGCGCCGGATGCTCGGCTACACCGAGGAGGAGATGCGCGGGATGGAGGTCTACGACCTGCTGGCCCACGACCGCGAGGACGTGGACGCCAACCTGGCGCGCACGCTCTCGGAGGGGCATAGGTTCGTCGGAGAGCGGCGTTACCTGCGCAAGGACGGCTCGGTCGTCGAGGTGGAGGTGGGGGTGAGCACGATCCTCTACGAAGGCCGCGAGGTCGTCTGCGTCACCGTACACGACATCACCGACCGCAAACGGACCGAGCAGGCCCTGCAGGATATCCGGGAGGCCGAGCGGAACCGTATCGCCCGCGACCTCCACGACGGCGTCTTGCAGGACCTCTCCTACACCGCGCAGGCTCTGCAGGTGGCCCGGGTGAAGTCCGAGGGCACGCACCTGGAATCTGAACTGGAGGAGCAGATAGAGACGATCCTGCGCTCCGCGCGGGGGCTCCGGGAGGCGATCTACGACCTCCGCCTTCAGAGCTACCGGGACCAGAACTTCGAGGGTCTGCTTGAGTCTCTCCTGGAGCTGAGCCGCCGGCGCGCGCCGGATATAAGGGTCGAGGTCGAGGTGCAGGACGGTTTCTCAGACCTGCTCGCCCGTAGCGGCGGGATGGAGCTTCTGAGAATAGTGCAGGAAGCCCTGACCAACGTGCGGCGGCACTCCGGGGCCGGAGTCGTTCGCATCAAACTGGGATACTCGGAGCGCGAGATCTGGACCGAGGTCTCCGATGACGGCTGGGGCCTGGACACGGACTCCCCGCCGGGAACGGGAATCATCGGCATGCGGGAGCGGGCCTTCGGGCTCGGCGGACGGCTGGAGATCACGAGCGAGACCGGCTCCGGCACGACCGTCCGCTTCGAGGCCCCGCTCTCCAACCTCTCGGATTAGCTGACCATACTCGAGCTCGCCGCCTCATGGCCGGACCCTCCACAACCCGCCGTCTTGATATTTCTAGCTCAATATTACTAAAGGATTTGGACTAGCCAAAAATCACGCATACGCGCGATGCGCCGCTTGCCGGGCCGCGCTTGAATACTGATGAGGATATAAGGAGGACATAAGCCGGACGGTTCGACAGAGTTTGCCGACGCCGACGAACCGCCCGTTACGAAGACAAGGAGGTTGTCCTTGACTCCTGCCGCGCATTATGACCGATCGTTGTTTCTTACACACGGCGATGCCCCGGCCGATTTCGCGCAGGAGACAGCCGCTGTCGCTCTGACTTTCGCAGGCCGTTCCGTGCTCCGGGCTCGGGTTACGGAAGAAGACTCCTCCCAGGCAGCCCGATAGAGGAGGTGCGGGGATGGAGCTCACGCGTGGAGAGATGCTGAAGCTGAGTTTGCTGGGCAGCGCCGCGCTCATGCTTCCTCTGGAGCGGGTGGCGCGGACCAGGCTCAAGAGCGCCGACCGGCTGCCGAAGAGCCGGCTGCCCGAGCCTTTCAAGGTCCCCTTCGCCGTACCGCCGGTCCTGGCGCCCGTGTGCACGGACGGCGGCACCGACTACTACGAGATAAAGATGATGGCGGCCAGGTTGCCGATGCTGCCGGGGTTGCCGCCGACCGAGATCTGGGGCTACAACGGCATTACGCCCGGACCGACGATCCAGGTGATGCAGGGACGCAAGACGGTCATCCGCCAGATGAACCTGCTCCCGGACAGGCATCCGGTCCTCGGCTACGAGAGCACGACCTCCGTCCACCTGCACGGGTCGGGCTCCCTGCCGCAGTACGACGGCTACGCCAACGACACGACCTCCACCGGCTTTTTCAAGGACTACCACTACCCGAACAACCAGAACGCCCGCACGCTCTGGTATCATGACCACGGAGTGCACCACACCGACGAGAACGCCTACATGGGACTCGCCGCCCAGTACCACCTGCACGACCAGAACGAGATCGGCTTGCCCATACCTCACGGGTACTGGGAGGAGTCGAACCCCGCCCGGCCGACCGGAGGTGGGAGACCCGGCAAGTATGACGTGCCGCTGGTCATCAAGGACGCCATCTTCGCCACGGACGGGTCCCTGATCTTCGATGACCAGGGCCACTCCAGCCTTATGGGCGACGTAGTCCTGACCAACGGCCGTCCCTGGCCGGTGATGAAGGTCGAACGGCGCAAGTACCGCTTCCGCATCCTCAACGCCTCGGTCTCGCGGGGATACGACCTCGCCCTGAGCTCCGGCGATCCCATGACCGTCATCGGCCATGATGGGGGACTCGCCCCCGCGCCAGTGGACGTGGGCCACTTCCGCGTCGGGATGGCCGAACGCTACGAGGTGGTCATAGACTTCGCCAAATATAGCGTCGGGCAGAAGGTCGTTCTCGAGAACCGCGGGCTGCCGAACAACGCGGACTTCAAGTCTACCCGGAACATCATGCGCTTCGACGTGGTCGGCGAGGCGACGGACCCGTCCGGCAACGATGTCCCCGAGGTCCTCAACCCCGGCGGCTTCTCCCACGACCCCATGAAGCTGCAGGAGTCCCAGGCAGTGGACGTGCATAAGCTCAGGCTCCAGCGCAAGAACGGGCAGTGGACGATTGACGGCAAGATCTGGGACCCGAATCGGGTAGACCACAGGTGTCATCTCGACGAGATAGACATCTGGGAGCTGACGAACAAGAGCGGCGGCTGGTTCCACCCGCTGCACATCCACCTCATAGACTTCAGGATCCTTGACCGCAACGGCAGACCGCCGTTCCCGTGGGAGCGCGGCCCGAAGGATGTCGCCTACATCGGAGAGGGCGAGACGGTCCGGGTCCTCGGGCAGTTCGGCCCCAATGAGGGCAAGTACATGGTGCACTGCCACAACCTCACCCACGAGGATCACGACATGATGACCCAGTTCGAGGTCGGCGCCGGCGGCTTCGACCCCATCGAGTCGGCCCGTCCGAAGCCGATCTCCGAGGCTGCGCCGCTGTGCGGGACGGTCTGATGAAGAGGGCGGCGCACGAGACGGAGGCCCTGCCGCGCCCGCCGCCCGGCGCGCTAGGGTAAGGACGCTCGGCGCTAGAGAAGTCCGGCGTCTATACATTTATCTATACGTCATGTCTATATGTTTAAGTAGAACTTTCTAGCCTAAATCCGGTAGGAAAAGTTCGTCCGTTTGCGCGATGTCCGCATCCCTCCGGCGCTCTTTAATGTCTCTGGATCGAGCGCCTGGGTTTTGATGCCCCGCTCTGTCATACGAGATGAGAGAGACGAAGGAGAGGTGCAGATAGATGGAGATGACGCTCACGCGCCGGGATATGTTGAAGATGAGCCTGCTGGGCAGCGCCGCGCTAATGCTCCCCCTGGAGCGGGTGGCCCGGACGCAGTTGCAGGTCGAACGCCTGGCCGAGAGTCAACTCCCCAAGCGCTTCGTGGCGCCGTTTGTCAGACCGCCGCTGGCGGTGCCGGTCCATACGGACGACACCACCGACTACTACGAGATGACCATGAAACAGGGCTACCCTGAGATCATCCCCGGCCTCAAGACCGAGGTGTGGGGATATGAAGGGCACACGCCCGGACCGACGATCCGGGTCCAGAGAGGCCGCAACGTAGTCGTGAGGCACAGGAACGAGATCTGGAACCCCCTCCACGAGCACACTTCCGTCCACCTGCACGGGAACGCTTCGCTGCCGCAGTACGACGGCTACGCCAACGACACGACCAATCCGGGCGAGTTCAAGGACTACCACTACCCGAACTTCCAGGACGCCCGCACCCTCTGGTATCACGACCACGGCGTCCACGTCACCGGCTTCAACGCCTACATGGGCTGCGCGGCCTTCTACATCACCCACGACGAGCGCGAGCAGAGCCTGACGGACCCGGCGGACGGCACCTACAAGGACGTCGGCACGGCCATCCCCGGCGGCGACTACGACGTGCCGCTCGTACTGCGCGACGCCATCTTCGGGACCGACGGCTCCCTTATCTTCGACGACCAGGGCCACTCCAGCCTCTTCGGGGACGTGATCCTCGTCAACGGCGCGCCGTGGCCGCTGATGAAGGTCGAGCGCAGGAAGTACCGCTTCCGTATCCTCAACGCCTCCATCTCGCGCGGCTTCAACCTCAAGCTCAGCAGCGGCGATCCGCTGACCGTCATCGGCCACGATGGGGGACTGGCTCCCGAGCCCGTGGCGGTAAACAGCATGAGGATCGGGATGGCCGAGCGCTACGAGGTGGTCATAGACTTCTCCAGGTACAACCCCGGAGAGACGGTGGACCTCAACAACCTCGGCCTGCCGAACATCGTGGACTTCGCCTCGACGAACAAGGTCATGCGCTTCGAGGTCGTTGACTCCCCGGTGGACACCACGCCGTTGCCCGCGGAGCTGAACCCGAACACGCCGGTAATGAACCTCACGCCGGCCCCCGGCATGAAGACCAGGAACTTCAGGTTCGAGCGGACCCTGATCGGTGGCCAGGAGATGTGGACCATCAACGGCAACGTATGGGACCCGAACCGCGTAGACGCCAACCCCGGCCTCGGCGACACCGAGATCTGGGAGTTCGAGAACAAGTCGGGTGGATGGTTCCACCCGGTGCACATCCACCTCGTCGACTTCAAGATCCTCGACCGCAACGGCAGGCCGCCGCATCCGTGGGAGCGCGGCCCGAAGGACGTCGTGTATATCGGACAGGGCGAGACGGTGCGCATGATCATGAAGTTCGCCCCGCAAAAGGGCAAGTACATGATCCACTGTCACAACCTCGTCCACGAGGACCACGACATGATGACCCAGTTCGAGGTCGGCAGCGACGGTCCCGCGTGGAGCTCCGACCCGGCGAAGCCGACCTCCCAGGCCGGTCCGTTGTGGGAAGACAACGGGGGCGGCGGAGAGCAGACGACGCCGGACACCACGACGCCGGGAAACACCACCCCCGAGAACACGACGCCGAATCCTCCGGCCAACACGGCGCCCGTGATCTCCGTCCTGCGGCCCACGCCGAACATGAAGACTCGCGACCTTACGCCGACTATCGCCGCGAGCATTAAGGATGCCCAGACGAAGATCGCCAAGTCCGGCGTGCAGCTCTTTATTGATGGGCGCAAGATAGGGAAGTTCGCCTACAGCCAGACCACAGGGAAGCTCGTGTACACGTGCAAGACCCTCCGGCCCGGCCGGCACGCGGTGAAGGTGGTCGCCACCGACCCGCAGGGACGCAGCGCGAACAAGACCTGGACGTTCCGGGTGATTCGCTAACCAGGAGAGACCTCGCAGAAGGGATCGCGGACTGTGAACATGGAGATCAAGAACCCGACAACGGCCCGGATAACCGCTCCGCCGGACGCGAAGATCGAGCGGTCCGGCAAGATCGGCCCCGCGGAGACGGTCATGAGCCTGGATGTCGGCGTCTATATAGCGGCCGGACTCTCTCTGGTTGCGGCGCTCGTGCATCTCTGGGTGATGCCGGAGCATCTGGCGGAGTGGTGGGGCTACGGGGCGTTCTTCCTCGCCGCCGCTCTGGTTCAGGGCTTCTTCGCCGTGGCGATCCTGCGCTGGCCGGACCAGAGACTGGCCTTCGCGGGTGTCTGGACGAACCTCTCGATAGTCCTGGTTTACCTGCTCTCCCGCACCTCCGGCCTGCCCGTCGGGCCGCACGCCGGTGTGGCGGAGGAGGCCGGGGTGCTGGATATGACGGCCACGGCTTCGGAAGTCGGGGTCATTATCCTGCTGGTCGCTCTCCTCGGCGGCGCGTACCGGAAGTTTACGGTCAACGCCCTGCTCCTTCTGGGGCTCGCCATCTGGTCGCTGAGGCTCGCCGGGATAATATATTGACGCTTCTCCGGCGAAAGAGAGCGAGTCAGGAGACCCGGATCGTGGAGCGCGGCGAGGCTGGTAAGGCGCGGCGCGGGAGGAGCGCGTTCGACCTGCTGCTGGTACTGTTCCTGGCCTTCGCGTTCATGTTCGGGGTGGTGCGGCCGTTCGTGGCGGAGGTCTTCCTGATCCCCTCGGAGAGCATGGTGCCTACGCTGAAGGTGGGGGACAGCGTGCTGGCCCTCAAGCTGGCCTACCGCATCACCGACCCGCAGCGCGGCGATGTGGCCGTCTTCCGCGACCCGGAGGGAGACCTCGTGATAAAGCGGATCGTCGGCTTGCCGGGCGACACGGTCGCCGTCCGGGACGGCGTGCTGTACGTGAACGGCGAGCGGAAGAAAGAGTCCTACGTGGACTACGAGCTGACCGATTCGACTTTCTACGGGCCGGACAAGGTGCCTCCCGGGCACGTCTACGTGATGGGCGACAACCGCTCCAACTCCCGCGACTCCCGCGACTACGGGGCCGTGCCCGAGGAGGACCTGCTCGGGCGGGTGGTGATGAAGGTAGCGCCGGTGGGAGAGGCCGGGCTGCTCCGGTAATAGCGTCCGTGAGAAAGATCTAGTCCAAGTGGGCTAGAGAAAGATCGCCCATCTACACGATGGCGGGCGGGCTCCGCTGTTCCATCATTCTTAGCGTAGAGGACTCTGACTCAAGAGGAGAGCTTTGATGGTGGCGAATTTTATCTCCGCGAAGAACACGAACCTTACAGCCCTGGCACGTTCCCTGGGCCTGTACGCGGCGGCCACGCTCTCCATGACGGCCGCCGGTATCCACCTGTGGGTCGCGCCGGAGCACCTGGCGGAGTGGTGGGGCTACGGGGCGTTCTTCCTGATCACCGCTCTCGTCCAGGGTCTCTTCGGCGTGGCGCTCCTGCGCTGGCCGGGGCGCCGCCTCTTCCTCGCCGGAGCTTTCGGCAACCTTGGGATCGTCGCCTTCTACATCATCACCCGCACCGCCGGAATCCCGTTTATAGGACCGCACGCCGGAGAGGTGCATCCGGCCGCGGCGCTCGACCTCTTCTCCGTGGCCGTCGAGATCTCGCTCGTCGCCACGCTCGTCGCGCTCGCGGACGAGTCCCGCAGGGCGCGGCTCTACCTGGCGCTCGCCGCCGTTCAGGCGCTCGCCGCCGGCGCGGCGCTCCACTCCGCGAGCTTCGGGACGTATGAGGCGTTCGGCCTCGGTTCCTTGACACACTGGCTCCAGACCTCCATGCTCGCGCTGCCGCTCGCGGCGCTCGCGCTGTGGGTCTCCACCTACCTCTCTCGCCGGATCTCTACTTTCTTCTTCGGAACGGCTACCGGATTCTCCGCTCGTCTCACCTGGGCGCTCACCGCCGCCTTCGCCTACGCGCTCGCGAGCGTCCCGGCGGATACCCTGGCGACGCAGCACGCCGGCGCCGGGACCTTCGCCGCGCAGGCGGGCCGCGACGCGGGCATTACGCTCCTCGCGGGATTCCTCGTGCTGTTCTCCATCGCCGCGCTGCGCGGGACGCCTTATGAGGCGCCGCGGACCGTGAGCTTCTGGCACCCGCGGGCGCTCGCGGCGGTGGCCGGTCTAGCGGCGGGCGCGATGGTCGTCGCCGGTCCCTCGTTATTCGGCGCGTTCTCCGCTCCGGCGGAGGCCCAGGCCGCTCCGGATTGCGGCGCGGCGACGGCGGACCGTTCCTACGACGTGGCCGCCATCAACCTGGACATCCCCTACAACCGCTGGGGCGACAGCGACCCGAACGGCCAGATGTACGTTCTTCAGGGCGACAAGGCCGCCGTGAAGAACTGGAGCAAGCCGCTCGCAGCCGACCCGTCTCAGGACCCCGCGGGCAACCGGCGGCTCCGGCCGCGCCCGCTGGTTATCCGGGCGAACGCCGGCGAGTGCGTAAGGGTGGACTTCACCAACGAGCTGACGGACGGCGGCGACGGGCTCCCGACTAACCCCCGCGCCTCCATGAAGGTCTTCGGCGCCGCCTACGACGCGCAGACCTCCGACGGCAGCGCGGTTGGCTACAACGACGACACCACCGTTCCCAACACGCCGGGGCAGAACAAGATCACCTACTTCTGGAAGGCCCCGAACGCCGAAGGGCTGTTCATGATCCGCGACCAGGGCGCGACCGCCGGCACGGAAGGCGACGGCGGCAGCGTCGCGCACGGCCTCTTCGGCGCGCTGGCCGTCGAGCCCGCCGGTTCCACCTGGACCGATCCGGTGAGCGGGAACCCTCTCTACACAGGAACCGCGAACCAGAGCGGCAGCCTGTACGTGGACGCCGACATCCACCCGCAGGGCGGCAAGTCCTTCCGGGAGAGCGTGCAGCTCGCGCAGGATGAGATCCCGCACAGCATCGGCTTCGGGTTCAACTACGGTTCGGACCAGCAGCGCCACCGCGAAGCGCCGGGCAACCGCGCCCCGGACGGCATCGGCGAGGAGACCTCGCTCTCCTCCTGGGTCGCCGGAGACCCGGCCATGATCAAGCTCGCCAGCGGCCCCGGCCCCTGGCTGCCGACCCCGGAGAACACCGACCCCGCGAGCGTCGAGGACTGTGGAATCGGCACGCCGGGCTTTAACTCGACCTCCTGCTACATCTCCAACGTAACCCACACCTACGTCGGAGACCCCTCCAAGATCCGGTTCGCCCTCGCGGGGGTGAAGGAGACTCACGTCTTCCACATGCACGCCCACCAGTGGCTCGCGGAGCCCGCCGACACCGGCGACGCCCCGATGGACAACATCACCGACGCCAACCGTCCCGACTCGACCACCATAGACTCCCAGACCTTCGGACCGGGCGAGTCGTACACGGCGGACCTTCTCTTCGGGTCCGGCAGCAAGAAGGGGACGATTGGAGACTCGATCTTCCACTGCCACCTCTACCCGCACTTCGCGGACGGTTTCTGGGCACTCTTCCGCACCCACGACGTGCTGGAGGACGGCAAGAACTCGACCCCCGACGGCGTGAACGTCCGCAACCTGCAACCTCTCCCGGACCGGACGCCGCTCCCCGCCGCCACGCCGGACAACCCCGGTTACCCGCGCTTCATCCCCGGCAAATTCGGTTGGCGGGCGCCCCAGCCCATAAACGGCATAAGCGAGGCCCGGCCGGACGACCCCAACACCCCCGACGTGGACGAGAGCCAGGACGATCCCACGACCGTCAAGCGCGAGGACCTGCAGCAGGCGACGCGCATCGTCGCGGGCCAGGCGCTCGACCCGAACCTAGACCCCAACGACCCCAACCTCACCCCCGCTCAGAAAGAGGTCGCCGACAAGCTCGCGGTGGAGAAGAACGTCCAGAAGCTCCACTACGGCGACAGGACGCCCAGGCCCGGCGCTCCGCTCACCGACCCCTGCCCGGCGGGGGCACGCGAGATCACCTACAACGTCTCCGTGATGCAGCGCGACATTACCTACAACGAGGCCGGGTGGCATGACACGCAGGGAAGGTTCCTCGTGCTGGATAAGGATGTCCCCAAGATGCTTGAGAAGAACCCCGACGGGACGTACAAGAACCAGCCTGAGCCGCTCTTCTTCCGGGCCAATGCCGGCGACTGCATCAACTACAACCTCACGAACCGGCTCCCCAACTGGCTCGGCGACGACGCCTTCACCAACCTGAACCAGACCAACATGTTCGGCGAGCACATCCATCTCGTGAAGTTCGACGTGCTCGGCTCCGACGGTTCCTCGAACGGCTGGAACTACCAGGAGGCCGCCTTCACGCAGAAGCAGATGAACTTCAACAAGGACGTCATGAACGGCGGTCCGGGCGCTCCGTCCTGCAACAGGACCGACGGATGCCGGGTCCCGGACCCCGCGCCCGGGACCTGGAACCCGCAGTGGTCGGGAGACGAGCCGGGGCAGACCATCCACGAGCGCTGGTACGCCGACTACGAGCTCCGCACCGTCTTCACCCACGACCATCACTTCGCGGCCGTGGACCAGAACCGGGGACTCTTCGGGGCTCTGATCGTGGAACCGAAGGGCATGGACTTCCGCGACCCCAAGACGGGCGCCTTCTCCCAGCCCATAAACAACCCGGCGAACGGGCCGGTCTGCGGCAGCGGCGCCGACCCCAACGCCTGCACGGCGACGGCGGCGGGCGCGGCCGTGGATGTCATCGGTCCCGGCGCGAAGGACGACTTCCGGGAGTTCGGGCTGGGGATACAGGACTTCGTATCCCTGACGAAGAAGGACGGAGATCCCCGCGTCAAGGCGGACACGATCAACCCTCCGGAAGCGCCGGAGCACTTCCCGGACGACGACCCCGGAGTTATGAGCGTCAACTACCGCAATGCGCCGTTCGTGTTGCGCCAGACGGACAAGAACGGGAACCCCACTGACCCCGCCCACGTCTTCAGCTCGACGGTGCACGGCGACCCGCAGACCCCGGTCCTCCAGGCCTACTCGGAAGACCCGGTGCGTATACGCCTGATCCAGGGCTCCCAGGAGGAGCAGCACGTGATGACCGTGAACGGCATGCGCTGGAAGGAAGAGCCGGACGATCCCGAGTCTCCGTTTATCAATGCCCGGCAGCTCGGAGTGTCCGAGGCCTTCAACTTCGAGGTCCCGAAGATGACCTGCGGCTCCACGGATCAGACCTGCACCGGAGACTACCTCTACGGGAGCACCGGTATGGACGATATGTACTCCGGGATGTGGGGCATCCTGCGGGCCCGCGGTAAACAGGTGCCCTCGCTCAAGCCCCTGCCGGATAACGCTTCGCCGACCGAGGCGACGGTCGCCGGAGTACCGACCAGCAGCCCCATATCCTCCACATCATCCGCGCCGCCGGAGTCGAACAACCCCGGCACCCCGTGCCCGGCCGGAGCTCCGGTCAAGAAATACGAGGTCGTCGCGATGCAGAAGTCCCTGACCTACAACAAGGCCGGAGACAACGATCCCTACGGTCTGATCTACGTCCTCGCTTCGGATGAAGCAGCGATCAAGTCCGGTGAGAAGAAGCCGGAGCCGCTGGTCCTGCGGGCCAACGAGGGTGACTGCATAGAGGTTGGTCTCACCAATCACCTGACGCCTGCGTGGCTCCAGCACGGCAACGCCGGTACTGACGGAGACGCCAAGGCGCCCACCGAGCCCGACGCCGGCACACCTGCTGGGCTGCGCGTCTCGCTCCACCCGCAGCTCGTAAAGTACGACGTGCGCGGCTCGGACGGCACGGCTGTCGGCTACAACAAGGACGAGACGGTCGCTCCCGGAGACAGGAAGCTCTACCGGTGGTACGCCGACGACGTGGCCCCCGGCGAGCTGGGAGCAACCAACCTGACCGATTTCGGCGACGCGCGCGGACACCGGCACCACGGTCTCTTCGCCGGGCTCAACATAGAGCCCAAGGGCGCCACCTACCATGACCCGAAGACCGGCGACGAGATAAAGAGCGGCGTCTCCGCCGACATCCGCATCCCCGGCCCGGACAACGACTTCCGCGAGTTCACGACCTTCTTCCAGGACGGCCTGAACCTGCGCGACTCCTCCGGAGTCCCCATCCCGGATCGCCCGGACCATCCGCCCACGCCGGCGGAGCCTCTGGCGGGAGCGCTGGACTTCGAGGACCAGGGCGAGAAGGGCTTCAACTATGGCAACGCGCCCTTCGACCATCGTCTCGGCTACATCCCGATGGCGAACGACAGCCCGGACGGAGCGGGCATGGCGAACGTGTTCAGCTCCAGCGCGCACGGCGACCCGGATACTCCCATCTTCAGGGCCTACGCCGGCGACCGGGTTCGGATGCGGGTCCTGCAGGGCGAGGACAAGCCCCGCGAGCACTCCTTCCAGCTCTCCGGCCACTCCTGGCGCGCCCAGCCCGACGATCCGGGCTCGACCGTGATCGGGACCGCGGGCGGCATGAGCGTGGGCCGCGCCCTGAACATAGATCTGCCGAGCGTTGGCGGTCCCAGCGGCACACCCGGCGACTACCGCTACGGCTGCGGGGTCTTCTTCCATCACCTCTCCGGCGGGCTCTGGGGCATCATGCGGGTCTACGGTCAGCCATCCCCGGCCGCCGCGCTGAACCCGAGCGCCATCGGCGACGTAGATGACCCCTACGCCGGCGGACACCCGCTGATGCCCCTGGATCTTGCCGGCATCGCGACCAGCTCGAACATCAACGCCGCGCCCGCCAGCCTGGAACCTGGACAGGCGACGACACTCTCCGGCACGCTCTCGACCGCCAACGGCCCGCTGGCTAAGAGGTCCGTGACCCTGGAGCAGAAGCCCGCCGGAGAGACCGCGTTCACCGCCGTGGCGAACGGCAGCCTGAAGACGGACGCCGACGGCAACTTCAGCCTCGCGGACGTCAAGCCCGCGAAGACCACCGAGTACCGGGCGAGCTTCGCCGGTCAACCGACGACCGGGCTTCAGCCCTCTGTGAGCGCCAGCAAGCAGGTGATCGTGATGACCGGCTCCGCCATAACCGCGAATGCGAGCGCCGCCATCGTGAACTACGGAGGGACGACCGCCATCTCCGGCGCGCTCACCTCCGACGGCGCGGCGCTCCCGGGCAAGACCGTGGTCCTGGAGCAGAAGCCCGCCGGGACGGCCGCCTTCAGCGCCGTGGCCGGCGCGACCGCACAGACCGGAGCCGGAGGCTCGTACACCTTCGCGGGTGTCAAGCCGCTGAAGAACACGACCTACCGGGTCAGCTTCGCAGGACAGCCGGACGCCGGGCTGAAGGCCACGGAAGCTATGGTGGTCGTAAAGGTGAAGGCGATGATCGGTCTCAACGTGGCGGCGACCAACCTCAAGCTTGGAAACAGCCGGGTGATCTCCGGTTCCGTCGCTCCGGCCCATGCCGGGGTGGTCAAGCTGACCATCAAGCGTAACGGAGCACCGGTACTCGCCAACAAGAGCCTCTCCCTAAAGAGCTCCCGCTACAGCTTTTCATACAAGCCGCCGCGGGCGGGTCTCTATACGGTCAGCGTGAGCTTCGCCGGAGAGGCGGACCACCTCGGCGGCACGAGCCCGGTACGGAGCTTCAAGGTGATCAAGTAACACCCGAAGACCGAAGACTCTCTGGAGTCCCGTCCGTTTTCGGGCGGGACTCTCTTTATGAGCGGGTCCGATCCCCCCTCGCGCCGTGCAGCTAGCTCAACTGAGCTAGTGAAAGATCGCTCATATTTGCGATGGCGGGACGCGCCTGCTGGACCATTATTCAACTGGATCGTCTTCGAGTTTTTAGCGAGAGAGGAAAGCCAGTGAGAGGTTCAGTAATAGTTCAGCCGGTACGTTCGGTATCGGAGCACCGTTTCTCACCGCTGCCGGGAGCGCGGGCCTGGCTATTTCTGCTCGCGGCCCTGCTCGCTTCTCTCCTGATAGGTGCGCCGTCCGCGAGCGCTACCGTCGTCGCCCCCGAATCTCCCGTCGCCGCCGACGGCGCCAGCAAGCGCGCACCGGCCATAAGCGGCGATCTCGCGGTCTGGGCTGATGACCGGGGCCTGGGCGGCGGGGATATCTACATCCGGGACCTCTCGCCCGGCGGCGGCGAGACGCAGGTTACCAACGACCTGGCTACCCAGGCCAACCCTTCCATCAGCGGCAGCTTCGTCGTCTGGCAGGACAACAGCAGCGGCAACTGGGACATCTACGGCCTCGACCTCTCGACCCTCTCCTCCGGCGGGCAGCCGTTCGAGATCGCCGCCGGAGCCGGCGACCAGCGTAACCCGGACATTAGCGGAGACTTCGTGGTCTGGGAGGACGACAGCGGCGGCGACTGGGACGTCCGCGGCAGGACGCTCCCATCGGGAGTGGTGTCGGACATCGCCACGGGAGCCGGGGACCAGCGCAGCCCCGCCGTGAGCGGCGAGCGCGTGGTCTGGCAGCAGATCTCCAGCGCCGGCGAGGCGGACATCATCTTCAAGGACCTCTTCAGCGGCGCCCAGAAGCAACTCAATACGAGCGGCGGCTGGCGGCAGGCCCCGGATATCAGCGGCGACACCGTAGTGTGGCGCGACGAGCGAACGGCCGGAGACCTGGACATCTACGCCTACGACCTGGCGGGCGGCGGAGAGCGCCGCCTGACCGAGGGAGCCGGCGACCAGTGGGCGCCGGAGGTCAGCGGCCGCGTGGTAGTCTGGGCCGACGACCGGGGCGTCGGCAGCACGGACATCTACGGCGAGGATATCTCGAACGGAGATGAGTTCGCCGTGAGCACGGCCTCCGGTCCGCAGGACGATCCCGCCGTGGACGGAGACAGAGTGGTCTGGACGTCGCAGCGCGACGGAGTGGACCTCGGCGTCTACGATATCTACGGGACCACCCTGGACCTGGCTCCGGCGCCGCCATCCGGCCTGAAGGCGGTGGGCTCCGCCGGCGGCGTCAATCTCTCCTGGGACGTGAGCCCGGAGGTAGACCTCGCGGGCTACAACGTCTACCGGAGCGGCTCTCCTGACGGAACATATACGAAGCTCAACGCCAACCTTCTCTCCGCACCTTCCTACATGGATTCAGATGCGCCGAAGGGAACCCGGTCATACTACCGGTTCACCGCGGTGGACTCAGCCGGTGGCGAGTCCGGGGCAGGACGGGCAGACGCCGTTGCTCCCAAACCGACCGAGATCACGTTGTCGTCGAGCGTCTCGACCCTGACCTACAATGGAGGGACCACCAACCTGTCCGGCAAGCTAGCTTCGGGTACGGACGCGCTCGCTGGCAGGACGGTCGTTCTAGAAATGAGGCCGGAGGACGCTACTTCCTGGAGTCCCGTGCCAAACGGCCGCGTAACCACGGGTGTAGACGGAAGCTTCTCCCTGACGGGAGTCAGAGTAGATAAGAGTACCGACTATCGGGCGCTGTTCGTAAGTGAAGAGGATGAGCTACAGTCTTCCACTAGCTCCCAGATGCACGTGAACGTAAATATGATCATCTCCGTGAGCACCTCCGCGAAGTATGTAAAGGTCAAAAAATTCGTGACCATCTACGGTATGGTCTTGCCGGCTCACACCGGGAACGTCCAGCTCATCATCAAGCATAATGGCGCGGTGGTGAGCCGTAAGTTCACGCTGCTCAACAGCTCTCGATTCAGCACGCGCTACAGACCGCTCGCGCCCGGCATATATTACGTGACCGCTCTCTTCGGTAGCCAGCCAAACCAGGGCGTTACCAACACGGCAAGGTTCGTGGTCAAGCGTTAGATAACGGAGCCGGTACCGGCTCCGTTATCTGGGACAAAGCTCTCCTTTGTTGTTCCACGAAGCAAAGACGTTAGCCGTACCTGATGGTTTCGCATCTCGTCAGGGTGATGTAGTCGATCAGGGGGACGTTGAGGCTCATCTGGTCTTCTTCGAAGTCTATGACCGCAACGTCTGCGCCGCCTCCGCAATCAATTGAGTCGAACTGGTTGTCGGCGGCAAAAATAAAGTCGTTGCCGGTGCCGCCGTAAAGCGTGTCTCTGCCAGAGCCGCCAAATATTCTGTCCGATGCCGGACCGCCGTCTATCATGTCATTTAGGTACTGGCCGTAGATTCGGTCGTTGCCGTAACCGCCGAACATCCTGTCGGCGGCTCCTCCACCGTACATCAAGTCGTTGTCGCGGTTACCGTTCATTACGTCGATACCGGCCAGGCCGTACATCCTGTCGGAGCGCGCTGAACCGTTCATCTGGTCGCCGCTGTTCGTACCCCGGCAGACTCCGCCATCGCACCTGATCATCGCCGCCCACGCGACCCCCGATGATAGGAAGATCGCCAACATCATGACCGTGGTCAGGAGAGCCGCTCGCGTCATCTCGCCTTTCCTCCTCGTTCAACTGCGCGTCATCGGGTAGCCAGGCCTCGTCCATACCTTTGCCGCTGAACTGCGACTCCGATGGACTTCTCATGTCATCGGCTCACCACGCTCGCTACCGCACAGT
>DASSMB010000150.1:0-14979 GCA_035689095.1 Rubrobacteraceae bacterium | reverse complement strand
GCCTCGCCGCCGAACATGTACCGGAGCTTGGCAGCCTGGTTCACGAGCTGGTCCATGCAGTGGGTGATGAAGTCTGAGAACTGTATTTCAGCTATGGGGCGCATCCCGACGAGCGCCGCGCCGGTGCAGAGCCCGACGTAGCCGGCCTCCGAGATGGGAGTGTCCACCACCCGCTCCTCGCCGAACTCCTCGACCATGCCGCGGCTCACGCCGAAGGCGCCGCCGTACACGCCGACATCCTCGCCCATGAGGAAGACGGACTCATCCTCGCGCATCGCGCCGACCATCGCCTCTCTAAGGGCCTCGCGGTATGTGATCTCTCGAACTTTGTTACCGACCTCGTTAGGCATACACGTCCTCCAGCGCGCTCTCCGGCTCGGGTTCGGCCTCCCTCTGGGCTTTCTCCAGGGCCGTCTCTATGGTCTTCCTCGCATCATCGTCCATAGCCCGGAGCCCGCCGTTTTGCAGGACACCTTCTTCCTCCAGGGTGCCGGCGAAGCGGACGATGGGGTCCTTCTCGCGCCACATGGTGATCTCCTCGCGGGTGCGGTAGAGGTTGGCGTCGCTCTTGGAGTGGCCGAGGTAGCGGTAGGTGAGGGCTTCGAGGAGCGTGGGGCCGCCCCCGCTCCTGGCGCGCTCGATGGCCTCGGAGGCGGCGGCGTTGACCGCGTCGAGGTCCTGGCCGTCCACGGTGGCGCCGGGCATCCCGTAGCCGGAGGCGCGGTCGGAGATGCGCTCCGTGGCGTAGGCCTTCTTCACGCTCATGGACATCCCGTACTGGTTGTTCTCGCAGACGAAGACCACCGGCAGCTTCCAGATGGCTGCGAGGTTAAGGGCCTCGTGGAAGATGCCCTCGGCCACCGCGCCGTCCCCGAAGAAGCAGACGGCCACGCGGTCCTCCTTGCGGCGCTTGAACGCCCAGCCCGCGCCGCAGACGATGCCCATGCTCCCGCCGACGATGCCGTTGGCCCCGAGCATCCCGGCGCCCACGTCGGCGATGTGCATACTGCCGCCCTTGCCGTGGCAGTAGCCGTCGGCGCGGGCGAGAAGCTCCGAGGCCATCCGGTCCACGTCCAGGCCGAATGCGATGGCGTGCCCGTGGCCCCGGTGGGTGGAGGTGATGACGTCGCCCTCCTTGAGGGCCGAGATCACGCCGACCGCCACCGCCTCCTGGCCCACGTAGAAGTGGGCGGTGCCGTGGACCTTCCCCTCGGCGTAGAGCTCGTTGACCTTCTCGTCGAAGTGACGGATCAGGAGCATCGCCTCCAATAGCTCCCTGCGGTCTTTATATCCTCTCATCTAGCTCTCCTTCGTTTGAGATTTCTACCAGTGAGTGAGCGAGGTCCTCATCGCAGACCAGCGACTTCACGTAACCGCCCTTCAGGACCGCCGCCGCACCGGGACCCTTCTCCGCTCCCGTGGCGATCCCGATAGTGTGCGGGATGCTGCGCAACTGTTCGAGCGTGATGCCGACGATCCGGCCAGAGAAGCCCGGGAGGCGGGGAGCGCCGTCCAAGTCCAGGAAGTGGCAGCACACGTCGCCGACCACGCCCCGCTCCCGGAGCCCGAGGAACTCTTCGAGCGTGAAGTAGCCAGCTTCTACGAGTGTAGAACTGGGGAGTATCCCGCCGATGCCGACGACGGCCACGTCGCAGCGCTCGCCCTCGGCCAGCGTCTCCTGAATGCCGGGCAGCGCCGCCAGATCCGCGCGGCTCTCGGGAGAGCTGGCGATGGCCGGGGCGGCCAGGTCCAGGCTCTCCACGCCGAGCTTCTCCGCGAGCGCCGCGCAAACCTGGTTCGAGTGCAACCGTATTTTTGCATTGCCCATGCCGCCGACGAGCGGAACGACCTTCTTGCAGGAGAAAGCCCTCGGGACCGCGGCGTCTGCCAGCGCGCGCAGCGACACTCCCCAAGAGAGCCCGAGGACCGTATCGCGGCCGCAGGCGCGCGCCAGGAGTGTAGCGCCGGCCCGGCCCGCCGATAGCTCGGTGGCCTCTCGGTCTTCGCTGGTCGGGACGACCAGGCTCTCTTCCAGGCCGTAGCGGTCTTCCAGGGCAATCTCCAGCGACGTAGAGTCCCCGGCCGGTTCGGCCACTTCGATCTTGACGAGTCCCCGCTCGCGGGCCTCGGAGAGTAACTTCGAGACCTTCGGGCGCGAGAAACCCATCCGCGAAGCCACCTGCGCCTGGGTCAGGTCATGCTCGTAGTAGAGACGGATGACCTTCAGGATGAGGTGATCCTCGTCCGTGAGGCTCCGGTAGTCTACTGGATACCGTTTTAACATCGGCCTGCCCGCTTAACCTGCAATGGCCACGTCTTGAAGTTTGCGCAGGTTGACCACGAACGAGTCGCCGGCAAGCTCCACGGCCGCTCGCGGTATGACGCTTCCCTTAGACACCGGCCGCGTGGTCCGCGCGCCGGCTGCAAGGCCGAGCGGGAGCATGTCCGTGGCCTCCGAGGCGGCGTAGACGGTACCGTAGTAGTCCGTGCCACCTATGCCCCCGAGCTTCTCTCCGGCTTCCAGGTCCCGTTTCGCCACGGCGACGACCTCCGCCTGCGGCACGTCTCCCGACACTATGCCGGGCTCGCCATAGATCGCGGCCCGCGCCACCGAGATGGGGGTCTCAAGGCTGGTGAGGTGGTAGGGGCGGTACAGGACGTGGTTCGGGCCCGCTCCCATCCCGAGGTACTCCATGGTCTCGCGCACCGCCCCCTCCTGCGAGCGGACGATGACGAACACGCCGGGGGCGACCCCGCGCACGTAGTCTACGGTGGAGTAGCTGGAGAGGATGCCGCCTTCTTCCTGGAGGCTGAAGACCTGCGCGAGTTTCCTCGGGTCTGTCTCGGCGGGGCCGTGCATTCCGGGGACGTCGGGGGCGAAGCCGATGGCGTTCGCCACGGTCGCCATCTCGACCATCGTCTTAGTACCGTCCACGAAGGCGGCGAGCATCTTGGGGTTCATGTGCTTGCGTTCGGCCTCCTCGGCCACCGAATCGGGGGTGGCTGATGGGTCGAGCGGATTGTTCTTGCCCTTGCCCGCCGCGACGACCTCGAAGCCCATCGAGCGGGCGAAGTCGTAGAGCTCCATGACGGCGGCCGGCTCGTCCCCGGCCGAGCCCGTATAGACGATCCCGGCGCTGCGGGCCATGCGCGCGAGCACCGCCCCGACCGTAGCGTCGGCCTCGGCGTTGAGCATGACGACGTGCTTGCGCTCCTGGATGGCTTCGTACGCCACCCGCGCACCGACCTCCGTTACGCCGGTCGCCTCCACGACGACGTCTACGCTCTCCGACCGGGCGAGGTCCAGGGCGTCGCCGGTAACGGCTGGCCGGCCGGAGGCTCCGTTCAGGCCCTCGACGGCCGTAATGCCAACCTCGCGGAAGGCGCTCAGGGCGCGTTGTGGGTCGACGTCGGCGACGGCGACGGTCTCCATGCCGGGGATGCCGGCGACCTGGGCTATAAAGCCGCGTCCCATCTGGCCCGCGCCGACGAGCCCGACCCGGATCGGGGTCCCAGCGCGTTCAAGCGCTTCGAGCCGCATCCGCAGGCTCACGAGGCGGCCTTTATCTCGACCCGCAGCCCCGGTTCTACGACGTCGCCGAGCTTATCGGCGTCCGGGCCGTCGAGGTGGATCTGTCCTGGCAACTCTGGTTCCTCCAGTCCGTCGAACTTGAATACCGCGTGGCCGAGGTCCAGCACGTTCGCCCACGCCTTGTAGCCGATGGCCGTAACGCGGAACTCGTGGGGGCCGAACGCGACTACGTCGCCGGGTTTCGGGGGTTCCTCGCGGCGCGAGATCGGGGCGTGCAGCACCGCGATCTCGGCCAGCTCCGGCGGGGCTCCCGCCTCGAACAGGATCAAGAGCCCCGAATCCAGGAAGTCCGCGACTTCCGGCCCGATCTCCGTGACTTCCGTCAGGTAGATAGGTTTCAAGTCTCGCAACAACCTTTCCTAGTACATCCCGAAGCTGAGCGC
This sequence comes from Rubrobacteraceae bacterium, assembly GCA_035689095.1. GTDB lineage: Bacteria > Actinomycetota > Rubrobacteria > Rubrobacterales > Rubrobacteraceae > JACDDK01. Next base: position 11,004 of record DASSMB010000150.1, on the reverse strand, counting down.
CCAGCCGATGAGCACCGCGATGGGGCCGGTGATCTGGCGGCTGAAGAGCACCGCCGGGACGCCGATCTCGATGGTCTTGGGCTTGGCCTCGCCGAGCGCGAGCCCTACGGGTACGAAGTCGCAGCCGACCTGCACGTTGTAGGCGAAGAGGACCGGCAATGCGAACTGCGGGTCTATGGCGCCGCGTCCGATCTGGTCTCCTACCACCACTCCGATGACCTGCGCGATGACGGCTCCAGGCCCCAACACCGGCGAGAGGAACGGCAAACCGACGATCAAGGACAGCACCAGCAGGCCGCCGAGGTTGCTCGCCAGCGGCGAGAGCGTGTTGGCGATCAAATCTCCAAGTCCCGAGGCCGTTATGATGCCGATGAGCATGGTGACGAACGCCATGAACGGCAAGATGTTTCGGACCACGGTATCTATGGTCTGCCGTCCGCTCTGGAACAGCACCGCCACGACGCCGCCCATGCCGCGCCCGATGCGCGCGATGAAGCCGGTGAAGCCGCCGCCCATATCTTCCCGGCCTCCCGATGGCGACGCGAACGGGCTCGCCGCCCCGGACTCGGCCGGACCGTCCGTAACGCCGGTCGGGGAGGTTGTAGAGGTCCCAGAGGCCACTTCACTTCCGTCGGCGGCGGTAATGTTGCCGGGCTTTACCCCGGAGACGTAGATGTCCTCTTTTATGAACTGCGCGAGTGGTCCGGCCTGCCCCACGGGGGTCAGGTTGATGGTCGGGATACGCTTGCGGGGGTACACCCCGGCCCGCGCCGTCCCGCCGCAGTCCACGACCACGGCCGCCATCTCGCTCTCGGGGGGCGGGGCGCGAAAGCCGTCCACCGCTTCCGCTCCAGTCAGCTCCGCTATCCTGCGGGCCACCTCCGAGATACCGCCGCCGGTTACGGACACGATCTTGTCCTTCTCCGCCGTCGGCTGGATCACGAGCGGGCCGCCCCATCCCTGGGCGCCGCGCTCTATCCTTACTGCCCTGTATTCCTTACCCTGCATCTCCACCCCCTACAGCTCTACACCCTGACGCCGAGCCAGGAAGAAAGTTATGTACTGCGTCACGATGCCCCGGATGAAGATCACGATAAGACCCGCGAGTATGTACCGGACCGCCAGCGGCCCGAGCGGCAGGTCGAGCCTCTGAATCCCCTGGGCGACACCGAGCCAGACGAACAGCTCTCCCGGATTGACGTGCGGGAAGATGCCGAGCGGCGGATGCACGAACGAGACCGCCGAGTCGTAGAAGGCCGGCTTGTACCGCTCCTCCAGGAACGTCCCGAAGGTGTATGCCATCGGGTTCGTAAGGAAGAAGACCGCCAGAATGGGCAGCAACGTGTAGCGTGTGAATATGCTGCTCGCCGCGAACCGGGCGGCTCCCTGCACCCGCTGCTCGCCGACCAGGTTCACGATGGTATAGAAGAATGTCAACAGCACGATCAGGGTCGGGATTATGCCCGTTACGAACCCGACGAACGTCTTGCCGCCCGCCTGGAACAGCCCGATGAACCACTCCGCCGCCTTCTCCAGAGCGCCGAGCGCCCCGCCCTGTTCGGCGAGGGCTTTCGAGCCGTCCTGGAGTAAGCCGAGCGTCAATGTCCCTGAAGACAGATGATCAATGATTACTTGCATGTACTCTCCTTAGCGTCCTAGCTTTCAACTCGCTGCGTCTCTAACGCGCCTCCACGTTCACCTCCCGCTCGGCCCGGATCCTGTCTATCTGCTCCACGGCTTTCCTGGCCGCGAGCATCGTCGCCGCCTCGTTCCGAGCGACCTGACCCTCATCCCGCAACTCGTCGAGGTGCTTCCCCACAAGCTCCGGCAGCTCCGCGAACCTGGCGAACACCGTCCTGCCGCGCATCCTGAGCGCCCGCGTGACGTATCCATCTTCGCCGGACACCAGGATCAAGATCACACCCTTCCCGAACCTCGCCCGCGCATTCCCCACCCCGACGTACCCCTCAGTGCCGGCCCGTGTGATCCCCGAGAGAACCTCCTTGTAGTGACGCATCTGGAACCACGTGCCGAGGATCTGCAACAGCCACAGCAACCCGAGCACCAGAAGCAGTGTCGAAAACAAACTCACCTTTACTCTCCTTCCCTGTTCAATATCTCCATCTTCCCCGTGAAGTTCGCAACACGATATACGTGACTTTTGTCAAAGTCAAGAACAAAAGTCAAAAATAATCTGGAAGCATGGTCGGGAGCGGAATCATTGCCTGGGGGGCGCGATAGTAGTAGAGTCCGGTCCGTAGGGTGGGTTTGCAGTTTCCGGAAGGAGAACACATGGCTACAGCGGCTGCTGATAGACGAGGTAGTTCCGGCGGGTGGGACCGGGTTTTGGGGTCCCTGCAGAGCGTTGGACGCTCGCTGATGTTACCGATAGCGGTGCTTCCGGCGGCGGCGCTATTGTTGAGGTTGGGGCAGCCGGACCTCCTGGACATCTCATGGATGGCGGCGGCTGGGAACGCAGTCTTCCAGAACCTGCCCATGATCTTCGCCGTCGGCATAGCCTTCGGGCTCTCCGGAGGAGACGGAGCCGCGGCGCTCGCGGGACTCGTCGGTTACCTGGTATTCGACGGGGTGTTCAAGACCCTCATACCGCAGGTGGACGGAGCGCCGGACCCGGATATCACGATGGGCGTGCTCGCCGGAATAATCGTGGGTCTCGTGGCGGCCGGGTTGTACCGGCGCTTCTCCGACATCCGTTTGCCGGACTATCTGGCGTTCTTCGGTGGCCGGAGGTTCGTGCCGATCATAACCGCGCTCTCCGCGCTGGTCCTGGGTGTTGTCTTCGGTCTCGTCTGGCCTCCGGTACAGGATGGGGTAAACGCGGTGGGACAGGCGCTGGTAGGACTCGGGGCGCTGGGGACGGGTCTATACGGGTTCTTCAACCGCCTGCTCATCCCTCTAGGGTTGCACCACATCCTCAACACCTACATCTGGTTCCAGCTCGGGACCTACAAGGGACCGGACGGGCCGGTGCAGGGTGAGATCTCGCGCTACCTCGCCGGGGATCCCAGCGCCGGTTACTTCCTCTCCGGGTTCTTCCCGATTATGATGTTCGGTCTACCGGCTGCTTGCCTCGCCATGATCCGTCACGCTCAGTTCCCGAAGGTCGCGGCGGGTATCTTGCTCTCGGCGGCCTTCGCCTCGTTTCTGACCGGCATCACGGAGCCCATCGAGTTCGCCTTCCTGTTCGTCGCTCCGCTCCTCTACCTGGTACACGCGATACTGACGGGCACGGCGCTGGCGGTGTGTACGCTGCTCGGCATAAAGATAGGGTTCGGTTTCTCCGCGGGACTCATCGACTACGTGCTGAACTTCAGCAAGTCGAATACCACGCACCCGATCCTCCTGCTTGGCGTGGGGCTGGTCTACGCAGTGATCTACTACTTCGTCTTCAGCTTCTTTATCAAGCGGTTCGATCTGGCGACACCGGGCCGCGGAGAGGCGTCCACCGGGCTTTCCTCGGACTGGATCCTCCCCGAGAGCCAGCGCGGTCCACGTCCCGGAGCGCCAGAAGATCGGGAAGAGCGTGAGGCAGCGCGCGAGGCGGAACGCCGGGCCGAGCGCGAAGGTGCGCCCGCCGGAGTCGCCGCCGGGACGGCCACGGCCGAACGCGATCGCGACGACGTGCTCGCGGAGAACGTGCTGGAAGCGCTGGGAGGCAGGAACAACGTGGAGAGCGTCGAGGGGTGCATCACGCGGCTCCGGCTCTTCGTGGACGACCCGCAAAAGATCGACGACGCTCGGCTCAAGCAGCTCGGAGCCGCCGGCGTGGTCAAGCGCGGGAAGGTCGCTCAGGTGGTCATGGGCACCCAGTCCGACCGCATTGCCGAGAGGATAAACCGTCTCCTCAAGGGGGAGAGCTAGTGGAGGTACTCGCCCCCATATCCGGCCGCGCAGTCCCTCTCTCGGAGGTCCCGGATGAGGTCTTCGCCGAGGGGATGGCCGGCGAGGGTGGCGCCATAGTCCCCAATGGTAGCGGCGAGGCGGTAGCTCCCGTCTCCGGCAGGCTGATGAAGCTTTTCGAGGGCGGGCACGCCTTCGGTATAGCGACCGAGGAGGGGGTGGAGTTGATCGTCCACCTCGGCCTCGACACCATCGAGATGCAGGGCGGAGCGTTCGAGAAGTTAGCCGCGGAGGGAGATGACGTCCGGGCCGGACAGCCCATCGTGCGCTACGACGTGGACGCCATCCGGGGCGCGGGCTACGACCCCGTGACGCCGGTCGTCGTCACCAACGCCGACGAGCACCCTATCAGAGACGTAAAGACGGGAGAGGTGAGCGCCGGTGACCTGCTCTTCGAGGTCTCTACCTAGAGCGGAGCCAGCTTTGGAGATCCAGGTCCTCCCCGACTACGACGCGGTGAGCGAGGCCGCCGCCGATGTCGTGGCGCGGACCCTGCGCGCGAAGCCCGGCGCTGTACTCCTGATCCCGACCGGCACCACCCCGCTCGGGATGTACCGGAAACTGGTCGAGCTGCACCGGGAGCAGGGACTCTCCTTCGAGGCCGCGACGTTCTTTAACCTGGACGAGTACCTGGGCCTGGCCCCTGATCACCCGGCGAGTTACCACGTCTATATGAGTGAGAACTTCTACGGCCTGGTGGACGCCGACCCCGAGCGGATCCACGTCCCGGAAGGCGCCGCGCCGGACCCAGAGGCCGAGTGTGAGCGCTACGAGGCGGCCATTCGGGAGGCGGGGGGCGTGGACCTGTGCGTGCTCGGAATCGGCCGCAACGGTCACATAGGGTTCAACGAGCCCGGAGCGTCTTTCGAGTCCCGGACCCGCGTCGTGCGCCTCGCGGAGAGCACCCGGCTCGTGAACGCCGCGGACTTCGAGGAGCGCCGCGCCCCGGAACGCGCTATCACCGTCGGCATGAAGACCATTTTCGAGTCGCGCCGCGCCCTGCTCCTCGCCTCCGGCTCCAACAAGGCCCGCGCCGTACGCGCCGCGGCCCACGGTCCTGTAACGGAAGAGGTCCCGGCCTCCGTGCTGCGGCGCCACCCGGATACTACCTTCCTGCTCGACAGGGACGCAGCCCTGCTCCTCGACGATAGCGCCAGCTAGCCGCACCTCTTCACCAGCCGCGCGCCACCTCGATTTGACACGGGCTTCAGCCTCTGACAATAATGGCAATCGTGTTTTGGAAGGTTCCAAAACAGGGTGAAGACGAGGACGCGGGACATATTTCGGGAGAGGTGCGCATGAGGGTTGGGCTGCTCGGGGCCGGTAGGATTGGGGCTCTGCACGCTCGGACGCTCGCGGGTAATCCGCGGGTGGACGAGGTTGTCGTGGGGGATGTGGATGCGGCGCGCGCGAAGGCGCTCGCGGTGGAGTTGGGCGGCGAATACGGCACGATAGAGGAAGTGCTAGGCGATGGTCTCGACGCGGTGGCTATAGCGGCCTCCACGTCGGCGCACGCGGACCTCATCCGGGCGGCGATGGAGGCCGGGATACCGGCGTTCTGCGAGAAGCCGGTCGCGCTCGGCTACGACGAGACGGTCGAGATCGTGGAGAAGGTCGAGTCGTCGGGGGCTGTGTTGCAGATCGGCTTCCAGCGGCGCTTCGACGCGGGGTACGTCGAGGCGAAGCGCCGGATAGACGATGGGACGGTCGGCACGATCTACTCCGTCAGGCTCGCCACTCACGATCCCGAGCCGCCGCACGAGGGCTACATCCCGACATCGGGCGGCATCTTCCGGGACCTGCACATCCACGATTTCGACGTTCTGCGCTGGTTGACGGGCGGGGAGGTCGAGGAGGTGTATGCGGCGGGGAGCGTGAGGAAGTTCGACATGTTCGGGAAGTACGGCGACGTGGACACTTCGGCGGCCATGATCCGGATGCGCGATGGCGTGGTGGCCGTGCTGACCGGCGGACGGCACGACCCGCTCGGCTACGACGTGCGGGCGGAGGTCTTCGGTTCGGGGGACAGCATCGCGGTCGGCGTGGATAAGCATACTCCCCTGCACTCCGTCGAGCCGGACGCGGCGGCCGCCAACGGGGCGATGTACGCGAACTTCCAGGTCCGCTTCGAGCGGGCATACCGGGCCGAGCTGGAGCACTTCGTCAGGCTGGTGGGAGGCGAGGTGGAGAACCCCTGCACGGCCAGCGATGCGCTGGAGGCTCTCAAGATAGCGATGGCCGCGGACCTCTCCATCGCTCAAGACCGGCCGGTGAAGATGTCGGAGATAGGGTGAGCCAGCGGCGGGTGGCCGGAGCCCCGATCTCCTGGGGCGTGTGCGAGGTCCCAGGATGGGGCTACCAGATGAACGCCGAGCGGGTGCTGAGCGAGGCGGCGGATCTTGGCATCCGGGCAGTCGAGGCCGGCCCGGACGGTTTCCTGCCGCCGGACCCGGAGGCGGCGTCTGGGCTGCTGCGGCGCTACGGCCTCGAACTGGTCGGCGGGTTCGTGCCCGCCGTGCTGCATCGCCCGGAGACGCGGGAGGCGGAGATGGCGTCTGTGGAGCGGCAGGCGAAGCTATTCGCGGCGGCGGGCGGCGGCGTGCTGGTGTTATCGGCCTCGACGGGAATGGAGGACTACGAGGAGAGCGTGGACCTCGGCAAAAGGGAGTGGGACGAGCTGTTCGCATCGGTGGCGGCGGTCGAGGAGATCGGGGTACGGCACGGCCTCTCGGTGGTGCTGCACCCGCACTTCGGGACCGTCGTCGAGAGGCCGCATCAGATAGAGCGGTTCCTGGAGGGCTGCGACACTGAGATATGCCTGGACACCGGACATGTGATGGTCGGTGGCGGAGACCCGGTGGCGCTGGTGGAGGGAGCGGCGGGACGCATCGGGCACGTCCATCTAAAGGACGTGGACCGCGGTCTCGCGGTAGCGGTAGCGGCCGGAAGGCTCGGCTACGAGGAGGCCGTGCGGCGCGGGATGTACCGGCCGCTCGGAGAGGGAGACGTGGAGCTCCGGCTGGTGGTAGAGTGCCTGGATAGGGAAAGGTACGGTGGCTGGTATGTGCTGGAGCAGGACTTGATGCTGGAGGCCGAGCCCGGCGTTGGGGATGGCCCCATCGAAGATGTGAAGAAGAGCCTCGCATTCCTGGAGGAGGTGGGTGCCTGACTCTCGATGCAAGGAGACCGTAATAGCGTGGGGAAAAGAGGCCGGGGTGGCCTATATGGAAAGGAGAAGGGGTGAGAAGAGCGGTTAGGATCCAGGCCAGTATCCTGCTGGCATTGGCGGTGGTGTTCGTGGCGGCCGGTTGCGGTGGAGGGCAGAGCGCCCAGCAGGGCGGCGGCGCGGCGTCCAAGGGGCGAGGCGACATAAAGATATCGGTAGTGACCCACGGGCAGGCTTCGGACCCGTTCTGGTCCGTGGTCAAGAACGGGGTGGACCAGGCGTCGAAGGACATGGGCGTTGACGTCAAATACAGTGCGCCCGATACCTTCGACATGGTCAAGATGAGCCAGCTCATCGACGCTGCCGTGGCCTCGAAGCCGGATGGTCTCGCCGTCTCGGTGCCGGACCCGGACGCGCTGAAGGACTCGATCAAGAAGGCCACCGACGCCGGTATCCCGGTCGTCACGCTCAACTCCGGGGCTGACGTGAGCAAGCAGCTTGGGGCGCTAACGCACGTCGGGCAGACGGAGTTCAAGGCTGGCGTGGGAGCTGGCGAGCAGCTCGCCAAAGCCGGCGTTGACAACGCGCTGTGCATCAACCAGGAAGTCGGTAACGCCGCGCTCGATCAGCGCTGCGACGGGTTCGAGAAGGGGCTCGGGGGGCCGGTAAAGGTCATTTCCGTCGACCTCAACGACCCGACGGACGCGCAGGCCAAGATCCAGACCGCCATAAACCAGAACTCCGACGCCAACGGGATGCTGACTCTCGGCCCGACGGGCGCGGAGCCGGCGCTGAAGGCCCTGGACAAGAGCGGGAAGGCGAAAGATATGAAGCTCGCCACCTTCGACCTCTCCCCGGCGGTGCTTGAGGCTGTCCGCGACGGTAAGCTGGTCTTCGCCGTCGACCAGCAACAATACCTCCAGGGCTACCTGCCCATCGTCTTCCTGACGAACTACGCGCAGTACGGGGTGATACCCAAGTCCGAAGTCCTGACCGGTCCGGCGTTCGTAACGAAGGACAACGCCAAGCAGGTCATCAGCCTCAGCAAGAAGGGAATCCGCTAGCAGCAACGTGCGGGGGGCGGACGCGCGTTCGCTCCCCACGCCGGGAAAGGAGTACGAGCGATGGCAACCGCTACCCGACCCGCCGACGAGCGGCTCCGCAGCTCCGGGGTACTGAGGAAACTCCTGAACCGCCCGGAGCTCGGCGCGGTCGCCGGGGCTATCCTGGTCTTCGCGTTCTTTGCTATTGTCGCCGGGGATTCCGGGTTCCTGACCTCTGTCGGAGCCATAAGCTATCTGGAGGTCTCGGCGCAGCTAGGCATCATCGTCATCCCGGTGGCGATGCTCATGATCGCGGGCGAGTTCGACCTCTCCGTGGGGTCCATGATCGGGGCGGCGGGCATCCTTATCGCGCTGCCCACGGCGGAATACGGATGGCCTCTGTGGGCCGCCCTGCTGTTGGCTTTCGCGGTGGCGCTCCTCGTGGGGTTCATCAACGGCTACCTGGTCGTCACGACCGGGTTGCCCTCGTTTATCGTCACGCTTGCCTCGCTCTTCGCGCTGCGCGGAGCGACCATCGGGTTCACGCGGCTCATAACGGGGCGCACCCAGGTCTCAGGCGTACAGTCTGATGGCTTCTTCGCCGGTATCTTCGGCGGGGAGGTCGCGGGGGTGCCCGTCTCTATCTTCTGGTGGGTCGGGCTGGGGATACTTGGGACGTGGATACTGCTGCGGACCACGTTTGGCAATTGGATCTTCGGTACCGGCGGAGATCCCGTCGCGGCCCGCAACGTCGGCGTGCCGGTGCGGCGGGTCAAGATACTGCTCTTTATGGCGACGGCCTGCTCCGCGACCCTGCTCGCAGCGATCACGGTGCTCGACGCAGGCTCGGCCGACGTGCTGCGCGGCACGCTGCGGGAGTTCCAGGCGATCATCGCCACGGTTATTGGGGGCGTACTGCTGACGGGCGGGTACGGCTCCGTCATAGGACCGATGTTCGGGGCGCTCATCTTCGGGATGGTGAGCCAGGGAATCTTCTTTACCGGCGTGAACACCGACTGGTTCCAGGTCTTCCTGGGCGCGATGCTCCTGATCGCCGTTCTCGTCAACAACTACATCCGCAAGAAGGCATCGGAGGCGCGCTGATGACGGACCCGGCAACGACGCCTCTTATCGAGGCGCAGGGGATTAGCAAGTATTTCGGCCAGGTCATCGCCTTGCAGGACATCTCCATGCGCGTGAGCGCGGGCGAGGTGATGTGCCTGCTCGGGGATAACGGCGCGGGGAAGAGCACGCTCATCAAGATCCTCTCCGGCGTCCACCAGCACGACGAGGGGAAGCTCCTGATCGAAGGCGAGGAGGTAAGGTTCAACTCCCCACGCGAGGCCCTCGACCGCGGCATCGCCACCGTCTTCCAGGACCTCGCGACGATCCCGCTGATGAGCATCTCCCGCAACTTCTTCCTCGGCCGCGAACCCACGAAGGGCGCCGGCCCGTTTAAACGGTTCGACGCCGCGACAGCCGACCGGGTTACGCGCGAGGAGATGCACCGCATCGGCATAGACGTCCGCGACCCGTCGCAGCCCGTCGGCACCCTCTCCGGCGGCGAGCGGCAGTCGGTCGCCATCGCCCGCGCCGTCTACTTCGGGGCGAAGGTCCTCATCCTGGACGAGCCAACCTCGGCGCTGGGCGTGAAGGAGGCGGCGGTTGTCTTGCGCTACATCGCCCAGGCGAAGGAGAGGAACCTGGGCGTCATCTTCATCACCCACAACGTCCATCACGCCTACCCGATCGGGGACCGCTTCACCATCCTGAACCGCGGCAGGAGTTACGGGACCTTCGAGAAGTCCGAGGTCAGCCGCGAGGAGGTCGTCACGATGATGGCCGGCGGCGAGGAGATGGACCGGCTTACGGCGGAGCTGGAGGAGTTCGAGCGTTCGGACCGGGAGACCGAGAAGCAACGCTCCAACGGCGGCTCGCATCTCGCCGATGCTTTCCGGGAGGACGCCGAGGAGACTCGCCACGGCGAGGGCCAGGAGAGGGTGTGACCGAATTCGAGGTCATCACGATGGGCCGGGTCAGCGTGGACCTGTACCCGGAGCAGATCGGGGCCACGCTCGCCGAGGTGACGTCGTTCGCCAAGTCCCTGGGCGGCAGCGCCACGAACGTCGCCGTCGCCGCCGCTCGCCTCGGCCACCCCTCGGCGGTCATCACGAAGGTCGGGGATGACGGGTTCGGCCCTTATGTGCGCGAGGCGCTGGAAGGTTTTGGGGTGGACGCTCGCTGGGTCGGCACGGACCCTGCGCTCAGGACGCCGATAGTCTTCTGCGAGATACACCCTCCCGACGACTTCCCGCTCCTCTTCTACCGCGAGCCGAAGGCCCCGGATATGAACCTCGCCCTGGAGGACCTGGACCTGGACGCCATCACGGCCGTCCGCCTTTTCTGGACCACCGGCACCGGCCTCTCCGACGAGCCGAGCCGCAGCGCGACCCTCGCCGCCCTTGACGCGCGCTCCACCGTGCCCGGCGGCATCACCGTCCACGACCTCGACTACCGCCCGACGCTCTGGAAGTCCGCGGAAGAGGCCCGCAAGTACAACCGGGAGGCGCTGCGGCTCGCCACAGTAACCGTCGGGAACCAGGACGAGGTCGAGATGGCCGTCGGCGTCCGCGACCCGCTCGAAGCCTCGGCGGCGCTCCTCGAACTCGGGGTCGAGCTGGCGATAGTCAAGCAGGGTCCGCGGGGCGTCCTCGCCCGGACCGCCGATGGAGTGGTCGAGGTGCCGCCGATACCGGTGGAGGTCGTTAACGGTCTCGGTGCTGGAGACGCCTTCGGCGGCGCGTTGTGCCACGCCCTGATCTCCGGCTGGGACCCGGAGCGGACCATCCGCTACGCCAACGCCGCCGGAGCCAT
>DASSMB010000149.1:0-18921 GCA_035689095.1 Rubrobacteraceae bacterium | reverse complement strand
GGACGGTAAGGTAAGTCCGAAGACGGGATTGCCGAACCTGTTGCGGCTGGGGGTGATGATGCATGCGTATCGGAATGAGATTATCCTGGCGCGGCCCCCGCGGCTGGTGCAGACGCTGCTCTTCGGATCGTTGGCTTCGATTGGAAGACTGCTTGGATACAAGGCAGAGTACCCCTACCCACATCCGAGGCAAGCGGAGGCGAAGCCACAGACAATATAGACTCTCCTGCGCTTTGGCAACATACCTGTGGTTGCGGCGCCCTTCGAAGCCGCCAGGGGTGAGGTTCTCAATAGCGAGAGGCGAACGTCCTGAAAACTCGTGCTGTTATCATGATTAGGGCGGCTCAGGTGACAGTCGCGACGGGTACGGTACCGACTTATTACGAGCCGCTGGCTCAGTGGGCGTTCGCGCTGTTCTATGTCTATGACGTTGTCGGTTACCTCGCTCTGGCGGCCTATGGAGGGGGTCCTTGCTTCAGGTCAGGCTCTTGCTTGCATGGGCCGGGTGGGCTACGCTTATCTTCAGCATCGCAATGCTGACCTTGCTGATCATCACCGGTGATTCTCTTCCGGCTTTCCACTACCTACCGCCTTTGCTAATAGGTATTCTTCTGGTCGTCCTCGGGTAAGCCAGCTTGCGTAGGCGAGGACCCTCCGGCGGAGCTCGGAGCGAGAAAATCGGCGCCTTGCTACCGGCGTGTTCAGCCTAGCATCACAAGTGCGGCTGTAGTATCTGTTCTGACTGTTGAAAAACTACTGCTGCGGGAAGGTCACGTCGTTGACGGTGATGTTTACCTCTGTGACATCGAGGCCGGTTAGGCTCTCCACGCGGTTGATGATGTTCTGACGGACGGCCTGGGTGACCTGGGCGATGGGTTTACCGTAGACGACGTTCACGGTGAGGTCCACGGCCGCTTCGCGCTCACCGACTTCCACCGAGACACCGCGGGTCCGGCTGCCGCCGCCGCTTACGCGGTCGAAGAACTCGCCGACGGTCGGAGAGTTGTCTCCCGGAAGGCGGGTCCCGCCGTGCGACATCGCCAGGCCGTCCACCTCTCCGGCGGCCACGTTCACGATGCTGGATACCACGCTGCTGGCTATGGTGGTCCTGCCGCGGTCGCTGTGCAGCGGGTGCTGTTCGGTCTGGGCGCTCTGTCCGGTAGTCATCTGCTCCTCCTTCTATTTCTCTCCCCGACCCTGCGTAGGATAGCCCAACTCTCGCTCCGCCGGTAGTGGCGACCGCTGGTTAGCGGCCGCGGGGATATCGGGTGAGGATTTCTACCTCTTCTTGCCCGCGCTCTTCTTTTTCCTGTTCCGGGAGCGGGCGCTTCTCGGGGCGTTCTGGGTGGCAGCGGTGGTCTTCTGGGCGGGAGATTTTTCGTTGCCGGGTTTCGGAGCGGACTCTGGTTTTGGGGTAGTGTCCTTGGCGCCTTTGGCGTCTTCGGAACCGTTCTTCGCCGGGGCGGTGTGCGGATGGCGATGGTAGATGACGTAGTTCTGGGTGAAGGTGATGCAGTTGGAGGCGACCCAGTATACGAAGAGGCCCGCCGGGAAGCCGGAGAACGCGAGGAAGCCGCCGAAGACGAGTGGCAGGAAGCGCATTAGCTGGCGTTGTTCGGGCGCGGTGTTGCGGATCGTGATCTCCTGCGAGGCCATCATCGTCAGCACGTAGAGGACGGGCAGGATGAAGTACGGGTCGGAGACCGTGAGGTCCGGGAACCACAGGAGACCGCCGGTCCTGAAGCTCTCCAGGTGCTCGAAGGACTTGATCGTGTAGTACAGGGTAATGAAGATCGGCATCTGGACGAGGACCGGCAGGCAGCCGCCGAGCGGGTTGACGCTCCGCTCGCCGTAGAGCTTCATCGTCTCTTCCTGCTGCTTCTTGGGATCGTTCTTGTGTTTGGCCTTTATCTCATCCAGGTCCGGCTTGAGCTCCTGCATCTTCCTCATGCTCTTTACCTGCTTGAAGGTGAGCGGGAAGAGGAGGGTCCGCACGATCACCGTCAGCATGATGATGGAGAGCCACCACGGCGCCCCCCACCCGTGAAATGTCTGGAGCGTGCCGCTGAGCAGATCGGTCAAGGGACCGAAGATGGTCTTTAATAGGTCTACCATTGATTACTTCCTTGCCTGGGTCTCGCGTGAGTACGGCGTGTGCCCGTGAACCTCCGCCCGCGAACGTTGCGGACCAGGAGAGCCCGTTGGGCGCCTGGGGTCCCGTTGCGGCGGGACGCCGGAGTAGGTTAGACCCAGCCGCCGAGGCCGGCGAGCAGCATGAGGAAGAGCCCGAAGAGCAGGGCGACGAGCACGGGCCAGTCTTCGCCCGTCTCCGGCCCGGCCGTGGTGAGGGCTGACGGCAGGAGACCGGATGCCGCGGGCCGCAGACGCGGAAGGAGGTCCAGGCGCAGCGAAATCCGGGATGCCAGATACCCGATGCAGCCGGCGGCTCCCAGGGTGGCGAGCAGCGAGATCCCGTAGTCCGCGCCCGCATACGCCTCGTCGTGCGGCGCGAAGTAAGTGAGGAGACCCGAGACCAGCACCACCAGCACGGGCCACGTCCTGGTAATGCCTGTGTTGCCCGCGAAAGTTCCCACGGGGGCCTCGATATCTGCTGTGAGAGACGTACGGTCCATAGCTCGCAATGGATTGTAGCATCCGGCGGCTGCGCGAGGGCCGACTCTGCGTTAAGCTGGATGCCCCGCCCCGCGGAGTGGGCGGCAGGGGTTAGGCGCAGGAAAGGAGGATCTCGTGGCAGTAGAGCCGGCGTTGATTCGTAATGTATGCTTGATCGGCCACCGGGGTAGTGGCAAGACGTCGCTGGGGGAGGCGATGCTGGGGGTTGCATCCGGGAGGAGTGGCTCTCAGGGCGGCGTTCTGGACTACTCGGATGAAGAGGTGGAGCGCGGCATGACGCTCGGGATGAGCGTGGCCTGCCTGGAGTGGAAGGGACGGCAGGTCAATGTCCTGGATACGCCGGGGGATGGGGGATTCGTCGCGGACGCCTTCGTGGCGCAGCGGGTTGCCGATTGCGCGGTGCTGGTGGTACACGCGCAGGACCCGATCCAGGTGGTGACAGAGCGCGTGTGGCGGCGGGGGGAGAGAGAAGAGATCCCGCACATGGTCGTGGTCAACCACCTTGACCGCGAGCGCACGGACTTCATGGGGGTCGTCGAGCAACTGCGAGGCCGGTTCGGGCAGTCCATCGTGCCGCTGAACCTCCCTATAGGCCGCGAGAACGACCTTCGGGGCGTGTACGGGCTGCTCAGTGGCATCGCGTTCGTGGATGGGAAGCAGAGCGAGGAGATCCCCGCCGGCATGGAGGACGAGGTGGACGCGGCGAAGGTCGCGCTCTTCGAGGCCATCGCCGAGAGCGACGACACGTTGCTGGAGAAGTACCTCGAAGGTGAGGACCTTACGACCGAGGAGACCTTCGAGGGGATAAGGAAGGGCATCGCGGACGGGCTCATCATCCCGGTGTTGGCGGCGAGCGCGGAGCGCATGATCGGGGTGGACCGGCTCCTGGACGTGATCGCCGGCAGCGCCCCCAGCCCCGTTGACCGCTCGCGCTGGATCTCCGAGGATGGAGACGAGGTTCCCTGCGACCCGGACGGCCCCTTCGCCGCTTACGTCTTCAAGACATACGTGGACCCGTTCGCCGGACGCCTGAGCGTGCTGCGCGTGGTGAGCGGGCGCTGCCGCTCGGACGAGGCGCTGACCAACCCGCGCACCGGCTCTTCCGAGAGGCTCGGGAGCGTCTCGCACCTCGTCGGCAAGGAGCGCAGGCCGGTTGACGAGGCCGTCGCCGGAGATATCGTAGCGGTCGCCAAGCTGCGGGATACCCACACCTTCGACACGCTCTGCAAGCCGGAGAACCCGATCACCTTCGAGCCGGTCGAACTGCCGGAGCCGACGACGGCGTTCGCGGTCGGGGCGCAGACGCGCGGCGAGGAGGAGAAGGTCTTCGAGGCGATAAAGCGGGTCGTGGACGAGGACCCGTCGCTCAAGCTGGAGCGCTCCGAGTCAACGGGCGAGGACATACTCGCCGGGCTCGCCCAGATGCACGTCGAGTTCGCGCTGGAGAGGATACACCGGCGTTACGGCGTCGAGGTCGAGGCGCGCGCGCCGAAGGTGCCGTTCATGGAGACGATCCAGGGCTCGGCCCAGGCGCAGGGACGCTACAAGAAACAGACCGGCGGCCGCGGTCAGTTCGGCGACTGCCACATCGAGCTAACGCCCCAGCCGCGCGGCGCGGGCTTCGAGTTCGAGAACGCGATAGTCGGAGGGGCGATCCCCCGCCAGTACATCCCCGCCGTCGAGAAGGGCATCCTGGAAGCGATGCGCGAGGGCTCCATCGCCGGCTGCCCGGTCGTGGACGTGAAGGTGAGGCTCTACGACGGCTCCTTCCACTCGGTTGACTCCTCCGAGATGGCCTTCAAGGTCGCCGGCTCGATGGCCTTCAAGAACGCCGTCGAGAAGGCGAACCCCGTACTCCTGGAGCCGTTCGTCAAGGTCGAGGTGCTCGCTCCGGCGGAGCTGGTCGGCGACATCATGGGCGACCTTTCGGGGCGGCGCGGACGTCCGATGGGCATAGAGCAGCGCGGGGAGCGGCAGGTCATCCAGGCCGAAGTGCCACAGGTCGAGATGCTCACCTACGCCCGGGACCTGCGCTCCATAACCGGCGGTCGCGCGAACTTCCACGTCGAGCCCGGCCACTACGAGGAAGTCCCGCCAAACATGGTAGAGAAAGTTCTCGCCGCCAACGAGCGCGAGGAAGAGAAAGCGGTCAGCTAGGAAAAAAGAACTCGCGGCAGCGCGACGGTTCTCGGGAAGTTACCCCGCCCGCGCCGGAGCGAGCGGCGCGCTTACTCCGACCAGGGAGTCGCGGGTTACGAGTGCCGCGAGCTCCTCCTCGCTCATGTCCTCTGTTCCATCGGGCCGCAACGGGAGGACCATGTAGCGGATGTCGGCGGTGCTGTCGTGGACGTCCACGCGGACGCCCTCCGGCGGCTCGAAGCCGAACTCGTGCATGACGGCGCGGGGCTCGCTCACGGCGCGGGAGCGGTAGTCGAAGGACTTGTACCAGTCCGGCGGACGGCCGAGGATGGCGCGCGGGTAGCAGGAGCATAAAGTGCAGACGATCAGGTTGTGGACCTGCGGCGTGTTCTCCACGACGACGAACTCGACGGGGCCGGAAGCGTCTATCCCAAGCTCCATCGCGGCGGACTTGGTGTCGGAGAGGAGGCGCGCCTTGAACTCCGGGTCCACCCACGCGCGGGCCACGAGCCGCGCGCCGTTGGCGGGAGAGCGGGAGTCCATGTAGGAGATGTTGTCCTGTATCTCCGCCTCCGT
The DNA here is from genome assembly GCA_035689095.1 of Rubrobacteraceae bacterium. Classification (GTDB taxonomy): domain Bacteria; phylum Actinomycetota; class Rubrobacteria; order Rubrobacterales; family Rubrobacteraceae; genus JACDDK01. Next base: position 13,572 of record DASSMB010000149.1, on the reverse strand, counting down.
CAGGACGCTCTTCTCCAGCAAGAGCGACTCTATCGCCCTGATGCGCGCGGCGTAGGCGCTGCTCCCTTGCCGCACTTCCTCGTGCGGGTGGTCGTGTGCGCTGCTCATCCGTTCTCTCCTTCGACGCTCTCCAGCCAGTGCTCGTATACATCGGCGTAGAGGTGGTCTTCGGCGGGACCCTCGTAACCTCTCCAGAGGTCCGCCTGCCGAAAGCTCACCTTGTACAGGGGTCTCTCGGGCGCGCCGGAGAGGCCGTATGCCAGATCCTCCGGGTTGCGGAACTCGCCGAGGACGGCTTCGACCTGTCCCGTCCTTCCTCTTAGATAGGAAGGAGTGCGCACGTGGCCGGGCTTCTCCGAGGCGCGCACCCTCACCCGGTCGCCGGGCTCGAAGGCGGCCGTCACGAGCCGTCCCAGCGGTGGGAGATCTCCGCCGCCCGCTCGTCTATCTCTTCGCGGCTGAGTATGCCCTTCTCGACCAGCAGGATCTCGGTCGCCGCCACCCAGCGCTCGTAGTAGCTCAGGCTCTTGTAGAGCGCCGGGTCCAGCCCCTCCTGGGCGCGGCGGTGCTGGTCGGTGGTCTTTACGCCCTTCTTGTCCAGGGCGATGGTGATGGCGTCGGCCAGACGCTCCCAGTCCTCTACCTCGTGCTGACCCTTCTCTATCGGACCGCCGGGCGAGCCGCCTAAGTCGTGGACACCCGGCATAGCGAGCCGCCTACCCGATCCGCAGTACTTCGGCCATCGGCGGACGCTCGACAAGCTCCTCGACGTACTCCTGGAGCTTGAGCCCCTCCGGGGTCGCGACGGCATGCAGGTAGTCGGAGAACTGGAAGAGTTGCTCGGGCAGGCTCGGGTCCCTGGACTGGTTGAGCCGCCCGTCCTGGCGCATGCGCCGCGCGACCGCCCGCACGACAGAGTACGACATCCTGGAGAGGTCGCGCAGGGGCTGGTGGCGGTTCTGCCGCGTGCCGAGGTCCACCTGGGCCATCGCGCCGAGGCCGACCTTGCGCAGCACGTCGATCATGATCCCCGTCTCCACCGCGTAGCCGGTCAGGAAGGGGATGGAGGAGAACAACTCCTTGTCCCCGACAAACTCGCCGGCGAGCGGTTGCACGAAGCCGGTAAGCTCCGGGTAGAAGAGGTTGAAGAGCGGCTTGGTGGTGAGCTCTGTGACGCGGCCCCCGCCATCCTGCTCGACGGTCTCGCTGCTCTTGAAGGGACGCCGGAAAGCGCCCTTGACGAACCGGACCTGCGGCACGCAGATGATAGGGCCTAGAGTGCCGTAGACGAACTGCGGCTCGAAATCGCGGGTATCCGCGTCGGCGTACATGATCAGGTCTCCGCGGGCGACGGAGAGAGAGCGCCACATGGCGTCGCCCTTGCCGTGCGCGCCGCCGTAGTGATCGAGCAACTCGTTCTCCGAGTACACCTCCGCGCCGTGGCGGCTGGCCACCTCCATCGTGCCGTCCTCCGAGTCGGCGTCCACGGCCAGGATCTGATCTACCAGCGGCGCTCCCATCGGCGCGCGGTCGTTTACGGCGAGAACTTCGTCGATTATTCCGCCAACCGTGTCCGCGACGTTGCGGCACGGCAGCACTAAGCTCACCGTCAGGTTCTGCTCGCGCTTGCGGCGGCCCAACTCTTCTACATTCAAGAACGTTGCATGGTCGTAGGAACGATGTCTAAACCACTCTGCGGCGTCTATGGGTCTAATAGCCCTCTCGTCGATTCTCATACACATAAATTAACCCAGCGATGCGTCCATGTCTATACCGGGACGCGAACATGGCTTATACGAAACGAAATTTAACATGCTGGAAACATGTAAGCGCTCTAGATCGGGGAAGCTCGGCCAAGACCTTGCATGCGACGGGTATATTGTGCGGGATGTTCCGGTAAACTACGCAAGATCACGCGCCTTGTTATATTGTGTTGCGATGGAAGTAGCGATCAGAGTAACATGCGGAACGTGTTGCTTCTGCTTGTTGTAAGGTGGACAGGAAACGTGATGACGAATTGCCGGATTAGTATGCGCCGCCGCCCGAGAGGTCTTCGGAGGCTTCGCGGGGCTTCTGGTGATTCTGGCATGAAGGAAGGATCGTCGCTGTGAAGCGTCCTGTCTGGTTGCGCTACGGGTTCGCCGTTCTGGTCGTGGCGGCAACGGTTTTGCTCAAGCTGGCTATCGCGGTGACCATCGAGGGCGAGACGCCGTTCCTGCTGCTATTCTTCGCCGTCCTGGTGAGCGCCTGGCGCGGCGGCGTGGGACCCGGCCTGCTCGCGACCGGGCTGGCGACGCTGGCCGCGGACTACTTCTTTATCGCCCCGACGTACTCCTTCGGCTTCGGGAATATCGGGCAGGCCGCGCGGTTGTTCCAGTTCATCCTGGAGGGGACATTCACCACTTTCATTATCGCCGCTCTCCAGACCTCCAGCCGGCGGGCCGAGGAGCGGCGGACGGAGATAGCCGCCTACCAGGAGGATCTCGAGGAGAGCGAGGAGCGCTACCGACTGGTTGTCGAGGGCTCCAATGATGGCGTATGGGACTGGGACGTCCGCAACGGCGGCGTCTACTGGAACGACAGGCTCTTCGAGATCCTCGGGCTCTCGCGCTCGGAGACCGAGCCGAGCTTCGACCTTTTCGTGGACCTGATCCACCCGGATGACCGGAAGAGAACGATAGACGCTCTGACGGCCCACCTGGAGCGCGGCGAGACGTACGAGGCCGAGTTCCGGTGGCGCCATGCGAGTGGGGAGTACCGCACCTGTCTCGGACGGGGGAAGGCTCAGCGCGACGCGAGCGGAGCGCCGGTCCGAATGGCCGGGATCGTCCAGGACATTACGGAGCGTAAGCAGAGGGAGAACTCGCAGCGCTTCATGTCGGAGGCGAGCGCAGTGCTCGCTTCCTCGCTGGATTACCAGAAGACGCTCGCCAGCGTGGCGCGGCTGGCGGTGCCCGTCCTCGCCGACTGGTGCGCCGTGGACGTGGTCGAGGAGGATGGGACGGTCAAGCGGCTGGCGGTGGCTCACGAGGACCCCGAGAAGGTCGCCTTGGCGCACGAGCTTCAGGAGCGGTATCCGCAGGACCCGCAGGCCGGGTACGGAGTGTCGCGCGTACTGCGTACCGGGGAGCCGGAACTGGTGCCCGAGATCCCCGAGGGGTTACTCTTCAGCGCTATCCGGGATGAGGACCACCGGGCGCTATTGAGACGCCTGAATCTCAAGTCGTACATGGTCGTGCCGTTGCTGGCCCGTGGGCGGACCCTGGGGACCATAACGATGGTGATGTCGGACTCCGGGCGGCGCTACAGCGAGGATGATCTGGAGGTGGCCGAGGACCTGGCCCGCCGCGCGGCCGTGTCGGTTGATAACGCCCGGCTGTACATGGAGGCGCGGCGGGAGATCTCCGACCGGGAGAAGGTCGAGAGGGTGTTGCGCCAGAGCGAGGCCATGCACCGGTCCGTCGTGGACTCCGCTTTCGACGCCGTGCTAACGATGGGAGCGGACGGTATCGTCCGGTCGTTTAATAAGGGAGCGGAGCGCGTCTTTGGATACGCCTCGGAGGAAGTCGTGGGACAGCCGATGACCATGCTGATGCCCGAGCGCTTCAGGGAGGCGCATAACGCGGGGTTGCGCCGCTACCTGGAGACCGGCGAGGCGCGCATAGTGGGGAAGGACGTGCTGGAGCTTCCGGGACTGCGCAAGGGCGGCGAGGAAGTCTCGGTCGAGCTCTCCATCACCGAGGTCAGCGGGTCGGAACACCCGCTGTTTACCGGTATCGCTCGCGACGTCACCGAACGACAGCGTACGGAACAGGCGCTGCGCCAGAGTGAAGAGCGTTACCGGGCCGTGATCGAGCAGGCCGCGGAGGGGATCGTCCTGGTCGATGCCGACGACCATCACATCCTGGAAGCCAACCCCGAGTTCCTGCGGATGTTCGGCTACACCTCCGAGGAGGCCGCAGGACTTACGATCTACGACCTGGTTGCCGATGATCGGGAGACCGTGGACCGCAACATCGAGATCACCCTGGAAGAGGGGAACCGCGTCGTGGGCGAGCGCCGCTACCGGTGTAAGGACGGTTCGTTCTTGGATGTCATCGTAAGCGGAAGCGCCATATCTTACGACGGGCACAGGGCTATCGGCATCGTCATCCGCGACATCACCGAGCGCAAAAAGGCGGAGGAGCGGATCCGGCAGCAGGCGGACCTGCTCGACCTGGCGTCGGAGCCGATCTTCGCCTGGGAGCTTGGGAGCGGTATCGTCTACTGGAACCGGGGCTGCGAGGATCTCTACGGGTTTTCGACCGCGGAGGCCCTCGGGCAACGGAGCCACCGACTGCTCCGAACCGTCCATCCCGTACCAAGAGAGCAGTTCGAAAGCCTCCTGGAGCGCGAGGGACGGTGGTTCGGAGAGGTGACGCACACGACTCGCGACGGCAGGAGGCTTACCGTGGAGAGCCGCCAGATGTTGACCCGCACGTCGGATGGCCGCCGGCTCGTACTCGAGACTAACCGAGACATTACCGAGAGTAAGAAGGCCGAGGAGGAGCTTCGGCGCAGCGAGCGCAGTTTGGCCGACGCGCAGCGGATGGCGCGCATGGGAAACTTCGAGTACGACTTTCAGCGCGACCGGGCGCGGTGGTCCGACGAGCTCTACCGGATCTTCGGGTGGTGGGCGGGAGAGGTCGCGCCCCGCTACAAGACCTTTATCAACGCGGCTCACCCCGAGGACCGGGATCTGTTGCGGGACGCTATCCGTGAAGCCCTGCGCGGCGGGGAGGGCGATACTATCGAGTACCGGATCGTGCGCCCGGATGGCGAGGTTCGGTACGTGGAGACGCAGTACGAGGTGCGGCGCGAGGGCGCGCGGCCCGTGGAGCTCGTCGGCACCGTTCAGGACGTAACCGAGAGCCGGGAGACCGAGAGGAGGCTCCGCGAGGCGGAGGCCCGGTTCCGCACGCTGGTGGAGCAGATACCGGCGATAACTTACATCCAGGAGACCCCGGAAGCCGAGGTCCCCAAGAGCGTGACATATATGAGCCCGCAGTACGAGGACATCTTCGGATACTCGCCGGACGCGGAGATGTTCGACCCCGACCACTGGGTCAAGATACTTCACCCGGACGACCGCGAGCGGGTGCTGGCCGAGGATGAACGGACGGACGAGACCGGAGACCCGTTCAAGGTCGAGTACCGCGTGTACGCCAAGGACGGCAGCATCGTCTGGGTCCGGGACGAGGCGGTGCTGGTGCGCGATGACCAGGGCAGGCCGCTGTTCTGGCAGGGCGTTCAGTACGACATCACGGACCAGAAACGGATCGAGCAGGAACTGGAGGCGCGTGCCGAGGAGCTCGCCCGCTCCAACGCGGAACTGGAGCGTTTCGCGTACATCGCCTCGCACGACCTTCAGGAGCCGTTGAGGATGGTGTCGAGTTACACGCAGCTTTTGGCCCGGCGTTACAAGGGCCGGCTCGACGAGGACGCGGACGAGTTTATAGAGTATGCGGTGGACGGCGCCACCCGGATGCAGGTCCTCATAAACGACCTGCTCACCTACTCGCGGGTCGGGACGAAGGGTAAGGAGTTCGCCCCGCTTGACCTCGCCGAAATCTTCGAGGCGGCGCGGGATAACCTGCAGATCGCCATCGAGGAGAGCGGCGCCTCTGTTACCTCGGAGCCGCTGCCGCAGGTCATGGGAGACTCCACCCAGCTAGTCCAGCTCTTTCAGAACCTGATCGGGAACGCCATCAAGTTCCGGGGGGAGGAGCCGCCGGAGGTCCACGTCGGGGCGGAACGGCGGGGCAGGGAGTGGGTCATCTCCGTGCGAGACAATGGTATCGGGATAGACCCCCAGTACGCGGAGAGGGTCTTCGTGATCTTTCAGCGGCTGCACACCAGGGAAGACTACGCCGGGACCGGGATCGGTCTCGCGGTCTGCAAACGCATAGTAGAGCGTCATGGCGGTAGAATCTGGCTCGAGTCCGCGACGGGGGAGGGTAGCACGTTCTTCTTCACCCTGCCGGCAAGAGAAAGCAACCGGAGGTGAGTAAGATCCCGAACGCGCAACCCATAGAGATACTGCTGGTCGAAGACAACCCGGGCGACGCCCGGCTGGCGGTGGAGGCGTTCAAGGACGGCGCCGTCAGATTTGCAACCAACCTTCACCACGTGAAGGACGGCAGCGAGGCTCTGGACTTCCTGTACCGGAGGGGCGGGCATTCCTCGGCGGTCCGCCCGGACCTCGTGCTGCTCGACCTGAACCTCCCGCGCAAGGACGGCCGCGAGGTGTTGGCGGAGGTAAAGGGCGATGACGACCTCAAGCTCATCCCGATCCTCATCCTGACCACCTCGCAGGCCGAGCGCGACATCCTCGATACTTACGGCCTGCATGCCAACGGCTACATTACCAAGCCCATAGACCTGGACGAGTTCGCCAGCGTGGTGGAGTCGATAAAAGACTTCTGGTTCACGACGGCCAAGCTGCCGCAAGAAGAAAGGTAGGCGCGACGTATCTCGCGGAGACAACGGTAGCGCGGCGGTCGGGCGTCAAGGTCCTGCTGGTCGAGGACAACCCCGGCGATGCCCGGCTGGTCAGCATCCTGCTCTCGGAGGTGAGTCCTAACACCTTCGACATCTCGCACGCCGGGCGTCTGGGCGAGGCGTTCGAGCACCTGGAGCGCTCGGAGTTCGACGTGGTCCTCCTCGACCTCTCGCTGCCGGACTCCAGCGGCCTCGAAGCCGTTGACGCCATGCAGGGTGTGGCGCCCTACCTGCCGCTGGTAGTCCTGAGCGGTATGGACGACGAGCAGATGGCACTTGAGGCCATTCAGAGTGGCGCGGAGGATTACCTGGTCAAGGGCCGGGGAGATGGGGATTTGATCTCGCGCGCGATCCGCTACGCTATCCAGCGCAAGAAGGCCGAGGAACGGCTGGCCTACCTCTCTCAATACGACTCTCTGACCGGCCTCGCCAACCGCGCCCTGTTCCAGGACCGGCTCACGCAGGCGGTCGCGCGCGCCGAGCGCGAAGGAGAGATGGTGGCGCTGCTCTCCCTCGATCTAGACCGTTTCAAGGACTTCAACGACGCGCTAGGGCATGGATTCGGCGACATGCTCCTCAAGACCGCCGCGAACCGTCTACAGGGATGTGTGCGCGAGGGGGATACCGTGGCGCGGCTCGGCAGCGACGAGTTCGGGATAGTCCTGGAGGACGTCCCGGACGTTCAGTTCGTGGCCTCGGTGGCGCAGAGGATCTCCGCGGAGCTAACCGAGCCCTTTACCGTCCACGGGCAGGAGATGTTCCTGTCGGCCGGCATGGGCATCGCCGTGCGTCCACCGTCGGAGGCGGATGCTCTGATTCGGGATGCCAGCGCCGCGCTCCAGCGGGCCAAGGCGGCCGGTCCGGACAACTACCAGTTCTTCTCGCCGGAGATGAATGTGGAAGCCTTCGAGCGGCTCGCCTTCGAGAGCAGCCTGCGCCGGGCGCTGGAGCGCGGGGAGTTCGAGCTTCACTACCAGCCGCAGGTGGACCTCTCGACCGGGCGCATCGTGGGAGCCGAGGCTCTCCTGCGCTGGAACCACCCGGAGTTGGGACTCATCTCCCCGGCGAAGTTCATCCCCGTGCTGGAGGAGACCGGCATGATCTTGGAGATCGGCGCCTGGGTCATACAGACCGCGTGCTCGCAGTCCCGCGCCTGGAGAGATGACGGACTGCCGGGGATCCGGGTGGCGGTGAACCTATCCGCTAAACAGTTCGAGCAGCAGGACCTGAGCGCGGTCGTCTCCGGGGCGCTGGAAGAGACGGGATTATCCCCGGATGACCTGGAGCTGGAGATCACGGAGAGCTTGCTCATGCAGGACAGCGAGGAGAGCAACGCGAAGCTCGGCCGCATCAAGTCCGAGCGCGGCGTGCGCGTCTCGATAGACGACTTCGGCACCGGGTACTCCTCGCTCGCCTACCTGAAACGCTTCCCCATAGACGCTCTCAAGGTGGATCAGTCCTTTATCCGGGACCTGACGGAGGGCTCGGACGACGCGGCTATCGTCGCGGCCATCATCGGGCTCGCGCACAGCCTGCGGCTGGCGGTGATCGCCGAGGGCGTCGAGACGGCGGCTCAACTCGAATACCTGCGGCGGCAGGGCTGCGACGAGGCACAGGGCTACTACCTTAGCCGCCCGGTCCCGGCCGCCGGGTTCGCAACTCTGCTCCGGGATGCCGGAACATTTCTCGATTCCAGCGAGGCGAGCTAGACCGTTCACGGAGAGTCTCTCCGCGGATGGTAGAATCGGGACCCTTGAGTTGGAAGCAGTGGTAGCGAACGCTAGTCGGAAGCCGGAAAAGATGCGAATAGTCCTTACAAACGATGATGGTATAGACGCTCCGGGTCTCCTGGCGGCGCGGCAGGCGCTGGAGGAGGTCGGGGAGGTGCTCACCGTCGCTCCCGACCGGAACCGATCCGGGGTCGGGCGCAGCATCTCGTTCGGGCGCTCCATCCGGGTCGAGGAGCGGAAGATGGCCGACGGGGCCGTGGGCTACGCTTGCAGCGGCACGCCCGTGGACTGCGTGCGGCTCGTGGCTCTGGGCCTGATGGACTTCGAGCCGGATATCGTAGTGGCGGGCATCAACCACGGCGAGAACCTGGGTGATGACATAACGTACTCCGGCACGGTGGCGGGCGCGCTGGAGGGGATCGTGATCGGGGTCCCCGGCATCGCCGTCTCTTTGAGCATAGACCGTCCCTGGCACGAGAGCGCCCAGGAGGATTTCGACATGAACGGCCGCCTGCACTTCGAGCCGGTGGCGCGTTTTACCGCCCGGCTTGTGGAGATCGCGCTCAAGAGCCTGCCGGATGGGCGCATCCTCAGCGTCAACGCCCCGAACGTGCCCTCCGAGAAGCTCCGGGGAGCGAGGATCACCCGTCTCGGGCGTCGGTTCTACAAGGACGAGTTGATCGAGGTGCGCGACGAGGAAGGGCGCGTTGGCTACGACATCTACAACAACCCGCCCGGCTTCCACCAGGAAGAGGGCACGGATTTCGCGGCGATATCGAACCGGGAGATCAGCATAACCCCCGTACACCTGGAACTGACCGACGAACCCGGCCTGAAGGAGCTCGGCACCTGGGACGTCGGCAGCCTTCTCTCCGAGAACGGACATCGCTAAATGCTAAACGCCGCCCTCTTCGACTTCGACGGCACGCTCGTGGATACGACGGAGATGATCTACCAGGGCATGCTCCACGCCACCAACGAGGTGCTCGGGCGCGAGATACCGCGCGAGACCCTCATGGCCGGCGTCGGCCAGCCTCTCCCGCGCCAGATGGAACTCCTCGACGCCGAGAAGGCCGAGTTGCTCCTCGAATCCTACCGGCGCCACCACGAAGAGAACCACGACGCCCTCATAGGAGAGTTCCCCGGCGTCCCCGAGGCTCTAGCCCGCCTCCGCGCCACCGGCGTGAAGATCGGCGTCGTCACCTCCAAGCGCCGCGCCTCCGTCGAGATGGCCGTCCGCCGGTTCCCATTCTTCGAAGAAGTCGTGGACCACTTCGTATCAATGGAGGAGACCACCGAGCACAAGCCCCACCCGGCCCCGCTCCTCAAGGGCCTCGAAGACCTCGGCGGCGTCCCGAAAGAAGAGGCCGTCTACGTCGGAGACTCCCCGTTCGACGTGCAGGCCGCAAAAGCCGCCGGAATGACCAGCGTCGCCGTTAGCTGGGGCGCCTTCTCCGAGGACACCCTGCGCGCCGCCGAACCCGACCACCTCGTCCCGGACATAGACGCGGTGGTTGACCTCCTGCTGGAGATGCGCTCCGCCGGCTGAAGCCTGAGCGCCGTTCGCTGTACAGGCAGATCCAAACCCTGCGGTCTCGCCAATAGTTATAATCTGGTTATCGTGGTTACGAGACGTATTTTTTGTATACCGCTGTTCATAATGCTCGCCGGAATAGTTCTGGGCGGTTGCGGTCAGGCTGCGACTCCCGGTGCCGAGAAAACCGACGACCGTAAACCTATGCAGACCGTTTCGGAGACGACGGGGAAGGGTTCCGGTCCGTTGGAGGGAGCCGGACCCGGTAGGCTACCGGAGCCGCCTGCGAGCACGCTCTCTTACGAAGGGGAAACCGTGAGGGCTGGTCTTGGATCTTACTGTTTGAGATCCGTATGCGCGGACAAGATCGGAATACCGATCAGCGATCGGGCGTTGACCGTGCCTGCTGGCTCTGTTTTGACATTCGAGTATGGAGGCGCGAAGCTCGACTCGATGAGCGCGGGGGCGGAGGAGGTGCGGCCCGGTGATCGCATCAGGAAGTTCGATGACGGAGATATCCTGATGCCCGAGGAGGGAAGCGACGCGCGCAAGACCGTACGCCTGGAGGCCCGGCGCTCCGGGAGCCGGGCGCGCATAGCCGCGAAGATGCCTGCCGGGGAGTACGCATTGACGGTATTCGTGCGGCTGCCGGAGGGCGACGCTACCTACGGGTTCCACGTCATCGTGGAGTAGCTCTACAGTTCGCCCACTGCTCTGGCCAGAGCCTCCAGCTCTCTTTCGGTGTTGAACAGGTGCGTGCTGGCCCGGACGCAGGAGTTCGGTGCCGGGATGAAGCGGAGCACGAACCTCTGTTCCAGGAGCCGCTCGACGGCGTCCTTCGGTTCGATCCCCTCTACCTCGAAGCTGACGAGCCCGGTCTGCGCGGGACGCGGTGAGCGGAGCGTGATGCGGGAAAGGTCTGAGAGCAGGTCCATTAGCAGTTCGGCGCGGTTCCGTATCCCCTCGAAGCCCTCGGCGCCGCGCTCGTGGGCGGCTTCGGCGGCGGCGGCGAAACCGGCGGCGAGGATGGGGCTCATGGTGGACGCCTCGAACCGCCGGGCGCTGCTCCGCAACTTGTAGCCGCCGGAGAGGTCGAAGACGGCTCCCTCGGCGAGCGAGGCGTATCCGGTGTTCGGGCTCGGCAGGTCGCAATCGGGCCTGACGTAGAGAGCGCCCATCCCCTCGGGGCCGAGGACCCACTTGTGGCCGGTGAAGGCGTACATGTCCGCGCCGGTCGCCGGAGCGTCCACCTGGATGTTGCCGACCGACTGCGCGCCGTCTATAAGGGTCAGGACGCCGCGCTCGCGAGCGGCGGCGCAGATCTCCTCCAGCGGAAACACCTCTCCGGTCGTCCAGTCCACGTGCGAGAGGGCGACGAGCCGCGTGCGAGATGTTATAGCTTCGATCACTTTCTCCGCGCTCACCGGAGGCGAGACGAGGTTCACCCGGACTCCGAAGCGCCTGCGCAGCGCGTGGAGCGGGACCAGGCATCCTGGATGCTCCGTGGTGGTTGAGAGGACTTCGTCTCCCTCCCGCCAGTCTATGGACGCGACGCCGAGGTTCATGCCGTGGGTCGTGTTCTGGGTGAGGGCGATGTCTTCGGGAGCCGCTCCCACGAGGCGGGCGGCGGCGTTGCGGGCCCGCGCGTTCGCCTCGGCCTGGCGGTAGAAGAGCTTCACGCCCTGGAGGTAGACCGAGCCCGCGCAGAGGTCTTCGGCGGCGCGCATCTCTTCCATCACGGCGGAGGTCGGCGGTCCGCTGCCGCCGGAGTTCAGGTAGACGTAGTCGTTGCCGGCGAGCGCCGGGAAGAGGTCCCGGGCGAGTCCTGGATGGCCGATGTTGTGGCTCCTTTCAGAAATGCATTGCTCATATTGTGTGGCATCTGGTTATAATAGCGTGCTTATGCAGAACGATAATTTGGTGAGGATGAGCCGCCGGCGGCGGCGCGAGCGGAACAGGCGCAACCTATGGGGCCGGGTACGCACGATGTTTCTGTTCTTCTGCGCTGCGTGCGTGCTTGCGATGGTGGGGCTGTTCGCGAGCTTCAGCTACACCTACGCCACGGTCGCCGATGACCTGCCGAACCTGGACAACTACTCGTCAACCGAGCTTGCCCAGACCTCCGTGGTCTACGATGCCAAGGGGAACGTGATCAGTGAGCTGTACGGCGTTCAGAACCGCTACGTCGTTGGCCTGAAGGACATCAACCCCAACCTCCAGAAGGCTGTGGTCGCCATTGAGGACCACCGCTTCTACGAGCACCGGGGTGTGGATTTCGAGGCCATAGCCAGGGCGGCCCAGAGGAACATCGAGACCATGTCCATTCAGGAGGGCGGCTCCACCCTGACCCAGCAGCTCATCAAGAACACCTACATCGCGCAGAAAGAGCGCTCGGTGCCGAGCTTCCAGCGCAAGATCGACGAGGCTGCGTTAGCGTGGCAGTACGAGAAAGAGCACTCGAAGAAGGAGATCCTGGAGCAGTACCTCAACACCGTCTATTTCGGGGCGAACGCTTACGGGGCCGAGGCGGCGGCCAAGACCTACTTCAACAAGAGCGCCAAAGACCTCGACCTCGCAGAGTCGGCGATGCTGGCCGGAATCATCAACCTCCCCGGCACCTACGACCCGTTCACGGACCCCAAGAGCACCGAGGAGCGGCGCAACGTCGTCCTCGACAACATGCTCAAGTACGGCGATATCAGCAAGAAAGAGCACGACAAGGCGGTCAAGCAGCCCCTGGAGTTGAGCCGCGGGCGGGTGCAGGCCCAGGACAAGAACGAGTACTTCCTGGACGCCGTCCGCAAGGAGCTCGCCAGAGAGTACGGGGACGACATGGTCTACGAGGGCGGGTTGAAGATCCGCACGACCCTGGACCCGGACCTCCAGAGGATGGCGAGCGAGGCCGTGGATCAGGTAGTGGACCCGGAGGCGGGGGACCCGTCCGCTTCGCTGGTGTCGGTGGACCCCGGAACGGGCGCGGTGAAGGCGATGGTCGGCGGCTCGGACTTCGACAAGGTCAAGTTCAACCTAGCCACCCAGGCTCAAAGACAGCCCGGCAGCTCGTTCAAGTCCTTCGTGCTCGCGGAGGCCATAAACCAGGGGGTCTCCCCGAAGACCGTCTACGACTCCCACGACCTCAAGATACCGTTGCCGGCGGGATCCGATAAGCCGTACTACGAGGTCGCCAACTACGGCAACATACAGCGAGGCCCGATCACTATAGAAGAGGCCACCGAGCAGTCCGATAACACGGTCTTCGTGCAACTCGCGCTCGACCTGGGCATGAAGAAGGTGGTCGAGATGGCGCACAAGATGGGCATAACGAGCCCGCTCGACCCCTACCCGGCCACCGCGATAGGTGGCCTGCGGGTAGGAGTCAACCCGCTGGAGATGGCGTCGGCGTACTCGACCTTCGCCAACGCCGGACTCCACATGAAGCCGTACCTGATCCAGAAGGTGACCCGCGAAAAGGACGGCCAGGAGGAGGTCGTCGAGGAGCACCGCCTGGAGGGGGATCGGGCGCTCTCAAGAGACGAGGCGGCGGCGGCCGTCGAGGTGCTCCGGGGCGTGGTCGAGCGGGGTACGGCGAGCCAGTTCCACAACCTCGATGCAGAGCTCGGCCGTCCGTCGGCGGGCAAGACCGGCACGACCGAGGAGTTCGCGGATGCCTGGTACGTGGGCTTTATCCCTCAGCTATCTACAAGCGTCTGGGTGGGATATCCGGGCGAGCGGCGCTCGATGGTCAACATAAACGGCCTTACGGAGATC
>DASSMB010000148.1:0-5734 GCA_035689095.1 Rubrobacteraceae bacterium | reverse complement strand
CTTCATCAAACGCTCCCTCAGCCCCGGCTTCGCCGGAGTAGACAACCCCCTCTTCTACGAGACCGACAAGACCATGATGCTCTTCTCCGACGCCAAACAGGGTCTTCAAGAGGTCGTTGAGGCCGTCAAGAGCGGCTAGCTCTCAATCTGACGTACTAATTTTCTTGTTTTTTGTACATAATTTTGTACATTAACATCGTAGATCGTCCCGAGGAGGTGACTTTGTAGACATAGTACGACAAGCAAACAATAGTATTGAGAGCAAAAGCGCCGCTCACCACAATACACGCGAAAAGACATACAGCAAAAAGCAGACGCCCAAAATAGCTAATCCGGCATAGAGTCAGTTAGAACTAAATTGCCAACACAGTACGAACGCGGGCACAGCGCACAAGCAAACGTCAAACCAACGCAACCATAACTTACAGGAGTAAAGGCGCAATGATAAAGCTCCCGGAGATCCTTGGAGTGGCGGAAGCCAGGGACTCACTATCCCACATACTCGAAGGAGTAGGCCGAGGCGATACGTTCATCATAAGAGGGCCAAAGGGCAAAGAGGCGCTCGTCGTGAACGCTGATTCGTTCCGCAGGATGCAGGAAGCGTACGCGGAACTGGTCGGTGAACTGGAGACCATGAAGATACTCCAGGACGAGAAAGCTATGGAAGCACTTCGGTCTGTGTCGGATAAGGACGACGCCGGTGAACGATACTCGCTGACCGAGGTGGAAGGTATGGTATCGGAGGATGAAACATAAACGTGGACTTGTAGTCCACCGGGTTGGCGTAGAGAGCCTTCTAGAGTTGCCGGTCAAAATCCAGCGTCAAGCCGTGAAGAAGATGCGTCAGGTTATAGAGGTCGCCCCGGAGAGCACAGGCTATCCTCTTCGTGGTCCGCTTCAAGGTTTCAGAGGCATACACAGCGGCAGGTACCGGATCATCTGGCGTCTACTTACGCTGGAGAACGGAGATCAAATCCCCGAAGTAGTGTATGTGGGCATCCGCTCGGAAGGTGACGACCGTGACGCATACCGAGAAGTAGAGAAGGTGCTAGGTACCTTAGAGGGATTTTAGAGTGCGGGAGCATCTTTGCGCCGCCGCTCCACATACCGCATGATCCCGACGGTCAGCATCTCTTAGCTGCCGGCGAAGTCGTAGTGCTCGGACTCTCTTATATCCGCGCCCTCGGCGAGCATCTCGGCGTTGCGCTCGCTCTTTAGTTCATTGGTAATTCTATACTTGCTTTCAATTCTTGCAGGAGGGAGCTAGCCTAACCCAACCGTCCAAAAGATATAGCCGAAATCTTTGCAGCAACTCTTGCTTTTCTCGTATTCAATAATTATATTGAATACATGAATGACCATAGGGTGTTCAAGGATCAGTTATTCGAGCAGTTCGCCAGGATCGGGAAGGCGCTGGCGAACCCGCACCGGCTGGAGCTTCTGGACTTGCTGGCTCAGGGGGAGCGTACGGTTGAGGACCTGGCGGGCGAGGCGGGCATGCCGGTGGCGAACACCTCCCGGCATTTGCAGGAGCTCCGGGCAGCGAGGCTTGTTGAGGTGAGGCGGGATGGGCTGTACGGATACTACCGGCTGGCCGGTGATGGCGTGTTCGAGGTGTGGCGTGCGATACGGGATCTGGGGGAAGCGAGGCTCGCGGAGATAGACCGTCTGGTCGGGACCTACCTCACGGACCGGGAGTCGCTGGAAGCCGTCTGCGCGGAGGAGTTGCTGGCGAAGACGCGGGAGGGCGATGTGGTAGTGCTGGACGTGCGCCCGGAGGAGGAGTACCGGGCGGGGCACATCCCCGGCGCGCGTTCCGTACCACTCAAAAAGCTGGAGGCTTATCTGGAGGAGATCCCGAAAGACCGGGAGGTCGTCGCCTACTGCCGCGGGCCGTACTGCGTGTTCTCCGACGAGGCGGTGGCGCTGCTCAAGTCGCGCGGTTATCGGGCCAGGAGGCTGGCCGAAGGACTACCGGACTGGCGGGCGGCGGGCATGCCGGTCGAGGACGATCTTACGAACGTGAGTAGCGAAGGAAAGGAGTCGTAGTGAGCGAGCAGCGAGAGGTAGCGCAAGAGCTAGATGTAGGGACCTTGCGGGAGGCGATACAGGAGGAGTACGCCGAGGTCGCGAACCACCCGACAAAGGGCTTCCACTTCCACACGGGCCGTCCGCTGGCGCGCATACTGGAATATCGGGACGAGTGGCTGGAGGGCATCCCGGAGTCATCGATAGAGTCGTTCGCCGGTACGGGTAACCCGTTCAGCCTGGGCGTGTTGCAAGCCGGTGAGCAGGTGGTGGACGTCGGCTCAGGCGCCGGGATAGACAGCCTGATCGCCGCCAGGATGGTCGGTCCCGAAGGGCGTGTAGTCGGCGTTGACATGACCCAGGTTATGCTCGAAAAGGCGCGAGCCGCGGCTGCGGAGGCTGATCTGGAGAACGTGGAGTTCCATCAGAGCTACGCAGAGGAGTTGCCCGTCCCGGACGGCTGGGCCGACGTGGTGATCTCGAACGGCGTGCTAAACCTGATGCCGGACAAGGCCGCCGTGCTGGGGGAGATGTTCCGCGTCCTCAAGCCGGGCGGGCGGTTACAGGTCGGGGACATCCTGGTGCAGAGGGCCGTGCCCGAGGGCGCCAGACGCAATATAGACCTCTGGACCGGGTGAATCGCCGGTGCTCTGCTGGAGGCAGAGCTAGAGGCCACGGTCGTGGCCGCCGGTTTCGAAGGGTTTGAGATCACCTGGCGCAAGGACGTGTTCAGCGGCGCGCCCCAGGCGGGCAGCGCGGCGAACTTCGGGACCCTGGGCATAAACTTCCGGGCCCGCAAGACGGCCTACGAGGAATGAGGAGGCCGTGCCATCTAACCGTCGGCTGTCTGTTCGACCTGCTGACGTAGGTGCATCTCCGCGGGGCGGTACCCTCAGCGCAATGGCCTTGAGGGAGATGCTGGAGCGGGGAGATCCGATCGTGGTCGTTGACGTACGTAAAGTGGAGGAACACGCGGAGTGGGCGATCCCCGGCAGCGTCCACTACGACGCCTACGATGCCCTGAACGCCGGAGACGAGCATGCCATGCGGGGTTTCGACCTCCCGGACGGTGCGCCCGTGGTAACCGTTTGCGGGGCTGGCAAGACCAGCCTGATCGCCGCCGATCAGCTACGGCGCAGAGGTTGCGAGGCTTCCTCGCTGGAAGGTGGCATGAAGGCCTGGAGCCTCGCATGGAACGCGGCAGAGGTAGAGACGCCCGGCTCCGACGCGAAGGTTGTCCAGATCAGACGTACTGGCAAGGGCTGTCTCTCCTACCTTATCGGCTCGGAGGGCGAAGCGGCCGTGATCGACGCCTCGGTGGCCCCGGAGGTCTACTCAAACCTTGCCGGGGAGCGCGGATGGCGGATCTCCCATGTCTTCGACACCCACGTGCACGCCGACCACCTCTCTCGTTCGAGGATGCTGGCGGAGCTTACCGGGGCGAGGCTCTACATGCCCAACGGAGCGCCGCTCTCCTACGCATTCTCGCCGCTCGCAAGCGGCGACACGCTGGAGGTGGGATCGGCGAGAGTCGAAGTCCTTCGGACGCCGGGGCACACCGGAGAGAGCACGAGTTACCTGCTGGATGGATCGGCGCTCTTCACCGGAGACACGCTCTTCCTCTCCTCCGTCGGAAGACCGGACCTCGGCGCGACGCCAGCGCGGGCGCGCGACAAGGCGCGCAAGCTGTACGACTCGCTCGAACGTCTGCTGAAGCTCGGTCCCGATACGCTCGTCCTGCCCGGACACGCGAGCGAGCCGGTCCCCTTCGACGGTAAGCCGGTCGCCGCGCTACTCTCCGAAGTACGCGAGAACGTCGAGATCCTGCGGGAGAGTGAGGAGACTTTCGCGGAGAGGGTCGCGGACCGTGTCCCGGCCGCGCCCTCGAACTACGAGAGCATCGTCGGTCTCAACCGGGCCGGCCGGTTCCCCGAAGATCTCACAGACCTGGAGGCCGGCGCCAACCGCTGCGCGGCGGGCTGAGGAGGTCCGGCATGGACGCCGGAGCGCGAGAGCAAGGCATCCGTCTCGGGCTCAGGGAGAACCTCGGGCAGTTCCTCCTGCTGGTCATCGTCAACGCTTTCGTGGGCGGGATGGTCGGTCTGGAGCGCACGGTGGTGCCGCTCCTGGGCTCGCAGGTCTTCGGGCTTGCATTCAAGACCGCCATCTTCTCGTTCATCATCACGTTCGGGCTCGTCAAGGCGTTCTCCAACCTCCTTGCCGGGGGACTCGCCGACCGCTTCGGCAGGAAGAAGATCCTAATTGCGGGCTGGATCGTCGGTGTACCGGCGCCGTTCATGATCATGCTCGCCCCCTCGTGGGGGTGGATCGTGGCGGCCAACGTGCTGCTCGGCGTGAACCAGGGCCTAGCCTGGTCCATGACGGTCCTGATGAAGATAGACCTGGTGGGACCGCGCGGCCGCGGTCTCGCGGTAGGCCTCAACGAGTTCGCCGGTTACCTGGCCGTCGGCATAACCGCTTTCCTGACCGGCTACCTGGCGAGCACCTATGGCCTGAGACCCGAGCCGTTCTATCTGGGAGCCGGCTATGCCGTCCTGGGGCTCCTGATCTCAGTCCTCCTCGTCCGGAATACGGGCGGGCACGTCCGGCTGGAGATGGAGTCTCACCCGCCCGAGCCGAGCCCTCTGAGCTTCCGGGAGGTATTCGCCAGGACTTCCTTCAAAGACCGCAACCTCTTCGCCTGCTCGCAGGCGGGTCTCGTCAACAACCTCAACGACGGCATGAGCTGGGGCGTCTTCCCGCTGTTCTTCGCCGCCTTCGGGCTCGGGGTGGAGAGGATCGGTATCCTCAAGGCTGTCTACCCGGCGGTTTGGGGAACGCTGCAGATCGCGACTGGCCCACTCAGCGACCGCTGGGGCCGGAAGGGCCTGATCGTCTCCGGCATGTGGGTGCAGGCGGCGGGCATCTTCGTCACCGTGGCGACGCGGGACTTCCGGTGGTGGCTCCTCGGTAGCGTCTTGCTGGGTCTCGGCACGGCGATGGTCTACCCCTGTCTCATAGCCGCCGTCTCCGACGCCTCCAATCCATCCTGGCGGGCGCGCTCCCTGAGCGTCTACCGGTTCTGGAGGGACCTTGGCTACGCTATCGGGGCGCTCTCTGCCGGGATCATCGCCGATACGCTGGGACTCTCCTGGGCTATAGGCTCGGTGGGGATGCTCACGTTCCTCTCCGGCGCGCTGTTCGCAGTGTCGTTCACGGAGAAGCGAGGGAAGTAGGTTCGGCCCCGTCAGGCGGTCTTTCGCCGTCTCTCAACATAGCGCATGATCCCGATGGTGAGCATCTCGTAGTTGCCGGCGAGGTCGTAGTGCCGGGTCTCTTCGGTGTCGGCTCCCTCGGCGAGCATCTCGGCGTCGCCCTTGTCTTTTAGCTCGTCGGCGATCTCCTCGCTCCCGGCTCCTCCGTCCATCCGCTCTTCGACGAAGAGGAGCCAGTCTTGCAGGCGCTGCTCCAGCTCGCCGAGGTGCCGCTCCACGTCGTCGTAGCAACCGAAGTGCGTGGGATAGAGGCTCGCCGGTGTTATCCGCCGGATGTGGTTTATGCTCTTGATCCAGGCGTCCACGTCGATCTCCGGCGGCGGGGTCGGCGGGCGGACGTAGGACTGTCCGGGCAGGCGTATGCCCGCCACGTCTCCGGCGAAGAGCGCGCCGGAGTCCGGCTCCAGGTAGGCGAGGTGGTGGTAGGCGTG
>DASSMB010000147.1:0-16803 GCA_035689095.1 Rubrobacteraceae bacterium | reverse complement strand
TACGACGGCGAGGAGGTGCTGCGTGTCGCGGACCTGCGGATAAACACCGCTACGCGCGAGGTCCGGCGCGGTGAAGGCTCTACCGAGCGCGAGATAGACCTGACAAACCGCGAATATGAGCTGCTTGAGTTCATGGCGCGCAACCACCGCCGGGTGCTCTCGCGGGAGGTGCTGCTCTCGCGGGTGTGGGACGACGAGTTCGGGGTCGGGACGAACGTGGTAGACGTCTACGTCGGATACCTGCGGAAGAAGGTGGATCTTCCGGGCGAGTCGCGCCTCATCCAGACGGTGCGGGGGGCGGGGTACGCTCTAAGGGAGCGGTAGTGCCGATCCGGTGGCGGCTCACGATCTTCAACGCCCTCGCTATCGGCTTGATACTGCTCTTCCTCGGGCTCGCGCTATTTTTACTGCTCCGCAACGCTCTCTTCGCCAACATCGAGGAGACGGTCCGCGGCGAGGCCGTCGCCGCCGCCCGGAGCGTCGAGGCGGGCGACGGCCTGGGCGAGGCCGGGCGGCTCGCTCCGAACGAGGTCTACCTCATGGTGCGGGATAAGCGGGGCCAGATACTGGACCTCACGGACAACTTCCCCGACAACGGGAAGATAAGCGACCGGGTGTGGCGCCGGGCTCTGGAGTCCGGGAAGCCCGTCTATGGGAAGGCGGAGATCTCGCACGAAGAAGGCGCGGACTATGTCTACGCCGTCCCGGTCAAGCCGAAAACCGGGACGGCGCGGGTCGTCGAGGCCGGGAAGTCTTCCCGCGAGGTCGAGAACACGCTGGAGGTCTTCGACGCGCTCCTCATCATCGTCATCGGTGCGGCGTTCCTGGTCTCGCTGGTCGGCGCTTACCTGCTCGCCCGCGCGGCCCTGCGGCCCGTCGAGACGGTCGTAGGTTCGGCGCGGGAGATCACGGAGAGCGACCTCGCAAAGCGTCTCCCGGTCAGCAACCCGAGGGATGAGATCGGGCGCCTCGCGGTTACCATCAACGCGCTCCTCTCGCGCCTCGAAGCCGCCTTCGCCCGCCGCGAAGAAGCACTCAGCCGCCAGCGCCGGTTCGCCGCCGACGCGAGCCACGAGCTTCGCACGCCCCTGACCTCGATCAGCGGCTACGCCCGGATGCTGGACGAGTGGGGCCTCGAAGATCCGACGGTCGCCCGCGAGAGTATCACGGCCATCCGCAACGAGACCGACCGCCTGCGAGCGCTGGCCGAGAGCCTCCTGGCCCTCACCCGCGGCGACGAGGGACCGCCGATGCGGGTAGAGCCCGCGGACCTCGCGACCGTCGCGGCGGAGGCGGCGGAGACCGCCCGGACCATCGTTGGGGACCGTCTGAAGGTGGAGTATGACCAGCCGGATGGTCCGGTCGAGGCCACGTTCGACCGCAACCGCGTCCGGCAGGTCGCGGCCATTTTGCTCGATAACGCCATCAAGTACACGCCGGACGGCGGCAGGGTGACGGTGGCGGCGCGAGAGCGCGGCGGCTGGGCAGAGCTTGTGGTCTCGGATACGGGCATCGGCATCCCGGAGGAGCAACTGCCGCTGATCTTCGAGCGTTTTCATCGGGTGGACGCGGCCCGGGCGGGGCAAGGCCCTTCGGCGGGCGGCGCCGGTCTCGGCCTCTCGATAGCCCGCCAGATCGCCGAGGCCCACGGCGGCACGATAGAGGCCGAGAGCCAACCCGGCAAGGGCTCTATCTTCACGCTGAAGATCCCCGGTAATTGGCGGCGCATCCGCCCCGAAGCCGAGAGCGCAGTTTGATAGAGTTTTCTACATCTTGCCCGTTCTTACCACTCTCTTAGTATTCAATGAGATAATGGTTTCCTGGAGAATCTGGGGTCGCGGCCAATCAGAAGAATCGGAGAAGATAAAACCGTGGGAAAGCTCTGATCGCCATGATCGACTACCTGATAGTCGCGCTCGCAGTCTTTCTATTGTGGACGGGCCTCGTCCGGTTCCGGCGGACCGCCCGCGAGAGCTACCTCCCGGACGCTCATCCCGAGAAGATCCTCATCCTCACGGCTGCTGTCGGCGGGGGACACGAGGCCGCTGGCCGGGCGCTGCGGGACGAGCTGGAGCGGACGGGCCATACCGTGGAGGTCGCGGACGGGCTCAAGGCGATGAGCCGCGGCCTGGACTGGCTGCTCACCAGGTTCTACTGTAACCAGGTCAGGAGCACGCCGAGGTCTCTGGCGGCCGTCTTCGCCGTCACTTCCTGGACGATGGGCGCGTGGACCATACGCTCTCTGGTGGGGCTGCTCTTTTCGCACCGTTTGCTAGATCTTGTCAACGAGCGGCGGCCGGACCTGGTGATCTCGACGTATCCGCTGGTAAACGCCGCCCTCGGCCGCCTGCGCGCGAACGGTGCTCTGAAGGTACCGGCGGTGGCGGTGATCGCGGACTACGGGGTCCATCCTCTGTGGGTGGCTCCGGGCCTGGACCTTCATCTCGTGGTCTCGGGCCCGTCGGCGCAGCTTACAGAACTAGCCGGCGGCAGCGCCTCCGTGATCCGGATGCCCGTGGCACCAGCCTTCCGCTCTGCGCTACCACATGACGAGGCGCGCGCGGCCCTTGATATACCTCAGAGTGCCTTCGTGGCCCTCGTGGTCGGCGGGGCGTGGGGGATCGGAGACCTCGAAGGGGCCGCACGGCGCGCCGCCGAGGCCGGGGTGTACGCCGTCGTGGTGACGGGCGAGAACTCGGACCTGAAGGAGCGCCTGGAGAAGAGTTTCGAGCGCGAAGAGAACGTGCGGATACTGGGGTGGAGCAAGGACCTGCCCGCTCTCATGTCGGCCGCCGACTGCATGATACAGAACGCCGGGGGGATGACCTGCCTGGAGGCTGTGCAGATGGGCCTGCCCATAGTCATGTTCGACCCCATCCGGGGTCACGGAGAACTCAACTGCCGGGTCATGGAGCGGGCGGGCGTCGTCCGCCGGGCGCGGGACGGAGAGGACCTCACCGCTCTCCTGCGATCCGCCGCCACGGGCGCGATGTGGCTTCCGGCTCCCGAGAAGACCTCCGCTCCGGGGATCGCTATCGCGCTCGAAGCCGTATCCGGGAGCGTCCCCCGTCCGGTGGCGCGCCGGAGGGTTCCACAGTTCCGGCCCGCTCTTGCCGGGGCCGCCGCGGCGGCGTTCTTTTTCTGGTCGGCCTTCGCCTCCTCGGGGGTAGCGGTGGCGTCCAGGGCGTTCAGGTTCGACGTTCCGGGCTACGATCCCGCGCCGGGCAGGGTGGCGCTCGCCGTCAAGGTGGACGACCCGAAGACCGCCCGCGCCGTCGAGGACTTCGCCCAACACGAAAGGGCGCCCATGACCATCTTCTCCGGCGCGCGCGGGGCCGGGGGTCTCCATCCGGCGCCGGGACTCACCTTCGGGGTCGCGGAGGAGGCCGGAAGCAGAAGGATACCCGTGCCCATGAGAGACAGGTCCGAGGACCGCGAGGCCGCCGCCGCGCTCCAACGCGCGACCGGCGAATACCCAGGGTACTTCCTGCCGTCTCCGAAGACGGACCTCGCCGCGCTGGCGGACGCGCCGCCACACACCCGGCTGGTCATGGCCGAGCGAGACACTGCCGGCGGACCCCGCGCCGGAGTGCTGGTCGTGGACTCCTCCGGGCTCTCCCCGGAGGTGGCCCGTTCGCGGCTGGCCGACGCTCTGCGACAAGTACACCACAAAGGTCTCCAATGCGTATCGCCGGACCGGCTCTGATCTCCGCCCTCCTCGCCGCGCACGCCGCGCCCGCGAGCGCTCTAACCACTACGGGACGGCTATTCTTCCCCGCGATCACGCAGGTCCGCGCGAGCCGGAGAGCCGTGGCCCTGACCTTCGACGACGGGCCGGACGCTTGCCTGGAAGCCTTCCTCGGCTTGCTGGAAGAGTACGAAGTTCGGGCAACGTTCTTCGCCGTCGGGGAGCAGGTAGAGCGGGACCCCGGACGGCTGAAGGAGACCTTCGCCCGCGGGCACGAGGTCGCGGTCCACTGTTACCGTCATCGCAACCACCTGCGCCTGACGCCGCGCCAGACAATCGAGGACATGCGCCGGGCGCGGGCGGTGATCGAGGAGACGACCGGCGCTCCCACTTGCCTGTTCCGGCCACCCTACGGCGTCTTCAACGCGGCCTCCTGGATCGAGGCCGGCCGGCAGGGGTGGGAGCGGGTACTTTGGGCGCGCTGGGGAAGAGACTGGGAGGCCCGCGCCACGCCTCGCTCGGTGGCGGATGAGATCGGCCTTCCAGCCGTCGGCGATATCGTGCTGCTGCACGACTCCGACAGGTACGCGGCTCCCGGCTCCTGGCGGGCCACCCTCGGCGCGCTGCCCCGGATACTGGAGCGGCTCGACTCTATGGGGCTCGCAGCCTGTTCCGTGGGAGACCTGCTGGATTCCGAAGAGTGCTTCTAGGGGTCGCCCTGATCCTGGCCTCCACGTTCGCCTATAACGGCTCCGCGGTGCTGCTCGCCACCGAGACGCGCCGCCACGCGGGAGACTCGGCCCTACTCCTGGCGGTGGGCCGGCAGGCTTCCGGTGCGTTCGCCATCTCCATGAACTTGCTGGGATGGGCGCTGGAGGTCGCCGCGCTTACCCTGATACCCCTGACGTTGGCGCGTGTCCTGAACGCCGCCGGGCTCGTGGTCTTGCTCGGCATGACCCGTTGGGCCCTGAAAGAGTCCTTCGGCCGCCGCGAGGCCCTGGGCGTTGGACTCGTGGCGCTCGGGATAGTGGCCGTCGGCTACGCCCCTCCTGATACCGGCAACTCTTCTCCGGGCTTCCCGCAGTACGTTCTGCTCTTCGCGCTCCTGGCGCCCGGCATTCTGGCGCCCGGTGCCCTGAGATTACTCCGCCGCTCACCCGGCGCCGCCCTGACGGCGACGGCGGCGGGGCTGGCCTACGCGATGAGCGGGATACTCAACAAGAGCGTCGCCCACGATCTCCATGTCTCGAAGATTCCGTCCCTCGCCCTCCTCATGCTCTGTATCGTGGCGCTCGGACTGTGGGGCTTCGCCACCGAGCTTAACGCCCTCAGGGACGGCCGCGTCTCGGTTGTGGTCCCGATAGTGCTGGCCCTCCACACCGTCGTGCCTATCGTCTTCGCGCCTTTCCTCTTCGGCGAGTCCTGGCCCACGGAGCTCTTTGCGCGCGTCATCCTCGGAGGCGGCATCGCGCTAACCATCCTCGGGACCCTCGCGCTGACCGGTTCCGGGAACCGGGAGCCGGACGGGAGCTGAACGATGCAGAGAGGAGGTTGAGTGAGAGGGGTATTTAGAGAGTGGTTCCTATCCAACGATGCCGGATGGGACCCGCGCTCCTACGAGCGGTACTTCGGGACCCCTCTGGGCGCAGCTTTCAGGGATCGGGAGGAGCGGGTCATCTTCGAGTTCGTGGGCAACCTCATGCGGCCCCGGCACTCGGTCCTGGAGGTTGGATGCGGGACCGGGAACTATACGGTTCCCCTGGCGCGCCGCTGCGCGGAGATTACGGCCGTAGACTCCTCGCCCGAGATGCGAGGGTATCTGAGAGAGCGGCTGATCCGCGAGAGGGTCACGGGCGTGGAGATACGGCCCGGAAGGCTGCCGGACGATCTGGGAGCGCTGAGGGGGTTCGACGGGGTCCTGTCCGTCGGGGTCCTCAACTACGTGGAGGATCTCGCCGCGTCCTTGCGCTCTCTCGCCGCGCCCCTGAAGCCTGGTGGCTGGATCGTCTTTACCGTACCGCTGCGCAGCGTCGAAGGCGGCATCTACGCCGCGGCCGAGCTGGCAAACCGCCGCAGGATCTACCCGAGGACCTTCAAGGAAGTGTCCGCCCTCACCGGGCGCGCGGGGCTCAAGATATTGGAGTCGGCGGCGGCCGGCCTGACCCGGTCCGGTTTGACCCTCGTCGTCGCGGCAGTGGAGAGAGCCGGAGCGCCGGGAGCTTCTTAACGAATTCTTAGGAACTCTTTGTACCGTCCGAAGCAGGATACGGATCACTGGATGGAACGGAAGGATAGACTAGACAGCATGAAGAGGTTGAGTATTACGGGCGCCCCTCTGGACTATAGCGGCGAGCATTGAACACCATCGAGAACATACTCTCCCTCATCGCGCAGTACGGTTACCTGATCGTGCTCTTCGGTGTGATGCTTGAGAGCATGGGGATCCCGCTACCCGGCGAGACCATCCTCATCTCCGCGGGCATCCTGGTCCAGCAGGGCAGGTTGGATCTCGGCGACGCGATCCTGTTCGGTATCATGGGAGCGGTGATCGGGGACCAGATAGGGTACTGGATCGGCCGCAGGGGAGGGCGTCCGTTTATCCTGCGCTGGGGCCGGTACGTCCTGATCACGCCGGAACGCCTGGCTCGCGCCGAAGCCTTCTTCGCCCGGCACGGCGGCAAGGCGGTCTTCCTGGCGCGCTTCGTCACGGGTCTGAGGGTCTTCGGGGCGCTGGTCGCCGGGGTGAGCCGGATGCGCTGGAGGACCTTCTTCCTGTACAACGCTCTCGGCGGCGCGACCTGGGCGACTGCGGCCGTGCTCGTCGGGTACCTCCTGGGCGGCAGCGTCGGCCTGGTGGAGAAGTGGATCGGCCGGGCGAGCGCGCTGCTGGCTGTCGCGCTGGTAGCGGCTATCGCTCTCTATCTGGCGTACCGTTGGGTCCGCAACCACCCCGAGCTCGTGCGCCGGACCGCCGTCCGGCTGGGCGGCCGGAGGGTGCTGAGGTTCCTTGACACCCCGGCGGGCATGTGGCTGCGCCGGAGGCTGGCGCCCGGAGAGGCTTACGGACTCGCGTTCACCGCCGGTCTCGTTCTCTTCGGGCTCTTCTCCTGGGCCTTCGGCGGCATCACGCAGGACGTGCTGGCCCGCGACCCCCTGGTCCGGGCCGACGCGGCCATCCTGCGCTTCTTCCACTCCCACGGCGATCCGCGACTGACGGCCGCGGTGAGCGTGTTCGAGACGGTCTTCTCTCCCGAGTCGATGCTCTTGGCGGGGGCTCTGGCGGGCGCGGGGCTCCTGTTCGCCGGGCGCCGGAGCCGGGAGTTCGAGAAGAGCTTCGCCGGGGCGGTCCTGCTCGCCACGTCCTTCGGGACCGGGGCGCTCGTGGAGCTCTTCAAGCACCTCTTTCACCGGCCGCGACCGCCGGCTTCGCTGCAGTTCGTGGCCGAAACGGGCAATAGTTTCCCGAGCGGCCACGCCATGACGGCGCTCGTCGTGGGCGCCACCGTCTGGTACCTCTTCAGCATCCGTCCTACCTGTAGCCGCTGGGGCTCCTGGCAGGCGAAGGCCCGGATCGGTGCGCTGGCCGCCGCGTTCGCCCTGGTGGTCGGCGTGGGGCGCGTCTACACGGGGGCGCACTACCCGAGCGACGTGCTGGCGGGATGGGCGCTGGGCGGGGTGTGGGCCTCTATCTGCCTGACGGCCGCCGAGGTCTTTCGCGGGCTGCGGGCGAGCGGCAAACCGCTCACCGAGCCGCTGCTCGAAACGGCCGTCCGGTACGCGCAGTTCTCCTTCGTGGGCGCCCTCAACGCGGCCGTGGACCTCGCGGCGCTGAACCTGTTCCTTATCCTGGACCCCACCAGGGAGCCCGGCCAGCTCGTCCTGTACAACGCCGCCGCTCTTGTTCTGGCGAACGCGAACAGCTACCTCTGGAACACCCTGTGGACCTTTCGCCACCACGCGCGCCACGACGGTCGGCAGGTGGGCATGTTCGTCGCGCAGGCCGTGCTCAACGTGGGTGTGGGGAGCCTGGTCTTCTACCTCTGCGCGCACCTGCTCGCCGGGTACTCCGGCCTCTCGCCGTTCGTCGGGGGTAACGCGGCCAAGATCGTCTCCATGCTCACCGCCTCGACGATGAGCTTCCTGATCCTGCGCCACCTCATATTCCACAAGGAGAAGGTCTGAGAGCCGCGCCCACCGCGCTGCTGGCTCTGACAGTCCTGGCGGCGCTGCTGCTCGCCGGATGCTCCTCGGAGAGCCCGTCCGCGAAGACGGAGGTGCAATCGTCGCAGATACCGCTGCGCGAGCCTTACGTGCAGAGCGTGACGACCAGCTCGGCCGTGATCTCCTGGGAGAGTAAAGCCCCCGGAATAGGGAAGATCGAATACGGTCCTCACGGGAGCCTCAACCGCGATAAGAGCGACGAAACGAACGGGAGACAGCACTCCGTGAAGCTCTCCGGCCTGCGCCCGGACTCGATCTACTACTACCGGGTGGGGAAGTCCGCGGAGACCGCTTCCTTCCGCACGGCTCCCGAGCGTGGCGCAACCGGCTTCACCTTCGCCGTCGTCGGGGACAGCGGAGACGGCGGCGCGGACCAGGAGGCGGTCGCCGGGCTGCTCCGGCGAATGGACCCGGCCCTGATCTTGCACACCGGCGACGTGGTGTACGATAGCGGCGCGATGGAAGACTACGGACCGCGTTTCTTCGAGCCATACAGCAAGCTCATAAGCGAGACTCCCATCTTCCCATCCCTCGGCAACCACGACGTCAAGACCGCGGACGGCGCCGCGTACCTGAAAAACTTCCACCTCCCGGACAACAACTCGCCACACACCGAACGCTACTACTCCTTCGACTGGGGGAACGCCCACTTCGTAGCCCTCGACAGCGAGCTGTACTACGACGACGGGAGTAGCAGCCCACAGGAGCAGAAGTCGTGGCTGGAGAAGGACCTCGCGGCCGCCGGGGGGAAGTGGAAGTTCGTCTTCTTCCACCGGCCGCCGTACAGCTCCTCCGAGCACGGCAGCGACGAGAGGATACGGGCCGACCTCGCGCCCATCTTCGAGCGCTACGGCGTGAACGTCGTCTTCAACGGCCACGACCACGACTACGAGCGCACCGTCCCGATCCGGGGCGTCACCTACGTCGTGACCGGGGGCGGCGGCAAGGACCTCTACGCGGCCGGAGAGAGCGAGTGGACCGCGTTCTCGAAGTCCGTCCACCACGCCACGAAGGTGCAGGTAGAGGGAGACCGGCTCACGCTCGAAGCCGTCGAGCCGGACGGCACGATCATCGACCGCGTGAAGCTCGACCGGAGGGATACGGCCAGTGTTCGGTAACCTCGGCGGATGGGTCGCGGACGTGCTCGCGGCTTCGGGCTCGTTGGGTCTGGCGTTCCTGCTCCTGCTTGAGAACCTCTTTCCGCCGATACCTTCGGAAGTAATACTGCCTCTCGCCGGGTTCCTGATCTGGCGGGGAGACCTCGGTGCTCCGCAGGCGCTCGTGGCGGCCACGGCGGGTTCCCTGCTCGGCGCCTACGCTCTGTACGCGATAGGCCGGTGGGGCGGACGCCCGCTCGTCCTGCGCTTCGGCCGCGTGCTGCGTGTTACGGAGCGGGACCTGGACCGCGCCGAGGGATGGTTCGACAGGTACGGGAGCGTGGTTGTCTTCGTCGCCCGAATGATGCCTGGCGCCCGCAGTATCGTCTCCATACCGGCCGGAATGCTGCACATGCCGCTCGCGCGCTTTACGCTACTAACGGCCCTGGGCTCCGCGGTGTGGAACGCGCTGCTGCTCACAGCGGGGTACGCTCTCGGCGACAACTGGTCCAGGGTCTCGGACGTCGTGGGGCCGCTCTCCAACGCCATCGTTCTCGTGATCCTGATCTCGGCCGCAGTCCTGATAGTGTGGTGGGTGTATTTCAGGAAGCGCGAAAAGCGCCGGAAGCGCAAGCGGCGGGGCGAGTAGTGTCACTGGAAAACCCGGCCGGTAGGTGGTAGCTTCCCCTCGTGCTCGAAGCGATCCTTCAACCGCTCATAGACTTCGTCACGAATACCATCGGGAGCTACGGCGCGCCGGCGGTCTTCGTGCTGATGCTGCTGGAGAGCATGGGGATACTGATCCCCTCGGAGGCCATCTCGCCCTTCGCCGGCTACCTCGTCTCGCAGGAGAAGATGACGCTGCTGGCGGCGATCACAGCGGGGGTACTTGGCAACCTGGTCGGCTCGTGGATCGCCTATTTTATCGGGCTCTGGGGCGGGCGCGAGCTGTGGTTCCACTACGGCAAGTACGTTGGGGTGCGGGCGCACCACCTGCACGTCGCGGAGAAGTGGTTCGAGAAGTACGGCGAGTTTACGGTCTTCGTCGCGCGCTGCCTGCCGGTGGTCAGGACGTTTATCTCATTCCCCGCCGGGACTGCCCGGATGAACTTCGGCAAGTTCACTTTCTACACGCTGCTCGGTTGCGTGCCGTGGGTCTCCGCGCTGACGTACTTCGGGTACGTGCTGGGAGAGAACTGGAGCGAGGTCGGGCACTACCTGCACTACCTGGACTATGCGGTCGCCGCGGCGGTGCTGGCCGGCGCTGTGTACCTGTTCTGGCGCTGGCGCCGCTCCCGCTCGGCGGCCTAGAGAGCGTCGCTCCGCTAGAATAGGGCGATGGACTTTTTTCAGCTACTGTTCCTGGGCGTCATCGGGGTGGTCGGGGGGATGCTCGCCGGGCTCGTGGGAGTGGGTGGCGGCATAGTCTTCGTACCGGGTCTGGTGTACGTCGGCGGTTGGAGCATCAAGGAGGCCGTGGCCGCGAGCCTGGTCATCATTATCTTCAGCTCCATCTCGGGCACTATCCGCAACTCGAAGAGTGAGGATCCCGTCAACTGGCGGGTCGCCGCGCTCCTCTCGCTGGCCGTGGCTCCCGCGTCGCTCATCGGCGTCGCCGTCAGCCGCGTCTCCTCGGACACGGTGGTCGAGATCGTCTTCTCCATAGTGCTCTTGCTCCTGGCCTACCCGACGGCCCGCGGACGCCCGGACTTCGACGAGTCGAAGAAGATACCGCTCATCTGGGTCTTCGTCGCGGGGGTTTTCATCGGGGCGCTCTCGGGGCTCGTCGGCGTCGGCGGCGGGGTCGTGATGGTGCCGCTGATGGTGCTCGGGATGGGGATAGGCACGAAGCAGGCGGTCTCGACCAGCCTGGCGGTCATCATGTTCACGGGGGTGGTGGGGGCCACGGGCTACATAGTCACCGGCTTCCGGGGGGCGGAGGAGCTATTGAGTCTGCCGCCGCTCATCATCGGCTCGATGATCGGGGCCTGGATCGGGGTGAAGATCCGGGACCCGTTGCCGGCAGACACGATCCGGATCGGGTTCGCCGTTTTCATGGCGGTCACGGCTCTCCGCTTGCTCACCGACGCTCTGGGCATCTTCTAACTCAGACGCTGCGGCGCATGGTAGATTCGGGATATGCAGGCTAGATCTCAAAAGATGACCCCCGAACAGCGGGAGAAGAACCGCGTGACCGTCGTCTCGCTCTTAGCGGCGGTCGCGCTCACCTCGGCGAAGCTCGCCGCCGGGCTGCTCACCGGCAGCCTCGGTCTGCTGGCGGAGGCGGCGCACTCCGGGCTGGATACGGTGGCCTCGGTCATCACGTTCTTCTCGGTGCGGGTTGCGGGGCGTCCGGCGGACACGAACCACCCATACGGGCACGGCCGGTTCGAGAACCTCTCGGCGGTCATCCAGGGCGTGCTGCTACTGGGGACGGCGGCCTGGATCCTCTACGAGTCCGTGCAGCGGATCTTCTTCGTCCACGTAGAGGTGCAGACCTCGTTCTGGGCGTTCGCCGTGATGGGGGCGAGCATCGTCGTGGACTTCTGGCGCTCCCGGATGCTCGCGCGCGCCGCCCGCAAGTACAACAGTCGCGCCATCGAAGCCGACGCCCTGAACTTCCGGGCGGACATGCTCTCCTCGGTGGTCGTGCTCGTGGGCCTCTCGCTCTCCGCTTATGGGGCTGCCGTTGGTAGCGAGGGCTTCCTGCAGCGGGCGGATGCCTGGGCGGCGCTCCTTGTCGGGCTGTTCATCATCGGCAAGAGCGGCCAGCTCGCCCTGCGCTCGGTCAACATCCTGCTCGACCTCGCGCCCGTGGAGCTTCAGGAGCGGGTGACGCGGGCGGCCGAGTCGGTGCCGGGGGTCGTCGGGACGCGGCTTGTGCGGCTCAGGGAGTCCGGGGACCGCAAGTTCGCCGACATCGTCGTTACCGTGCCGCGCACTCTAAGCGCCGCCGAGGCGCACGAGATCTCCGAGAGGGTAGAGGAGTCTGTGCGGGATATAGATCCCGGCACGGAGAGCGTCGTCCACACCGAGCCCGTGATGAGCGCGTCGGAGACTGCCGCCGAGTCCATCCACGCCGTCGCCCTCGGGATGGGCCTCCGCACGCACCACGAGCGGGTTCAGCGGGAAGGCGACCGTCTGGAGGCTTCGCTGCACCTGGAGGTGGATTCGTCGCTCACGCTGGGAGAGGCGCACGACCTCGCCCGTCGCCTGGGAACGGCGATCAAGTCCCAGAACCCGTCCCTGAGGCGGGTGAACACGCACATCGAGGTGGCCGAACCGGAGCCCGGCGAGCGCCTGGAGGTCACGGCGGACCACGGGGACCTTGCGCGGGAGATGAAGCGGGAAGTGCGCGAGGCTGATGCGGACGCGGTCTGCCACGAGGTGCGGCTCTACCGCTCGGCTGAGGGTGGGCTGGACGCGGTGCTGCACGTGGACTTCCCGAGATCGGCGAACGTGGGCGAAGTGCATATCCGCACCGAGGCCATAGAGCAGGCGCTCAGGGAGGCGCACCCGCAACTGGAGCACGTCGTCATCCACGCCGAGCCCCGGGAGGAGACCGCGCCGTAACGGAGCCCTTGCCACACACCCCGTGGTATTCTTAGCGTCCATGTCCGAAAAGTCTCACTACGAGGAGCAGTTCCAGACCCGCCGGGAGCGCCGCGAGTCCGTCCGTCCGAAAAAGGGCGGAGGAGTCCTCGAGTTCCTGATCATCCTGATCGTCGCGTTCACGCTGGTCTTCGGCTTCGTGCGGCCTTATGTGGTGGAGGCTTTCTGGATCCCCTCCGAGAGCATGGTCCATACCCTGGAAGTGGGCGACCGGGTCCTGGTCAACAAGTTCATCTACGACTTTACCGAGCCGAAGCGCGGTGACATAGTGGTCTTCAAGAGCGTCGAGGAAGGCCCGCTACCGCCGCAGCAGGGTCTGATCCAACGCATCACCGGCTTCTTTACCGGACAGAGCGCCGCCGCCCCGCGGAGGGAGGAGCTGATCAAGCGCGTCGTCGGAGTGCCGGGGGATAAGATCTCCGTCCAGAACGGCCGGCTCTACGTGAATAATGAGCTCCAGAAGGAGCCCTACGTCAACAAGGACCTGCCGGACCGGAGCTTCTTCGCGCCCGTGACGGTACCGAAGAACCACGTCTTCTGTATGGGAGACAACCGCGCCAACTCCCGCGACTCACGCTTCTTCGGACCCGTCCCCGACAAGAACATCGAGGGTGAGGCTTTCCTGCTGTTCTGGCCTCTGGACCGCATTAGCCTCCTCTAGCGGATGAGCGAGGGCTCCTCACGAGGCCGGGACCCCCGCGAGGAGAAACGCAAGAGCGCCTCGCGCAACGCGCTGGAGTTCGCGGTCACGCTCCTCGTAGCCTTCGTACTGGTATTCGGGTTCATTCGCCCGTTCGTGGTTATGGCCTACAGCATCCCCTCGGTTAGCATGGTCCCGACGCTGGAGGTCGGAGACCGGGTGCTGGTCAACAAGTCCATCTACCGTTTCAAGGAACCGGAGCGGCGTGACATCGTGATCTTCGACGCCGTCGCCAACGGGAAGCCGGAGACACTCATCAAGCGCGTCGTGGGTTTGCCGGGAGACAGGATCTCGCTCCGGGACGGCATCCTCTACCTGAATGGCGAGCGCCAGAAGGAGCCCTACATCGTCAACAAGCCCTGCGTCCGCAGCCTGCCTAAGACTTGCTCCTTCGGCCCCGTAACCGTCCCCAAAGACCATATCTTCGTTATGGGCGACAACCGCGCCAACTCCGAGGACTCGCGCTTTATCGGGCCGGTACCGCGCCAGAGTGTGAAGGGCGAGGCGTTCTTCCGCTTCTGGCCGCCGGGCCGCCTGGGCGCGCTCTAGCCACCGGCTTCAGAGGCGCGGCGGACCCTGCCGGATGCGGGCGCGCAGGTCGTCGGGCTCGTTCGGCGGCGTCCACCGCGACTCGATCCACCACGTCGCGCCCGCCTCGGCGAAAGGCCGCACGATGGCGGCTGCCCGCTCCGGGTCATCGCCCGGCGTCACCCCTTCCCACACGATGTCGAACGGAGTATCCTCCGCCCGATTCTCCCCGACGTATTCCTTCATCGCGCGGATGTCCTCGGGCGTTACGCCAGGTTCGGTAGCGGACCCGCCTGCCTTGGCCGCCAGCACGCCGTCGTAGCGCAGCGCGCGGTTCATGGATTTCCTGCTCGGCCAAGCTCCGACCACCCAGATCGGGACCCGCGGCGACTGCACGGGCTTCGGCAGGAAGGTCATCTCCTCCAAACGGTAGTGCTCGCCCTCGTAGGCGAACGGTTTTCCGCTCCACAGACCGGTGAGGATCTCCAGGCTCTCGTCCAGCCGTCCGGCCCGCACTTTCTTGTCTGTAGGCTCCCCGACCTTCGAGAAACCGCCATCATCGAGCGCACCCAGCCCTACCGGCAACACCAGACGTCCGCCCGAGAGATGGTCCAGCGTCATCGTCTCGCGGGCGAGCTTCCAGGGACGCCGCCGGGCCGGAGGCGTGAGTATGGCGCCGATCCGGACCCGCTCGGTCTCAATAGCTATCGCCGCCATCACCACCCACGGGTCGTAGGTGTCCATCCCCCCGACACAGATGCCGTCGAAATAGAAAACTCCGTCCCAACCCGCAACCTCCGCCTCGCGGGCGAGCGCCGCGATGGCCCTGGGATCTCCACTAGTGATGATGAATCCATAGTTCATGCATGCCTCCTCTCCTCGCAGTATCCACCCTTCCCAGCCAATCGTACAGCGGACCGCTCCACCCCCAAAGTGCCGGTCTTGCGCGACGGGATACCGACTCCGACAGAGACTTTACTTCTCTCCTACAAGCTGCCGAAATTTCGTCAATAAAGGTTGACATTTACTATTTGGTCAACTATAGTTGACGCATGAACGAGAAGACGAAGACACAGGTTGGTGGACCGGAGGACCCGCGGGAGGGCCTTGAGGCCGTCGTTGCGTTGAGGCGGATGCTGGAGGCATTGGAGGCGGCTCAGGTGGAGAACGCCTTCGTTGCGGGGTGGTCGTGGGCGCGGATCGCCGAGGTGCTGGGCGTTAGCAAGCAGGCCGTACACAAAAAGCACGCCGGGAGACTTAGGGTCAGGTATCCCGGAGAGCCGCCGAAGAGAAAGGGGAGAGGCGAGTGATCTTCAACCGGCTCACCGATAAGTCGCGTAGATGTGTGGAAGCAGCCTTTGAGGAAGCCAGGATGCTGGGCCACGACTCGCTCGGCGATGAAGATCTTCTGCTGGGGATACTCCGCGCCGACGAGGGTATCGCCTCCGGGGCGCTGTCCTCGCTGGGCGTAACGCTCGAAGAAGCGCGAGAAGAGTCCCAAGAACTGTTCTCCGAAGCCCTATATTCGATTGGTATTTCACTCGAAGAAGTGCGCCGGGAGGCTGGAGACGCCTTCGACATGTGCATCCCGGACGACCGCAAGATCCCGTACTCGCCTCGGGCGAAGAAGGCGCTGGTGCAGGCCCGCAAGGAGATGCGGAGGCTCGGAGACAACCATTTGGGCGCCGAGCACGTGTTGTTGGGAATCTTGGGGAACGCGGACGGGACGGCCGTCAGGGCGCTGGGCCGTCTGGGTGTCTCGGCCGAAGCGTTGGAGGATCGCGTATTCGAGCTGCGCGGGACGGAGGCTGGCCGGTAGTCCGCCGGAAGAGAAAGGAAGCCGTGAAAACGCGAAAACGAAGACACTCCTCGCTTGCGGCATAATCGCTGGCCCGCTGTTCGTCCTGGTGTTCCTCCTCGAGGGAGCCACCCGCGCGAACTACGACCCGCTCCGCCATCCGGTCAGCTCGCTCGCGCTTGGCCCCTCCGGGTGGGTGCAGAGTGCCAACTTTGTCGTCTCCAGCCTCCTGACGCTCGCTTTCGCCTTCGGACTGCGGCGTGCGCTTCGGCCGGGGAAGGGGTCGGTCTGGGGGCCGTTGCTGGTTGGGACCTGGGCTGCGGGCCTACTCGGCGCTGGCATTTTCGTGACCGACCCTGTGAGCGGCTACCCTCCCGGAACCCCCGACATCGCCTCTTACACCTGGCACGGCGCCATCCACGACCTCTTCTCGCTCCCTGCTTTCGTGGCTTTGACGATGGCCTGCTTCGTGCTCGCTCGCCGGTTTGCCTCACAAGGCGAGAGAGGGTGGGCGGTCTACTCGACCGTCAGCGGTGCCGTATTCGTGGTCGCATTCGTGCTTGCCAGCGCGGGCTTCGGCCAGGCCAAGAACCTGGTAGACCTAGCCGGCCTGTTCCAGCGCGCCGCGGTCAGCGTCGGCTTCGGTTGGCTTACCCTGCTGGCCTGGCGCCTGCTTAAGCTCACATCCCAAACATCGAGGTAGACGCCGATCCACTCGCCCGTCCCCACTCGCCGCAATCGGACGCCTTTGTGCTATCTGTGACCCCGCCATGAACCGGACATTCCTTGATGAGCGCGCCATCAGGATGCTGTTCCGCATGGGCGTGGCGGTGGAGACCCTGGAAGGCCGACTGTTCGAACTGCGCGAGCGAGCGGACGGCTAGCGGGCTCGACGGCAGGTGTTTCGTGACGCCTGATGGCGAGATCAGAGAGCTGCTACTCTGAAGTTTCTAACCGGCCGTAAGTCTCAGAGAGCGCGCGCAGCCGTTCGGCAAGATCCGGGGTGAGGGCCGTTTCGTCCATGCGCCAGGACCAGTTGCCGCTCGCGGTGCCGGGGGTGTTCATCCGGGTCTCGGAGCCTAGCTCCAGCACATCCTGCATGGGGACTATGGCGCGGCGGGCGATGGAGGATTGGGCGAGCCGGATCAAGTCCCACACC
>DASSMB010000146.1:0-10028 GCA_035689095.1 Rubrobacteraceae bacterium | reverse complement strand
GCCGCCGTGAAGCCGATCTCGCGTATTAGCTTCAGATGCTCCTCGTCCCGCGCGGCGGCGATCAGCATCTCATCGGGGATCTCGGAGTAGAGCTCCGACTGGCCGCTCCGAACCACCTGCAAGGCCCCCACCGAGGATTCGGGGTCGGGCGGATAACGGAGTTGCAACTCGTGCGCCAGGGCTATCTTCTCCGGGTCTTCGTGCGCCACCGCCAGCCGGTTTAGCGAGCCGTCCTCCTCGACCACGTCTATGGCGCACCAGTCGGCGAGGCCGGGCACCGCGAGGTTCGCCACACTGGCGAGCGTGGTCCGGTAATCGAGCGAGGAAGCGAGCACGGAACCCGTCTCGGCCAGGAGACGCTGCTCCTCCTCCACCCGCCGGCGCTCGGTAATATCGTCCTGCACGCCGACGAAGCGGATCAGACGCCGCCGCTCGTCGAACACCGGAGATATGGACAGCTCGTTCCAGAACGGCGTGCCGTCCTTGCGGTAGTTCTTGAGCACCACCCGGCACTCCCGCCGCTCCCTTATCGCCGCGCGCAACTCGCGGAGCGCCGGCTGGTCGCGGTCGCCGCCCTGCATGAAGCGGCAGTTGCGCCCGATGACCTCCGCGCCGGAGTAGCCGGTGATCCTCTCGAAAGCCGGGTTGACGTAGACGATGGGGTTGTCGGGCTGGTTCGGGTCGGTGAGCACGATGCCGTTGATGCTCGCGTCGATGGCGCGCTCGCGCAGACGAAGCTCCTCCTCGGCCCACTTGCGCTCGCTGATGTCCTCCGCAACGGCTATGAAGTACCGGGGCGCGTCCACGGCGTCGCGCACCAGCGAGACGGTCAGGTTGATCCAGACCCTCCTGCCATCCTTGCCGACGATGATCTTCTCCTGGGTGTACTCCCGGATCTCCCCGGCCAGCATCTGCACCCCGCGCTCGAAGTCCTCCTCGAAGTCCTCCATCGAGATGAGGTCGAAGACGCTTATCTCCGCAAGCTCCTCGCGGCTATAGCCGGCGATCTCGCAGAACTTGTCGTTGAAACGGATCCACTCTCCTTCGAGGCCGATCTGCACGAAGCCGACGGCGGCCTGCTCAAAAGTCGCCCGGAACCTCTCCTCGCTCTCGCGCAGCGTCTCCTCGGCCCGGCGGCGCTCGGTGATGTTCTCCGCCGAGCCCTCGGTAGCCACGACCTCACCAGCCTCGTCCCGGACCAGGTGCGCGTTGAGCGAGAGCAGGACCTCGCTCCCGTCCTTGCGGAGCGCCCGGATCTCGAACCCCGAGACCGTTTCGTTCTCCCGCAGAACGCGGAGGAACTCCTCCCTTTGCCGCCGTTCGGCGTAGACCTGCCGGGACACGTCGGTGACGGTCTCGACCATCTCCTCGGGAGACTCGTAGCCCAGCATACGGGCGAGCGCCGGGTTAGCCGTGAGGATCCGGCCGTCCATGGTCGTCTGGAAGATGCCCTCGACGGAGTTCTCGAAGATGCCCCGGTACTTCTCCTCGGCCTCCCGCAGCGCGTCCTCGATCTTCTTGCGCTCCGTTATGTCGTGGATCGTCCCGGTGAGACTGACCGGCTGGCCGGTCTCATCGCGCACGACCTCGTAGCGGGTGTTTACGTAGCGCGTCTCGCCGTCGGGCCGCACCACGCGGTAGTCAATACTCGAATGGTCCCCGCCGTATACGGCCCTGCGCACCTCCGCCCGGACGATCCGCCGGTCATCGGGATGGACCAGGTCCAGGAAGCTCTTGTAGTTCGGAGTAAACTCCCCCGGGGCGAAGCCGAAGATCCGGTAGAGCTCGTCCGACCAGGAGGCTTCGTCCCGGGCCATGTCGTAGTCCCAGTTCCCGATGTGGGCGATCCGCTGCGCCTCGGCGAGGCTGTTCTCGCTGCGCCGCAACTCCTCCTCGGCGAGCTTGCGCTCCGTTATGTCCCTCTGCGTCCCCCAGATGCGGACGAGCATGCCCCCCTCGACGATGCCGTTGAGGTTGTTGAGGAATATCCTGGGGTTGCCCTCCCGGTCGAACTCGCGGGTCTCGGCGTCCGTCAACCGGCACCCGGACCGCGCGAACCGCGTGAGCATGTCCACGTTGCGGGCTTCCGAGAGGGGGAGCAGGTCTTCCAGGCGAGTACCCACCAGGTCCTCCGCGCGCTCGTACCCGTACATCCTCGCCATCGCGTCGTTGCACTCGGCCAGGTATCCGTGACGGTAGGCGTGCTCGATCATCTCCCCGTCGGAGAGGTCCAGAGATAGCGGCTCCGCAAGCTCGATGCGCCAGATACCCTCCGTGCTCTGCGAGATGAACGTGCGGTAGCGTTCCTCGCTGGCCCTCAGATCCTCCTCCGCGCGCTTCTGATCCGTTATGTCGTACTGGACGCCCTGCCAGTAGAGAGGGTTGCCCTCCTCATCGCGCACGAGGATAGCCTGATCCCGTATCCAGACCATCTTTCCGTCGCGGGCGAACTGCCGGTACTCCATCCTGAAGGGCTCACCGGTATCGTCGGTGCGTTCGTCCTCGAAGATCACGCGCTCCCGATCTTCGGGGTGCATGATCTTGATCCAGTGGTCGTCATCCAGCATCTCCCGGTCGGGCGGGTAACCGAGGACGTCCTCTATCTGCGGGCTCACATACCGGACCTGCTTGGTCTCCGGGTCCTGGATGTAGGTGACGGCCGGTATCTGCTCGACCAGCGCCTTGTAGCGGGTCTCGGTCTCCCGGATCTTCCGCTCGGCTTCCTTGCGCTCGGTGATGTCGCGCACCAGGGTCAGTATGAGCTTGCGTCCCTCGGACTCGAGCAGACCAACCCGCACCTCCACCGGGAAGGTAGTACCGTCCTTGCGGCGTTGGGTTCCTTCTATGGTGATCGGGTTGCCAAGGGTCAATCTTCGCCGGATCTCCCGCAGTTCCTCGGGCGCGTAGTCGACCTCTATGTCCGGCACGGACATCTGGAGCAACTCCTCGCGGGTGTAGCCGAGCGACTCGCAGGCCTTCCGGTTGACGTCCAGGAAGCGGCCGTCCGGCTCGTAGACGAATATGGCGTCGGCGGCATGCTCCACGAGGCGCTGGAACCGGCGCTCGCTGCGGCTGAGGGCCTCCTCGGCGCGGCGCCGCTCCCGGCGCTCCTCTGCCTCCCGCAACTCCCTCTCTATGGCCGCGTTCAGGCGGGTCATGTTCTCTTTGGTTATGTAGTCCTGCGCACCGGCCCGCATAGCCTCCACCGCCAGGTCCTCTCCGACCTTGCCGGAGACGACGATGAACGGCGTGTCGTGGCCGAGCTTCCGCAAGAGCGCGAGCGCCTCCGGCGCCCGGAAGCGCGGCATGAAGTAGTCGGAGATGACCAACTCCCAGGGCTCTCCGGCGAGCGCGCGCTCCATGTCCTCCGGGGTGTCCACCCGCTCGTAGTCCGGCTCGTACCCACCGCGCCGCAGTTCCCGCAAGAGGAGCGCCGCGTCGTTCTCGGAGTCCTCGACGATCAGGACCCTGAGCGCCCGGCGCGCCGGCGCCTCGGAGAACGCGCCCCGATGTGTGGCCGGTCCACTCAAGCGACTTCGGCTTTCTTGGCCGGAGCCTCGGCTCCCGACCCGCTCCCCCCGCGGGCCCCGCCCAGCGTGAAGTAGAAGGTCGCGCCCTCGCCGACCGCGCCCTCGGCCCACACCCGGCCGCCGTGGCGGTGGACGATGCGCTGCACGGTGGCGAGCCCTATGCCGGTGCCCTCGAACTCCTCCGTGCCGTGCAGGCGCTGGAACGCCCCGAAGAGCCGCTGCGCGTAGGCCATCTCGAAGCCGGCCCCGTTGTCGCGCACGTAGTAGACCGGCGCCAGGAAGCCCGGTCCCGGTTGCCTGTCGGCGCGGAACTCTATGCGGGCGTCCGGGGTCTTGGAGGTGAACTTCCAGGCGTTGCCGAGCAGGTTCTCCAGAGCCACCGAGAGCAGGTTGGCGTCCGCCTGGGCTATAAGTCCTCTCTCGACCACGACCTCCACCTTCCGGTCGGGCTCCGAATCCTTCAACCTCTCCATTATATCCGTCGCCAGCGCGCTCAGGTCTACGGCCTCCCGGCGCAGGGGCTTGCGCGTCACCCGCGAGAGGTCCAGCAGGTCGTCTATGAGACTGCCCATGTGCTGGCTCGCGCCGCGCACCCGCTCCAGGTAATCCTCGCCCTCCGCGTCGAGCCGGTCGCCGTAGTCTTCGATCAGGATGCGGGAGAAACCGTCTATGGTCCTCAAGGGAGCGCGCAGGTCATGGGAGACCGAGTAGGAGAACGCCTCCAGCTCGTGATTGGCCCCCTCAAGCTCGCGGTTGGCGTGCTCCAGTTCCTCGCTGACCCGCTCCGCCCGGTCGCGGCTGCGGACGAGCATCCAGATAATAGAGAAGAGCAGGAAGCTCGTAGCCAGACCGCTCAGGAGCACGAAGAGCGGCAGGGTGCCGCCGACATTCTCCACCAGCGGCCGGAGGAAGGCAGGGAATCGGCCTCCATCGGCGCCCTGCTCAAAGCCCGGCAGGGCGCTGAAAAACAGGGTCCACTCACGCCCGGCGACTTTTATCCTGCTCGACCGCTGGTATTTCGTGGCCTCCCGCGCCATCCCGGCGCGCCGGACGCCGTCGTCGTCGTAGAGCAGGCTGCTCTCGTTGGTCTTCGCCCCATCGTAGACCTCGAAGTCCAGCGTGGGATCAAACGACCCCCCGAACGTGCTCTTGAGCAGGCCGTCCATCCTGAAGGCTCCGAAGACGAAGCCCTTGAGCGCTCTCCGGCGCTCCCCGGTAGTCCCGACCGGCTCACCCTTCTGGTAGACCGGCATGTAGACGACGAAGCCGGGACGCATGGAGAGGTCCGCGACAGCCCCCGGCGCGGTCTCCGTCATCACGTAGACCCGGCTGGTCGCCACCGGCTCTCCCGTGTCGCGCGCCCGGTCCATCGCCGCCCGGTGCTGGGACTCGGTATATTCGTCGCGGTTTATGAGGTCGCGGTTGGCGTCGTCCAGGGGTTCCACGAAGGCTACAGGATAGTAACCTTCCCGCTCGCCACCGGGGTCCAGGTCGGGGCGCAGGCCAGGCTGGCCGTTCTCTCTGGCCCTCCGGAAGTAGCTCGCCCGCTCCTCCGGGGTCACGTACTCGGCGTAGCCGAGCGCCTGCAGCCCCTGGAAGCGGCTCTCCGGCTTGATGCCGTTCACGTAGCCCTTCCATTCTTCCGAGTTGACTGATTCGCTGGCGAAGAACAGGCCGCGGGCGCCGAACATGGCGTCCACGTATGCGTCCGTGCGGCGGTTGATTGACTCCTGCGTGGCATTTACCGTCTCGTCGAAGCGGACGGCGTTCTGTGCCTGCACATCTTCGCGCACGTAGAACCACGCGAGAGCGGTTAGCAGCAGAGCGACGATCAGCACCGTATACGCCGCGGCGCCCCGGCGCAGGTTGCGTATGACCCTTCCGGGTATGGCGAGCAGCGTCTTCAAACCGCGCCCGTCATGACCCGCTCGCGGAGCGGCTCTGTATCGTCTCTCAATCCAGCCTCACCGGACCAATCTTCAAGCAAACTCCTGGCCGGGATACAGGGGGATACAAGCGCAAACTACGCGGCGCCATCATGCAGGCGTCGCGTAGCGGAAGCATATCCCCACCCTCGGCGTGCCACGGCCATCCTTCCTCGCAACCCTCGACCCGTTGAAAACCGCCGGATCTCGCCCGGACCCAAACATCCGGACATGGATATGTTACTCGTCGCATTAGCCGCTCGCAAGGCTCCACACGACCCTAAAGTCCCTGTTTGTCACCCGCGCGCTTGCACCGCCGGGGTTTCTAAATAAGAATGCACCCGTTCCTGCACTCGACAGAACGGCACACTATATGACCTCAACTATCCCGTCCCGGCTGGAACGGCTCCCCGAACTGGCCCAAAACCTGCTCTGGACCTGGCGTCCCGGTATACAGAAGCTATTCGCCGGCCTCGACCCGGACCTCTGGGAGACCACCGAGCATAACCCGGTCCGGCTCCTGAACGAGACCTCCAACCTCGAAGCCGCCGCCGAAGACGCAGCCTTCATCGAAGACTACCAAAGCGCCCTGCAAGACCTGGACTCCTACCTCGACCGCCGCGGCACCTGGATGGACCGCGTCTACCCGGACCTCGGCGGACCGGTGGCGTACTTCTCCGCCGAGTTCGGCCTGCACGAGTGCCTCCCGATCTACTCCGGCGGCCTCGGCGTGCTGGCCGGCGACCACGTGAAGAGCGCCTCGGACCTGGGCGTTCCGCTCGTCGGCGTC
Organism: Rubrobacteraceae bacterium; assembly: GCA_035689095.1. Taxonomy (GTDB): domain Bacteria; phylum Actinomycetota; class Rubrobacteria; order Rubrobacterales; family Rubrobacteraceae; genus JACDDK01. Next base: position 3,783 of record DASSMB010000146.1, on the reverse strand, counting down.
GGCCTCCTCTACTCGGAGGGATACTTCCGTCAGCGCCTGGACGCCGGCGGCTTGCAGCAGGAGGTCTACGAGCCGTTCGACCCGGAGAACCGTCCCGTACTCCCCGCCCGCGACGCCGGGGGCCGGGAGATCCACGTCACCGTCCCGCTCGCCGGGCGCGAGGTTCGCCTGAAGGTCTGGGAGGTGAAGGTCGGCCGCGTCTCCCTTCTCCTCCTCGACGCCAACGTTCCCGAGAACGCGGGCGGGGACCGCGGGATCACCGCCAGACTCTACGGCGGCGACACCCATACCCGGATCTCTCAGGAGCTGATTCTGGGTGTCGGAGGCGTCCGGGCCCTGCGCGCCCTGGACCTCCATCCCGCCGTCTTCCACATGAACGAGGGCCACGCCGCCTTCTCCGTCCTCGAACGCATGCGCGCGTTGGTCGCCGACGGCGCGAGCTTCGACGAGGCTCGCGAGCGCGTCTACCGCGACACCGTCTTCACCACCCACACCCCGGTCCCCGCCGGCCACGACCACTTCCCCAGAGACCTCTTCGAGGAGTACACCGCCGGATGGCCGGAGGATCTGGGCACGGACCGCGAAGGGCTCTGGAACCTAGGCCGCAAGGAGGAGGAGTGGGGAGAGACCTTCAACATGACCGTACTGGCGATGAACCTCTCCGCCGCCCGCAACGCCGTCTCCGAGTTGCACCGCGACGTCTCGCTGGAGATGTGGGAGTACCTCTTCTCGAAGAACGGGAGAAGGCCCATCACCCACGTCACCAACGGCATCCACACCTGGAGCTGGCTCTCCCCCGCCCTCTACGGCCTCTTCGAGCGCCACTCGGGCGGGCGGGCCTGGCGCGCGGCCGTCGAGGACGCCTCGGCCTGGTCCTTCGTCGAGGAGATACCGGACAGGGACCTCTGGGAGGCTCACCGCTCCGAGAAACGCGCGATGACGGACTTCGTCAACCGGCGCCTCCAACTCCAGCGCGAGCGCACCGGAAGCTCCACCCCAGCCCAGAAGCTAGACCCCGAAGCACTCACTTTAGGCTTCGCCCGCCGCTTCGCCACCTACAAGCGGGCGACCCTGCTCCTCCACGACGCGGAGCGCCTGCGCCTCATCGTCAAGGGCGCGGATCGTCCCGTGCAGTTCGTCTTCGCCGGCAAAGCGCACCCGGCCGACGAACCGGCAAAGGAGTTTATCCGCTCGCTCTACGGGGCCGCCGGGGAGGAAGACCTAGCCGGACACATCGTCATCCTCGAAGACTACGACATGAACGTGGCGCGCCATCTGGTGCAGGGCGTGGACGTGTGGCTCAACAACCCCCGCCGCCCGCTGGAGGCCAGCGGCACCTCCGGCCAGAAAGCCTCCTTAAACGGCGCCCCCAACTTCAGCGTCCTCGACGGATGGTGGCCAGAGGCGTACAACGGCAAGAACGGTTGGAAGATCGGCGAGGAGAAAGAATACGCCAGTCAGGAAGAGCAGGACGCGGCCGACTCCGAGTCACTGTACACGACGCTGGAGGAAGCCCTGATCCCGCTCTACTACACCCGCGACGAGGCCGGCGTCCCCGGCGGCTGGATCGAGGTCATGAAAGAAGCCATAAGCACTGTCGCCCCGATCTTCTCGACACAGCGCATGGTCCAGGACTACGTCCACAAGCTCTACGTGCCGCGAGCGAATGGGGACGGGGTCAGTTAGCTTTCTGTCGGGAGATCTCGCCCGTCTCCTGCTCCAGCATCGCCCGCAGATGCAGGCTAACCCAGGTACGGTACGGTCGCCAGCGTTCAGCCACCTTTTCCAGCTCCTCCGGTTTCGGCGCTCCGTCGAGCCCATAGGCCATCGCGACCGCCCGGCCCAGCCTCAGCTCGTTCGCCGGTAGATGATCGGGCTCGCCCGCGCCGCGCAAAAGGATCAACTCCGCCGAAAAAGGACCGATCCCTGGCAGTTCCCGTAGCTCCTCCAGCGCCTCCGAGACAGGCATCGAACGCAGGCGCTCCGCATCCAATTTTCCGTCCATCGCCGCTCGTCCGAGATGGCGCAAATACTCGACCTTGCGCCCGAAGAGCCCCGGAAGCTCTTCGATCCGGGCAAGACGAGCAGGACCGGGGAAAGCGCGCTCCGGCTCGCCGTGTATTTCCACGACAGAACCCAATTCTCTCGCCATCCGCGCCTTTATCTGCGCCGCCCGCACGATACGGATACGATGCCCGATGAGCGCCCACGCCGCCGCCTCGTACGGCGAGTAGAAACACACCGGCCGCAACCCCGGATACCGCGCCTGAAGCCGGCCAACGACCCGGTCCCTCTCCCCCACCTCCGGGAACCCGCTGCCGTCCACATCGAGCGAGAGTATCCGCTCCACCTGCCGCCGCACCACCTCGAAGTCGGCCTCTCCATACACCTCACCGACGACCGCGCCTCCCTCAGAGCGCAAGCAGACACCAGCCGCCTCCTCTCTACCATCCGCCACGAAGGCCATGTGCAGGTGACCCGGCTCGTTCCCCTCGTATGCGGCCGGAGTAAAGTCCTCAAGGAACTTTGTGCTCGCCGCAAGCGAGTACGGCCCTACGGGATGTAGCTCGAACCGCGGTACCTTAGCCATCGTGAACCGTTATCGCATAACCATCCGGGTCCACGAACGTGAACGTCCGCCCGAAGGGTCCATCGAACGGCTCCCTGGCTATCGGCACACCGGCCTCGACCAGGGAGTCGTGCAGCCCCTGAGCGTCGTCGCAACCCATCCACAACGCCACGCCCCAACCAAGACGATCCACGGCGTCCAGGTCCACCAGCGGCTCCCTGACCGCGAAAGCCACCGGCTCCGTGCGAAACACCACCGCACCCGATGGCCCATGCGGCGCCCGCTCCAACCCCACCTTCTCCTCGTAAAAACGCGCGCTCGCCTCAAGATCCCGCACCTGAAGCGCCACGAAATCCGGTCCCTTCACACTCGCCATGCCTGCTCCTTTCGAGTAAACTATATCAACACACTGATATTATATCAGTACACTGATAATCCCACAAGGGACATTTTCTTGGAACGAGCGGAGGGTATGGAACGGAGGGTCGGGTACCAGCTCAAACGAGCGCAGCACGCCTTACGGGGCGGTATGGACGAGGTACTGCGGGAGATCGGGATGACGACGGCCCAGTACGCGGCGTTGAGCGCACTGGAGGCGGAGGCGGGGTTATCCGGGGCGGATCTCGCGCGCAGGAGCTTCGTAACGCCGCAGACGATGAACCAGATACTGACGCGACTGGAGCGGGATGGCATGATCTCGCGGCGTGCTCATCCACGGCACGGGCGCGTACTGCGGACGGATCTTTCCAAAGAAGGAAGGAGAAAGTTGGCGGAAGCGCACAAGCTCGTCGAAGAGGTCGAAGCCAAAATGCTAAAGAACTTTGACGACGCGGAGATTCGTCAGCTTTCGGACGCGCTACGGCGCTGCGCCGAGTCGCTGGAGTAAGCGAGAGAAGGGCTACCCGATTCGGGTAGCCCTTCTGGTTGGTGGTTTGTGGAACTTTTACGCCGCAGGCACCTTCGCCTTGAAGGTCAACTCGCCCCCCTCGCGGTCCACGACCACGGTGTCACCGGGGCCGAACTCACCGCCGATGATGCGGCTGCTGAGAGGGTTCTCGATGTAGCGCCGGATCGCGCGGGCGAGTGGGCGTCCGCCGAACTTGGGGTCGTAACCCTCTTCCGCCAGAAGCTCCTTCGCAGCCGGTGTTACCTCTACGGCGACGCGCTGGCTTTCGAGGTGCTTGTTCAGGCGCTTCAGCATGATGTCCACGATC
>DASSMB010000145.1:0-4707 GCA_035689095.1 Rubrobacteraceae bacterium | reverse complement strand
GGCTGGTAGTACGCTACGAGCGGCGAGCGCAGAACTACCTCGGCTTCGTGCATATGGGCTGCATCGTCATACTGCTGAGGTATTTGTGAGATGACTTCTAGACATATGCCCACTGCATGTTCCGCAACGACGCGGCGGTGGATCTAGGTGGGTCAGGTGTCGGACCGTCGAGCGTCTTGACTCCGGTCTAGCGCGAGACAGTGAAGGTCAGACGCAGGGAGCTGCGCCGAGATTAGTTAGAGGGATTATTCAGGGATGGCGGTGTCGGGTTTCAGGGCGTAGATATCGCTCAGGTTGCGGAAGTATCCTGCGTAGTCGATACCGTAGCCGACGACGAACTCGTCGGGGACTTCGAAGCCGACGTACTTCACATCGAGGTCGACGCGGCGGCGGGAAGGCTTGGAGAGGAGGGTAAAGAACTCCAGGGACGCGGGCTTGCGGGTCAATAGTGAGCGCCGCAGGTACGAGAGGGTAAGCCCGGTGTCAATTATGTCCTCGACGATCAGGACGTGCCGTCCGGTGAGGTCCTCTTCCAGGTCCTTCAAGATGCGCACGACACCGCTGGAGGAGGTTCCCGTACCGTAGGAACTGACTTCCATGAAGTCGATCTCGCACTGCAACTCGATATGGCGCATGAGGTCCGCGAGGACGACGACCGCCCCGCGCAGGATGCCTACCAGCAGCGGACGCTCTCCGCGGTAGTCCTCGGTGATACGCGCCCCCATCTCGCGCACCTTCTCCGCTATCTGCTCCGCGCTCACCAGGATCTCTCCGGTCTCGGGTTTCATGTCGAGGATCAACCTCCCACAGCGTTGCGCTCCACCATCACAAACGCGACGATTGTACCCGCAGCCGGGGCGCGGCGCTCGCCGCTCTCTCCGGGAGACCGCCGGCGCGTCACCGAACCCGGACGGAATGGCACTCGTCGGCCAGCCGGATGAGGTCCGCGAGGCCCCATGTACCCCGGTCGGTGAGGTGGCGGGTGAGGTCCCCGGGCAAGGAGTCGAGACCGAGGTGCGCGCCGCTGATAGCCCCGGCCATCGCGGCAGTGGTGTCCACGTCTCCGCCGACGGCGATAGCGGTGCGGATCGCGCGCCAGTAATCCTCCGGGCTGGTCAGGAAAGAGTACAGGCTCCACAGGACGCTGCTGACGACGAAAGGCGGTATCCCCTGCCACTCGCGTCCCTGATCCGGATCGAGCCCCGTCCCTGAAATGCGCGTCACGGCCTCTTCGGGCGGCAGCGAGAGCCAGCGGAGGAGCTCTCGCAAGTTGGCGGCGAACCGTGGTTCGACTTCCCCGGTAAGCCCGGCAAGCCGGTCCAGCAGGAAGGCGGGATCGACCGGCCGGTCGCTCAGAACGAGGGAGACCGCTCCGGCGATTGCGATCGCGCCCGCCGAACAGCGCGGGTCCGCATGGGTGATGATCCCCTGCTGCGTGGCAGCCCGCACGAGTCCCTCGGGATCGTCATGGAAGAAAAGGCCAATTGGTCCCGCGCGCATGGCGCTGCCGTTCCCGGCGGAGGGCGGCGGAGTACCGGCCTCATCCCAGGGGACATCGCGGACCAATCGGCCGGCGGCCTGCGCGGTGCTTCGTCCATACCCGACGATCCGGCCCTCGGAGAAGATGTCACGTATCCTGCGCGCGTAGTCCGCGGGTTCGAACCTGCCAAGATCCGCATAGCTCCGCATGAGCTCGCGGGCAAGCTGGGTGTCGTCGGAATACTGTCCGAAGTCATGCCCACCAGGACCCTCATCCAGGTACCTGGCGCAGACCTCGGGTGGACGGCCTTCCACCACGAACCCCAGGGCGTCACCGAGAGCCTGTCCCACGAGACATCCTCTGAACCGCTCCCTGGAGGGCATAATGGTCATCGCGCGCTTCCTCTACGGTACGGCCCTTACCGCCTTACAAGTTACTTCGGCGCCGCGAGCAGGACTACTCTAAGGTCGTTCACGTTAGTGCCGGTAGGACCGGTCTGGATCAGGGCGCCCGCGGCTGATAGGGCTTTGTAGGTGTCGTTGTCGTCGAGAGCTTCCAGGGGATCCAGGCCGCTCTCTCGAATGGTCTTCGCCGTTTCACCATCGACCATTCCTCCGGCGGCGTCCGTCGGACCGTCGTTGCCGTCAGTGTCAACAGCAAACGCGGCCCAGCTCTCTACGCCTTCCAACTCCACGGCGAGAGCGAGGGCGAACTCCTGGTTTGGTCCGCCGACTCCATCGCCGCGCACGACTACCGTGGCCTCGCCGCCGCTGATGATGGCGCAGGGCGGTTGGAGCGGGTTGCCGCTGTCCCGGACCTCCCTGACGATGGCCGCGTAGAGCCCGGCGACATTCCGCGCCTGGCCCGTGACGTAGGTGGAGAGGATGAGCGGCTCGTAACCGAGGTCACTGGCCTTCTCCGCCGCCGCTTCGGAGGTCAGGCGCCCGCCGCCGACCAGGAGGTTCGTCACCCGCTCGAAGACGGGGTCGCCTGGTTCCGGAGTCTCGGGGGCGCCGTCCAGGTGGTCTCGCACGCTCTCAGGCAGCTTCAGATCGTAGCGGCGCACGATCCTCTCTACATCCTGGAGCGTCGTCGGGTCGGGCGCGGTCAATCCGCTGGCGATGGACGACAGGTCGTCGCCAACGACGTCGGAGAGGAGTAAGGCGAGGGTATCCGCGGGAGCTGCGCTCCGGACGAGGCCGCCGCCCTTGAGCATAGAGACGTGTTTCCTGACGGCGTTGATCTCGTCTATCGAGGCCCCGCTTCGGAGCAGGTCTCCGGTGAGCTTCTTGAGGTCCGCAAGCTCTATCGGCGGCGCGGGGTCCGCCAGGAGCGCGGATGCTCCGCCGCTGATTAGAGCGAGCAGTAGGTCTCCCTCCTCCAGCGACTCCGCCAACTCCGCGACCCGCCGAGCCGCCTCGACGCCGCGCTCGTCCGGCTCGGGGTGTGAGGAGAGAACGACCTCCAGGCGTTCGAGGGGCGTCTCGTTTCCGTCCTTGGTGACGACGAGGCCGCCCGATACCCTGTCGCCGAGCAGCTCCTCGGCGGCTCGGGCCATCGCGCAGGCGGCCTTGCCCGCGGCCAGCACGAAGACTCGCCGGGGCTCGAACGAAGCGTCCGCAGCGAGTATCTTTCCGTCCTCGACGTTCAGGTAGCGGCGCACCGCTTCTCCGGGGTCGGCGGCTTCCAGGGCCGCCGACAGGATCTCTCTAAGCTCATTCTTCATTCGTCTAGTCCCTCTCCGGGATGCCTCCGACGACCTGTCCGGCCTTCTCACGCGTACCGTCGAGGATGGGCTCGTACTCGTTGATCTTGTCTATCGAGACGCCCATCGCGGCGTTGACCTCGCGCTCGCACATGATCTCGACCAGCACCGGCACCCGGCGCTCCTCGCTGGTCTCCACGGCCCAGGCCAGAACGTCCTGTATCTCCTCCGGGTTGCTGACCCGGCGACCGAAAGCGCCCATCGCCTCCATCACCATCACGTTGTCTATGCCGTAGTCGCTATCCGGCCCATCGTAGGAGATATCCACCGCGAAGTTCATGTCGTACTTCATCTCGCTCTGGCGGATGAGGCCCATGTAGCCGTTGTTGAGCATGACGATCACGTACGGAATCTTATACTGAACCGCGACCGCTATCTCCTCCATCAGGAACTGGAACGAGTAGTCGCCCACGACACCGACGACAAGGTTGTCGGGCCTCCCGAGCTTGACGCCGATGCACGCCGGGACTTCCCACCCGAGCGGACCGGCCTGACCACAGCAGAGGTAGTGGCGCGGCTTGTAGGTCTTCTGGAACTGGCCGCCGAAGATCTGGTAGAGGCCGATGGCCGTCACCATTATGGCGTCCTCGTCGAAGAACTCGTTCATCTCCTGGTAGGCCCGCTGCGGCCGGACGGGCGAGTCGTCGAAGTCCGTCTTGCGCAAGAGCGTCGAACGCAACTCGTCCACCCGGTCCACCCACTCGTCGGATTCCCGCTCGGAGGTCATATCGCGGGCGGTCTGGAGCATGGCTTCGAGCGCCAGCTTCGCGTCGGAGACGACGGCGAGATCCGGGGGGAAGACGCGCCCGATCTGCCGCGGGTCTATGTCTATGTGGACGAATTTCCTGTCACCCCGGTACACGTCGAGATCGCCCGTGTGCCGCTCGGCCCAGCGGTTGCCGATCCCCACGACCAGGTCGCTCTCCAGGAAGAGGGCGTTCGCGTAGCGCTGCTGGGTCTGGAGACCGACGATGCCCATATAGAGCGGATGGTCCTCGTTGATCGCGCCCTTGCCCATGTAGGTCGGGCTGACCGGGACCTGCAGGTACTCGGCGAGTTCCACCAGATCCTCGGAGGCGTCGGAGATGATGACGCCGCCGCCGGGCATCAGTACCGGACGCTCGGCCTCCAGGATCATCTCCACCACCTGACGTATGGCGTTCGGACGAGGCTCGGGCTTCTCGAAATGCAGCCGTCCGCCGCGCTCCGCGTCGAAGTCCACCTCCAGCCCAGAGGTCTGCACGTCGAGCGGCAGGTCTATAAGAACGGGACCTGGCCGCCCCTCCTGGGCGATGCGGAACGCCTCGCGGAACGTCCACACGAGCTGCGCCGGCTCCCTCACCTGCACCGCCCACTTGGTCACGGGCTTGGCGATCTCGACTATGTCAACCGCCTGGAACGCCTCCTTGTGCAGCACGTTCGTGGGGGCCTGTCCCGTGATGCAGATCTGGGGTATCGAGTC
>DASSMB010000144.1:0-3260 GCA_035689095.1 Rubrobacteraceae bacterium | reverse complement strand
GTTAATGCCGGGGGCGACCAGGCGGTTCGTCTCAAGGTCGAAGATCGCGGCCCCGAAAGGTCCGCCGGTCCCGTGCTCCACGTTCAGGCGCGACAGCTCGATCACGAGCCGCATCCGGTCCTCTTCGGTCGGGTACTCGCGCTCCGGATCGGGGAGGTACTCCTCCACCCATCCGGGCAGGCTCAGGACCACGCTAGGGAAAATCATTGCATCACCTCTCCGGCGCGCACCGGCGCCTTACGCTGTAGCTACTTCGGCGGATTTGTCACGGTCTCTGCGGCACTGGGAGGCGAACCAGGTGTTCCTGCTCGCTTCCCGGTTCGAGGATCTCAGACGTTTGCCACGGCTTCCTCCTCGCGGGGTTGGTGCTCGACGAGGTCGTCCAGGCGGAGGTTGGCGATCTTGGCGATCTCGACCAGGGCGGTCGCCCGCTCCTGGGCCGGAGGGTTCTCCAGCCGCGCCTCGCCGTTGGCGAGGATGGTCTCCTTCGTGTGCTCCCGGACGCAGAAGACCATCGGGAAGCCGAACTTCTCCCGGTAGGCCGTGTTGAGCCTATGGAACCGCTCGTACTCCTCCGGGGTGAGGCGGTCGAGCCCGGCGGAGGACTGGTCGCGCAGCGACTCGGGGCCGAGGATCCGTCCGACGCTGGCGGACTTCAGCATCTCGTAGTCTTCGCGCGGGATCCCGACGCTCGTCGCCTCCTGCTCGGCGCCGACCATGCTGCCCAGGTCGGGGTAGGACCGGATCAGGCCGAGCTGGCGCTCCGCCGGAGCCTCGAACATCGCGTCCTGGAAGGCGCGGCGCAGGTCGTAGACGCTCTCGAAGGGACGCTGCTCGTAGGCCGCCTCGGCGACCCAGTCCGGTCCCTGGAACAGCGTGCCGAACCTCTCCACGAACTCCTCCCGGCTAAGGTGGTTGACCTGATCCAGCGTAATCCTCTCAGCGTGCCGGGGCGTCGGGTCCACCTCGTCCACCAGGTTGCTCCTCCCGCCCAGCACGTTGAAGATGAGGTTCAGCAGGATGGCCGCGAGGCTGCCCGTGGTGATGCCGCTTCCCACCACGATCTGAAGCTGCGGCGGGAAGTTCTGGTAGAAAGTCGGGAACGCCACCGGGATGAGCGCCAGCCCCACGCTGACCGCGACGATGATGACGTTCCGCTCGTCGTGGAAGTCCACCCGCGAGAGGGTCTGGATGCCGATCACGCCGACCGTGGCGAACAGGACGATGGCGGCGCCGCCGAGCACCGGCCGGGGTACGGCCGCGACGATTGCCCCCATCTTCGGCAGGAGACCGAAGATGATCATGATCGCACCCGCCGCCGCCACGACCCAGCGACTCTTTATCCGGGTGAGCCGCACGAGCCCCACGTTCTCCGCGAAGCAGGTGTACGGGAAAGCGTTCAGCAGCCCGCCGAGCGTCGTCGCCAGCCCGTCCGCCCGGATCGCGCGGGCTATGTCCTCGCGCCGGATGGGCTTCTCCACGATCTCGCCCGTGGCGAACACGTCGCCCGTGGTCTCGACCGCCGTGATCAGCATGACGACGACCATCGAGACTATCGCCGCCACCCCGAAGGTAGGCAATCCGAAGTAGAACGGCGTCGTCACCCCGACCCAGCTAGATTGACCAACCGCGCCGAAGTCCACGAGCCCGAACGCCCACGCCACCGCGCTGCCGACGACGAGCCCCAGGAGCACGGCGATGGTGCTGAGGAAGCCGCGGAAAAAGCGGTAGATCAGGAGTATGAACAGCAGCGTGCCGCCGGCGAACGCCAGGTTCTGGAGGCTGCCGAAGTCCTGAGCCTGCGGGTTGCCGCCGCCCGCGTCCATCGCCGCGACCGGCACCAGGGTAAAGCCGATGACCGTTATTACGGTGCCGGTGACGACCGGCGGGAAGAGGCGCAGGAGGCGGGAGAAGTACGGCGCGATCAGGAAGGTGAGTATCCCCGCCACGATCACGGCCCCGTAGATGGCGAGCAGGCCCTTTACCCCGCCGCCGTTGGCGTTGCCGATGGCGATCATGGGCGCGACCGCTGTGAACGTTACGCCCTGCAGGAGCGGGAGCCGCACCCCGACCTTCCAGAAACCGACGGCCTGGATGATCGAGGCGATCCCGCAGGTGAACAGGTCCGCGTTTATGAGGAACGCGAGCTGCTGGCCCGAGAGCCCGATAGCACCAGCGAGCAGTATCGGCACGATCACGGCCCCCGCGTAGAACGCGAGTACGTGCTGGAACCCGTAGACCGCCAGCTTGCCCGGCGGGAGAACCCTGTCCACCGGATGAGTACGCTGAATTTGTGGCCTTTCGGCCGTCGTTGTCTGCGACATGTTCTTACCTCCTTACCAGTTGCTTTGGTTTTGGGAGACTGCGCGGTCAGCGCATATCCCTTCTTCCGCCGGGTTCCCCGAACTTCCCGGCCTCTTCCTGGGCCTCCACCTTCAGCTCCACAATGCGCGCCCCCGCGTCGAGGGACGCTTCGATCACCTTCATCACCGTCTCCAGAACCTCCGCGCGCCCGCCGGAGATCTCCCTGGTGTCCGGTCCCGACTCGTGCGCCGCGAGGCCAGAGTCGTCGGCGACCCGTATCCCCGCCTCGACCTGCTCCCGCGGGCTCTTCTCTGCCCGCGAGGACGGCACTATCTTGAACTCGACGTTCAACTCCGCTCGGTTGTATCCGGGCATTACGTCTCACTCCTCTCGTCCAGGGCGCCGATGTCAGCGTATCCGCCCCGCGCGGCCTGCTCGCGGCGGCGCGGCGACCCGCCGGAGATCCCGGCGATCTGCTCGGGGCGCACGGGGATGCGGGGCAACTCCCGGCCCGTTGCGTCGCGCAGGGCGGCGACGACCGCGGGCGGCGTGGAGATGTTCGGCGGCTCGCCCACACCGCGCAAACCGTAGGGCGCGCCGGGGTCGGCCAGTTCGAGCACGTCCATCTTCACCGGGGGCATGTCCAGGATGGTCGGCAGCAGGTAGTCGGTAAAGGAGGCGTTCAGGATCTTTCCGTCCTTTACCTGGATCTCCTCAAGCAGCGCCAGCCCCAGGCCCTGGGCCGTCCCGCCCTCGATCTGACCCTCCACCGATTGCGGGTTTAGCGCCTTCCCCACGTCCTGAGCCGTCGCCAACTCCACCACCCGTACCAGCCCGAGCTCCGTGTCCACGTCCACGACCGCCCGGTGCGCCGAGAAGGCGTACTGCACGTCCGCGTCCCCCTGGCCTTTCTCGTCCAGCGGAAAGGTCTCCACGTGCCGGTGCACCACCGTCTC
>DASSMB010000143.1:0-2492 GCA_035689095.1 Rubrobacteraceae bacterium | reverse complement strand
GACCACGCTCGCCGGCAGCGGGAACGCGAACTGATGCACCATGTCGGCGCGACCGTCGGAGATCATGCGGTCTATCAGGCCGTTAGCCACCTCCCGGATGCGTCCCTCCAGCCCGGCGACGCGACGCGCCGAGAACGCCCTGGCGGCGTGCTTGCGCGTGCGCCGGTGCAGCGGCGGGTCGGCGGTGGAGGTCGTCGGCGTTACGCGCACGCCTTCTTTCAGCTTCCCGAGCGCCTCCGGGGTCAGCGCGTAGAGCGGCTCCTGCACGCGCCTGTTCGAGTAGGTCTCGGGGTCCTTGACGATGTTCAGGATGTCCTCGTAGCGGCTGACGACCCAGAAGTCGATCTTCGGCGCGTAGAAGACCGGCGCTTCCCTTCGGAACCGGGCGTAGTACGGGTATGGGTCGGCGAGATAGTCCGGGTCCAGCGGGTCGAAGTCCTGGTCCACCGGATAGTCTGAGTTGCGTGGCTCGGCGGTCTGGCTCATCGTGCTCCTCTCGGGTGAGGTCGAAGGCGGCTGCTACATGCCTTATGTCCGGCGTGGGTGTGCCGTGGACGCGAGGGACCTGCGCCGGCTCCGATCTCCTCGCCCGATGCCTGTATGCGCGTCGGACTCAACGCTTTGCCCGCAGACTCTCGAAGTCTGGAGCCCGCGCAAGGTTCGGTCTTTCTTTCATGCGTTAGGGTCTTTCCCTGGCTCTCGCTTTCCCCTTACCCCTCATTTTGAGGGACGCCGGAGCCCGGTTCAAATACCGAAAACGTACCGCCGATGCATGTTTTGAGTATGGCAGAGGTACGTAATCCGGTCGTTGGGGCCGTTACGGTTTCTGCGGTGAACCACGCTCTCCGGGGAGTCGCGCTACTCCGCGCTCCAACTGTTGCCGCAGCAGATCTCGTCGACCACCTTTAGGAAGGAGCGCACGACGGGGTTACGCTCGTTGCGCCGCCAGACGACGCTCATCTCGACCGTGGGGGAGAGGCCGAGCACCTCCTTGTAGACGACGCCGGCCCTGGGCGTGTTCCGCACCGAGGCGGGGACGAGCGCCACCCCGATTCCGCCCGCCACCAGCGCCACGATGGTCTGCATGAGCCAGACTTCTTTCTGCACGGCCTCGGGCTCGAAGCCGGCGTCGCGGCACGCCTCCAGGACCTGCCCGTGGAGGCCCGGCATCCTGTAGCGGGCGGGCAGCACGAACGGCTGGTCCGCGAGGTCGCACAGGTCTATCTTGTCCTCCGCCGCCAGCTCGTGCGTCTCTGGCAGGGCGACGACCAGCGGCTCGCGGGAGACAGGCTCGTGGGCGAGCGCCCGGTCTTCGAAGGGCAGGTAGAAGAAGCTCACGTCGAGCCGGCCCTCGTGCAGCCCCGCGACCAGCCAGTCCGGGTTCATCTCCTGCAGGTAGAGCTGCACGTCGGGATAGCGCTCCCGGAAGGTGCTCAAGACGGGCGGGAGCACGCTGTTGGAGGCCGAGGGGACGAACCCCAGGGCGAGCCGTCCCACCTCTCCGCCGCCCACCCGGCGCACCATCTCGGCTGTCTGGTCCGCCTGCACCAGGAGTCGCCGCGCTTCCGTCAGGAGCAACTCGCCCGCCTCCGTAAGACGCGCCCCGCGGCTCGAACGGTCGAAGAGCTTCACCCCGAGCGACTTCTCCAGGCGCTTTATCTGATCCGACAGCGGCGGCTGCGCCATGTGCAGCCTCTCCGCCGCCCGGCTGAAGTTCTGCTCCTCCGCAACCACCACGAAGTAGCGTAACCGCCGGAGATCCATCGCCGAACCATAGACCATACACGCATTATACAAAAAACATATATCAAGGTCGTCAAACTGGTATTGGACATATCAGAAGGGAGGCGACAGAATTACCGCAGTTGCATAATTGGGGGCGAGGAAAGGAGAGAGACAATGGCACAGCAGGCGAGGGAGAGGGGCGCCGGGTCCGATAGCGGTTCCGATAGCGCCGGCAGTCATCCACCGTATCTGTATCCCGACTACGTGGCGACGCGCCTGAGAGCGCCGAAGAAGCCCCTGATCATCGTCCCGAGGACCCTCTCGGACACCACGGGCCCGGCCTACGGGCGCGACCCGATAGGGGAGCTTGACAGCGACCTGACGCGCCAGCACTCGGGGGAGCCGCTGGGAGAGAGGATCATCGTCACGGGGCGCGTGCTCGACGGTGACGGGCGCCCGGTGAGGAACAGCCTCATCGAGGTCTGGCAGGCAAACGCCGCCGGGCGATACATTCACAAGGGCGACCGGCATCCGGCGCCGCTCGACCCGAACTTCTCCGGCGCGGGTAGGTGCCTCACCGACAACGATGGTAATTACCGCTTCGTCACGATCAAGCCGGGCGCGTACCCGTGGAAGAACCACGACAACGCCTGGCGGCCGGCGCACATACACTTCTCGCTCTTCGGCCCGGCGTTCAGGACACGACTCATCACCCAGATGTACTTCCCCGGAGACCCTCTCTTCGGGCAGGACCCGATCTTCCAGTC
>DASSMB010000142.1:0-14942 GCA_035689095.1 Rubrobacteraceae bacterium | reverse complement strand
GCGTGATCTGGGAATGCCACTGATCTCGGCCGTTCGCGTCAAACCCCCCTAGACGGATGCGTCCGACGACAAACAGTAAGTTGAGAGAGGAGAACGAAAAATGGCAGTCAACGGAAAGGAGAGCAAAATGAAGATAACAGCTTCGAATCTCATCCGTTGGGCAGGTTTATCGGCTATGGGGGCAGGGATCATTTTCGCGGGCATTCAGCCGATCCATCCGCCTGACGTTGTTTCGTCAGTCACCACCGGCGCATGGGCAATTATCACCCCTTTGAAGACGGTTATGTGCCTCCTCCTCTTGCTGGGCATTGCGGGGATCTATGCCCGGCAAGTGAGAGAGGCCGGTTGGCTTGGCCTGGCAGGCTTTCTCCTATTTGGCCTTGGTTGGGCGCTTATTACAGCCTTTGTCTTCGCCGAAACCTTTATCATGCCGCCGTTGGCGAGCGTAGCGCCGAAGTTTGTGGATGGCTTCCTGGGGGTCGCCAGTAGCCGCGCCAGCGAGGTTGGCCTCGGAGCCATCCCAGCACTATTTGCTCTAGCAGGGATCCTCTATATGCTCGGCGGCCTGCTGTTCGGCATCGCTACGTTCCGCGCTGGTATCCTGCCGCGCTGGGCGGCCGGTCTACTCGCCGTCACTGCCGCGTTGACCCCCCTGGCTGCGCTGCTCCCGCATGAGATCCAGCGGTTAGCGGCTATGCCGATGGGGTTGGCTCTGGCCTGCCTGGGCTATGCGCTGTGGTCTGAACGGCGAGAGCAAGCCTCGGAACCCTTGCCTGACAAGGGAAGCCCCCAGCTCCGCCAAACCGCAGCCGAGTAAGTTCGCTGGAGAGGTCCTCCTGCTCGTCGGCTTCGTAGCCCTGTACCGCTCCATCACGCAGGGGGCGAGCGTCGCCCTGGCACGCATGGGGATCGTTGTCGCGGTGGTTGCCGAGGGCATCTACGCTATCAACCAGGCCGTGGACGGGATGCTCAGTGGGGGGATCGT
This sequence comes from Rubrobacteraceae bacterium, assembly GCA_035689095.1. Classification (GTDB taxonomy): domain Bacteria; phylum Actinomycetota; class Rubrobacteria; order Rubrobacterales; family Rubrobacteraceae; genus JACDDK01. The sequence goes on along the minus strand of DASSMB010000142.1, from coordinate 13,957 downwards.
CCTGCTCCTCTTCGGCCTTGTGATTGCGCTGGCCGTGCATAACCCAAGGTACCTCGGATGGATAGCGATAGCAGTGGGGCGGGCCATGAGCGCGGTACAGTTTTAGTAATAAGTGGTACAATACTAGCGCAAGTCATTGTACCTCTAGTGGGAGGTGGGAATGATGTACAGGAAGGTCGACTAACCAGCCGCAGATACCGGCGTTGTGGCACGACCGGCGTTTGTAGCACGGGCCGGCGATCGCCGACTCCTCACAGGAGCGGCTTCGCCAGCCCGAATATTTTTGCCACCTAAGATTACTCTCAGGAGCGAACGCCGGTTCGGCTCATGACAGAAGGAGATTCTCTTGACCGAAGCAACGACGAAGCGACTAGGACCGTGCCAGGTGCGAAGCAAGACGGAGCACCCCTGCCACAATCGAGCGGTGGTAAAGATCTATGGCATACCCTTCTGCAAAGCGTGCGCCCGCGAGCAGGAGGCGTACTTCGCCATAGGAGAGCTTACCCAGGAAGCGCAGGACCTCGGCTCCGAGCCACTCGTCGGGGCGGGGTACCGGGTCCGACGAGAGCATGTGGGAATATGAGCCGCATCCTGCTGGTAGATGACCACGCCTGGTTCCGTCAGGCTTTCGGTATGGTGTTGGGTTGGGAGACGGACTTCAGGGTGAGCACCCAGGCGGGATCTCTGGCCGAGGCCCGCGCTTGCTTGTCAGCCGACAGCTTGTCAGCCGACGAAGCGGAGGAGATCGATGCCGCGATCATCGACCTTGCGTTGCCCGATGGAGACGGAACGGACCTGATCGCGGAGATCGGGGCGCTGCGAGAGGTTACGCGCCGTATCCCGGTGATGGTGCTGACCGCAACCGAGAACCCGGAGATCCACGCCCGGTTACGGGAGTTGGGAGCGGTAGAGGTGTTGAGCAAGTCGGCCTTTTTAGAGGAAATCCTCGCAGCGGCGAGGCGGCTCGGGGGAAAGGTGAAAGCCATGCACAAGAAGCAACTAGTGTCCGACATGGTTAGCGGGGTGCTATCTCGGCAGGCGATGGTCCTATCCGAGCGCACCGGTGAGCCGTTCGGTGTCGCGATGCACGCAGTTCTTCAGACCGAGGCCGGAAGACAGCTTGGGAAACTGCGCGACGGTCCGCACTGCGATGAGAGGGCGGAGCAGTGGCAGGAAAACCTTGCGCCTAAGAGGGCCAAGGAGCGTCGTCGAACCCGAAGAGAGGAACATAGCCGAGTACTACAAGAGGCCTCGTGGCAGTTGTTCATGCAATCGGAGATGCGGGACCTGGAGCTGCGGAAGGACGGCCAACTCGCCAGGGTGCTGGACAGGATGCGGGGAACCACCCCTGCGGTGCCGGCGGTGTTGCGACTGGTCTCCGAGGACCAAAGACAGGCCGAAGAAGGACTGGTGGCGCTCACGAGCGGCGGGAAGGTGTCCTACAAGCGCCTCGACGATCTCACTCCGGAAGATCGCCCGGCCAGGATCGCGTCCAACAGGTTGCGGACTACGTGGCTCAAGCAGAACCAGGACGGGTGGCTCAATCATAGCGAGGAGCGCCTGTAGGAGAGCTTGCGGTTGTGCTCGCCAACCGCAAGCTCAGGGTCCCGGCTCGCTCGTATTGACACCTACATCCGCATGCGGGCGAGATCCAGCTCCATGCGGCTGATCCTTAGCTGGTACTCAGCTTCTTCTATCTGATGCTTCAGGCGGCGCAACCGCAGCTCGTCCGCGCGCAGGTCGGGAGCCTCCGCCAACCTGTCCAGCGTAAACACCACGTCCATCAAGGTGTTGGCGCGCTCATCCAGCGCGATCAGCAGGGCATGGTTCACGCACAAGCACCCCCCGGCGTACCGGACCTCGCCCGGTACCTCACACGCTGTTCCCATAAGCGTCGCACCAAATTCGCAGCGAGTCCGCCGGTCGGTATTCCGCTGTTCCTTGTCCTGGTTATAGGCTTCCCGAGGCACGCTGGCCCTCCCTTGGCTGGAGTCCGATTACCTCACCGGTTAACAGAGCGGGAGCCCGTGGAGACTCAGGTTGAAGAAAGGCACTCGTGTTCTTGGTATCGCAGTTACTTATTGTACGAGTTGGCTGCCACGTAGTATTGCACCTTTTGACACATATTAGCCTGGGCATTTAGTACTACTTTACGCGGGAAGGGCGCAAACGCCCGCAATACGCACAGGGTACGCCCGCGCAGGGTGTAAGATTCACACATACACCCTACCGGGTAGGCGATAACTGCGTGCGTTCTCTCTCGTGGGCTTTGTCTGCACAGAGAGGAACACGAACAATTTGCGAATATTGATCGCGAACACGCCACGGATGTACCGGGAGTCCCTGGCTCTCTCCATCCAACAGCGCCGCCCCCATTACGAGGTGCTGATCTCCGACCCCAAGACTCTCGATGGGCAGGTGGAACGTCTGACGCCGCGCGTCCTCGTGCGGGACGATGACGGGGTCGAAGCGGGAGCGCCGGACGGCGTCGTCTGCTGGGTCGGTATCATCATCGACAACCACCTCAACGCGCGCATCAGCGTGGACGGAAGGATCTCCGAGATCCATGACGTGAGCCTGGAGGAATTCCTCGCGGCCCTGGACGAGACAGAGAAGCTAATCTCCGCCGATGGCGGCCCGTCGGAACCCTCCCCGGAGGTCTAGCCGCTCTCTTCGGGCTCTTCGAGGTCTTCGGTGACGTCCTGGATGGTGATCCACTCCTCGTGAAGAGCCATCCTGGTGGCCTCGCCCCTGGAACGCACGTTCATCTTCTCGAAGGTGTTGGCGAGGTGGCGCTTGACGGTCCCCTCCGCCACGTGCAGGGAGTTCGCTATCTGGCGGTTGGATAGACCCCTGGCAGCCAGGAGCAGTATCTCAAGCTCCCTGACAGAGAGCACGCCCCGCGAGCCTTTCTCGGCTTCTTCCAGCAGATCTAGCGGCATGCCCACCACGACGTCCTTGCTCTTCGGGTCCAGGATCGCGGCCCGAACCGCCGCCACCAGGTGCTCGGCCGAGGCGCTCTTGACGATGTAGGCGCTCACCCCGAGGTTCATTATCTCCCGGACGCGGCGCGGCTCCTCGATCATCGTGACTATGACGACCTTCGGCGGGGGCTCGACGTTCTCGCGCATCCGCCGGAGGTTCTCCCTGGCCCTCTGGATCGGCATCTGCGCCTGCATCAGGACGACGTCGGGCCTGGTCCGTCGGGCCAGTTCCACGGCCCTCTCGTCGTTGTTGGTCTGGCCGACGACCTCCATGCCGCCGTACTCTTCCAGAACCCCCGCGATACCCTGGCGGAACATGGTGTGGTCGTCAGCCAAAAGCACCCTGATCGCGCCGATTTTGCTTCTTTCGTCCACACTCCCCGCCTTCAGAGTTGGGCCCTCCTGGCCGGGAGAGTCTGATCGTAGGAAAGTCATCATTCTATCCAAATGCTCTGATTCCGGCAACGAAGCTCACAGGAGCAAGCTCTCGATGGCCGCGTACTCTGAGCACACGCTCGGCGGACGCCCCACCGGCTAGTTGTGAGGCTTGTTCGGTGCACACTTCGACACATTTACGCCGTCAAACAGCCGAAACAGAGTTTGAGATGGTCCAGGGTGGCTATATTCTCGTTACCCGTCTTCTAAAGCGTGTATGGACTACATATCTTCTCGTCGGTTCTCAAGATAAGTGAGAACGTCGAAGGCCTGATGTCCAAAGCGCGAGCGAACCAGCCGGCCCGGAGCAACACCAGGTTAGAAAGGACCGTACTTCGTGAATTTGGATAGGCCATACCCGGACGAGGCGCCGGGCGAGACCAGGAGATCCGCGACCCGCTCTCGGACCAACCAATATGCCGAGTTGAAGCGTCTCATCAAGCAGGAAGGGCTACTGGATCAGCAGCCCGCTTACTTCGCGGGCAAGAGCATACTTACCTTCGGCTTGCTGGCGGTAAGCCTGACCTTACTGCTGATCTCGGGCAACACCTGGATCCAGCTTCTAAACGCCGCCTACCTGGCCTTCGTCTTCGTCCAGATCAGCCTTCTCGCCCACGACTCCGGGCACCGGCAAATCTCCTTCCGCGCCCCGTGGAAGAACGACTTGCTCACCCTCGTTCTGGGGAACTTCCTACTCGGTATGAGCCGCCAGTGGTGGATCGACAAGCACAACGAGCACCACGGACACCCGAACCAGATCGACGTCGATCCCGACATCGACATACCGCTACTGGCCTTCGAAGAAGAGCAGGCCCTGGACAAGCGGGGGATCGCGCGGTTCGTCGTGAAGTATCAGGCCGTCTTGATCTTTCCGCTATCGCTCCTGCAGGCCCTGAGTATGCTCCGCAGCAGCATCACGTTCCTCATGGCGAGGAAGGCGAATAATGCTCTGGCCGAGGTGCTCGCCATGGGAGCGCACTTCGTCTTGTACTTCGTCTTGCTGTTCTCTACGCTGGAGCCCTTGCAGGCGGTGCTGTTCATCATCGTTCATCGCGGTCTCTACGGGTTGTACATGGTCTCGATCTTCGCGCCGAACCACAAAGCCATGCCGCTACTGGAACAGGACAGCGAGGAGGACTTCCTGCGCCGTCAGGTGCTGACCAGCCGGAACGTCTTCGCGCACCCGGTCACCGACTTCTGGTACGGCGGCCTAAACTACCAGATCGAACACCACCTCTTCCCGAGGATGCCCCGCAACAAGCTGCGGGAAGCGCAGCCGATCATCAAGGACTTCTGTCGTGTTCACTCAATCGCCTATCACGAGACCAGCGTGCTGCAGTCCTACCGGGAGATCCTGCAACACCTGCACGAAGTCGGCGCTCCGCTCCGCAAAGGAACGGCGGTATGACAGCCGGTCGAACGCACGTAGAATAAGCCCTACCGCTGGGGGAGAGCAGGCCCGGCTCCGCGGCCGTCCGCGGCTACCTGATCACCTCTATGGCCGCCGGTTCGATGCGGAACGACATCGGGAGACGCCCCCAGACCTCGCCGTCTATCTGCACCGGGACGCGCGCGCCGCGAGCGGCCGGGGATTTGGCGAGGATACCCCGCGACGAGAAGGACTTCATCGCGCGGTCCAGCGGGCTCTTGGCCAGGATGCGGGCCAGGACGTCGGGCCTCAGGAGGAGGCCCACCTTCTCGATGAGGACGACCTCCAGCGCGCCGCTACCCAGGGAGGCGTCCTCGGCCATCTCGAACTCTCCTCCGTAGTACTGGCCGTTGGCGACGACGGCGAACTGCGTTACGTAGGTCGTGTTCCCGTCCACGATCTGCAGGTCCGGCTGATCGCCCCGGAAATACACCTTGAGCGCGGCCAGCGGGAAGGCGAGCGACCTGAGGTAGCGTTTGAAGCGGGGCGTCACCTCGCGGACGACGTTCGCGTCGAAACCGATGCCGGCCATGCAGGTGAAGCGCCGCTCCGTTCCCTCCTCGTCGGTCGCCACCCCGACATCCATCCGCGCGCCGGTGCCGGTCAGGATCCGCTTGCAAGCGTCCTCCGGCTCCAGCGGCAGCCCGAGCTCCCGTGCCAGCACGTTCGCCGTGCCGAGCGGCAGGATGCCCAGGGTGGCGCCTTCCGAGAGGCCGTTCACGACCTCGTTCACCGTCCCATCACCCCCGGCGGCGACGACGAGCCGGTCGCCGGCCGCGGCGGCAAGCTCCGTTGCGTGGTCCGGACGCTCGGTGTTGAGGACCTCGACCTCCAGGCCGCCGGCGCGCAGGGTTTCGGCGAAGCGCTCGAGGTATCCCTCGTCCCCCGCGCTCCCGGAATTGGGATTGCCGATGATGACCGCTCTTGTTGCCATACCGTAAACTCCGTCCTTTTCGGGTGTTAACACATCGTGACGAACCGACCCGTCCATCCTTGCCCCGGCGCCAGGCGGGAAGACCGTGCAGGACGGGCATCGAGAGGGCAATTTGCCGGGCGACGTAGCAACCGGGCCCGTATAAATAGGGGTGATAAGTGGGGAAAGAGAAAGGAGGGTACGGGCTCCGGTTGCGTTAATAGTTATCCTACGCGTCCATACCTGTCAACGGCCGCAAGCATAAATGTCTCCATGTATGCAGCCGCTGTTGCATCTTTCGACACATGGCGCGCAGCGCACCGGCGCGAGAGAATATAAACGCAAAGCGGAACCGCTTTCCGAGGGGCGGCCCTGCCCCGGTATACGAGTCGGCTATGAAGGAGATACGAATGGCGAGCGCAAGGACGCCGTACCCCCGCACCGATTTCTGGCTGATCGTCGCCGAGAAGGACGGGCGGGTGCTCGCGGTCGACGGCGACGGGACCCCGGCGATCTTCAGTGGAGAGGGAGAGGCCGAGATGTTCCGGTATCTCCTTGGACTCGACGAAGGCGGATGGATGGTGCGCCGGACCTCGCCCGGAGATCTCATCTCGGTGCTTTACTGCCACTGCGCGGACGCGAACAAGGTTGCCCTGGACCCTGCCCCGGAGATGCTCTCCGCCCGGCTGATAGGTCTCGTCCGCATGAGCAAAGTCCGCTTCATCGCCCGGATCCTGGAGAGAGTCCTGGAACGTGGCCGCCTCCTGGGGAACCCGGCGGTTTCTTAGGCAGTCCTGGAACCTGGCCGGAGCAGCCGCACCGTTCGCACGAGTGACGAAAGCACCGGCGTCAGCCCTATTCACCCTGCCGCCGATAGTATGCGGATAGAAGCATACTCCAGCGAAACACTCGCATCTTCCTGACCGAATCCTCACACGCTGCTCCACGAACTCTCGTCCGGCGAGAATCTAAGGAAAGCGTCAGGTTCTTCGCAATCTCTCCCAAAATGAGACGGACGATGCCAAACTGTATAATCCGCGCTGGCGGCTGGGCCTTTGCAACCGAAGCCGTTTCGGCCGTGTCGTTCGGGGCGGAAGACCGAATGGCGGAGGCCGCCCGCTGTATCCCTCACGCCGCGAACCGGGGAGGACGATGGACAGGAGAGAATCATCAGCCCGCTCATCCGGGGAGGCTGGCCTGGAGAGCAACGAGGCACTGGTCGGCGTCATCATGGGCAGCACGTCCGACTGGGAGACGATGCGTCATGCGGTCGAGGCGCTGCGGGACTTCGGCGTGCCGCACGAGCGGCGCGTGGTCAGCGCGCACCGCACGCCGCGCCTGATGTCCCGCTACGCCGAGGAGGCGGAGGCGCGTGGCATCGAAGTCATCATCGCGGGAGCGGGCGGCGCGGCCCATCTCCCGGGGATGGTCGCCGCCCAGACGGCGTTGCCGGTGCTCGGCGTGCCGGTCGAGAGCCGGACGCTAAAAGGCGTTGACTCGCTGCTCTCCATCGCGCAGATGCCGGCCGGAATCCCCGTCGGCACCCTCGCCATCGGCAAGGCGGGCGCCACTAACGCCGCGCTCCTCGCCGTGGCGATCCTGGCTAACTCGCGGCCGGAGTTGCGCGAGAGGCTGCACGTTTTCCGTCAGGAGCAGACGAGAAAAGTCCTGGAGGCGGAGCTTCCTTGAGCGAGACAGTGTTGCCGGGCTCAACGGTGGGCGTGCTGGGCAGCGGTCAGTTAGGGCGCATGTTCGCCCTGGCCGCCCGGCGCATGGGCTACCGGGTCCACGTCTACTCGCCCGATACTGACAGCCCCGCCGGTCAGGGGGCGGACCGCGAGTGGTCCGCCCCTTACGAAGACCTGGACGCCGCGCGAGAGTTCGCCGGGAGCGTCGAGGTGGTGACCCTGGAGTTCGAGAACATACCGGCTTCGGTGGTGGAGGAGATCGAGGCGCTGGCCCCGGTTCGTCCCGGCATCCGCGCCCTCCACACGGCGCAACACCGGCTGCGCGAGAAGACTTTCCTATCAGAGGCGGGGTTCCCCGTAACACCGTACCGGACGGTAGGATCGGCTTCAGAGTTGCGGACCGCGCTGGAGGAGATCGGAACGCCGGCCGTTCTGAAGGCTGCCGGGTTCGGCTACGACGGCAAGGGACAGGTGAAGATCGAAGCTCCCAACGAGGCTGCCGCGGCCTGGGAAACGCTCGGGGAGAACGAAGCGGTGCTGGAGGAATGGGTGGACCTCCAGGGTGAGGTCTCCGTCGTCGGGGCGCGCGGCCTGGATGGTTCCTTCGCCCACTACGGCGCGGTGGAGAACACCCACCGCGACCACATACTGGACCTGACCGTGGCCCCCGCCGACCTCCCGCCGGAGACCTCGAAGGAGGCCGTCGAGGTCTCGCGCGGCGTCTTCGAGGCGCTCGACGTTGTCGGGACGGCGTGCGTGGAGTTCTTCGTGGCCGCTAACGGGAAGCTGCTCGTCAACGAGATCGCCCCGCGCCCGCACAATTCCGGGCACTGGACCATAGAGGGAGCGGTGACCTCGCAGTTCGAGCAGCAGTTGCGCGCCGTCTGCGGGCTCCCGCTCGGCAGTACCCATCAAGTCCGGCCCGCGGCGATGGCGAACCTGCTCGGCGACCTGTGGCGCGGGGGAGAGCCGGACTGGGCAAAAGCCCTGGCTATGCCGGAGGTCAGGCTCCACCTCTACGGCAAGGCGGAGGCGCGTCCGGGGCGCAAGATGGGCCACCTGACGTCCCTCGCCGGTGATCCCCGAGAGGCCGCGCGGCGCGTCCTGGCCGCCCGCGAGGCGCTGCCGCCGGCCCGGAGAGCTGGCTAGCGGACGCGGGGACGGCGGGCGTTAGTGCGCGAACGTTTGAAGATCCGGTCCAGGTAGCGGTCCGCCGCCCACGCGCCCGCCGCGCCACCGGCGACGCCGAGGAAGACGTCGAAGATGGTGTCGGGGAGGGCGTTCGAGATGCTGAACCCCATCGCAGCCAGCAAGGCTTCCACCCCTTCCCATCCCACTGCCCCCGCGAACCCTATAACCAGGCCGGTGAGGACCGCGCGCCGCGGGGTATCGAAGAACTCGTCGTCGCCCCCGCTCCTGTAGATTATCTCCGCCGTAATCGCCACGAGGGTGAAGGGCGTCAGGAAGTGCGCGACCTCGTCGTAGAGCGGTACGGGCTCGAAGAGCTTCCACATAAAGCCGGCCGCATTCAGGACGATGCAGAAGAGGAGCAAAGCTATAACCCACCGGCGGGGCACCTACACCCCCGGCAGCCCATGCTGGAATATAGTCCGCGGCACCTCGTGGCAGTGGCGGCACCGGGCCTCGTAGCTCTCCTCGGCCCCGACCAGTATCGTCGGCGCTGTCGCGGGAGCGGGCCTCCCGTCTATGAGCCGTTGGGAGCGCGAGGCGTCCCGGCCGCAGCGGGCGCAGATGGCGCGGAGCTTCACCACCTCGTCGGACCCGGCCATGAGAGCGGGCATCGGTCCGAAGGGCTCCCCCCGAAAGTCCATGTCGAGGCCGGTGGCGATCACCTCGTAGCCCGCGTCGGCGAGACGACGGCACGCCTCCACGATACCGGCGTCGAAGAACTGCGCCTCCTCGATGGCTACCACGTCGGTCGCGGGCTCGACCCTGGCGAGCAGCTCGCCGCTCGTCGAGACGGCGATGGCCTCGTGCGGGATGCCGTTGTGGGACCTTATCTCCTCGCCTTCCGGGCGCGTCTCCAGGGCGTGCTTGAAGACCTGGACGCTGCGACGGGCGTAGAGGGCGCGGCGGGAGCGCCGGATCAACTCCTCCGTCTTCCCCGAGAACATGGAGCCGGTGATCACGACGAGCGTCCCCGAATACCGGCCCGCCAGGTCATACGAAGGTTCGAGCATCCGCGACATGCCCCGCATTCTATCCGCCCCTCGCGGAGGGTTCAGGCTACCGCTCAGGACTAACGCACCCGCCCCGACGGTTTCCGCCGCCGCTTGCTCCTCACCACGGCAGCCGCCACGACCGCCGCGACCACGAGCCCGGACGTCACCAGGAACAGCGCGACGTACTCCGGCGCCTGCCGTCCGAGGTAGGAGTACAGAAAGGTCTGCGGAAGTATGCCGAGCGCTGACGCGACGATGAAGTTCCTGAACCGCATCCGGGTGAGACCGGCGGCGTAGGAGACCGCGTCGAAGGCGACGCCCGGTATGAGCCGGGCGACGAAGATCGCGTACATCCCCCACCGGGCGAACCAGCGGTCGGCGGACTCGAGCCCCGTCTTCCCGACCAGCACCTCCACCGGCACCCGTCCGAGGGAACGTGATATCCCGAAGCACATCGCCGCCGCCAGGACGTGCCCGGCGAGGCTCAGCATCCAGCCCCAGAAGACACCGAAAGCCAGCCCGTTGGCGAAGGTTATGAGGAAAGACGGAACCGGCGCCACGAGCGCCTGGAGGACCATGAGGAACAGCGAGGCCACCGGCGCCCAGAACCCGAACGAGGAGACGATGTAGTCCCGCAGGCCGGCTATGTCCCCGCGTCCCAGGATGCCGAGGGCCAGGTTCGTCTCCGACCGGAACTCCGCATTGAGGAGGTAGAGAAGCGAGAACGCGGCCGCGGATACGACAAACAGCGCGAGCCGCAACCAGCGGATGAATCGGGCGTCGATCCTGACCGGCGGAGGGACGGGCGAGAGACCTCCAGACCTGTTCATCCGGGCCGGGCTCTACGCGCCCAGACGCCGCACCGCGCCGACGATCTCGCCGGGTGTCGCGAACTTGTCCAGCACCTCCCCCGCGCCCGCCTCTCTCGCCGCCGCCAGGTTCTGCCAGTCGAGGCTCGCGCTCAGCACCAGTATCTCCACATCCGGGTTGATCTCGCGCAGCGCCAGGATCAGGTCAGTACCCGTCCCATCGGGGAGGCCGAGATCCGTCACCGCCACGTCGAATGATCTGGAGCCGGCGTGCTCGCGGGCCTCGGCGAGAGACCCCGCCTGGGCCACCACCTCGAGCTCCGGCTCACGGTCCAGGATGAAAGCGAGACCCCGGCGGAAGGCGGCGTGATCCTCCACCAGCATTACGCGAACCGTCTTCGTAAGGTCTCCGTCCTGCACTACTGTCCTTTCCGCGACGCCGCCAGTATGCCACAGGGCATACCCCGTTATCATACGGTTGTGCGGCCGCCCGCGCCCCTGCTACTGCCCGGCCCGGTCTATCCCGCCCGCTGCCCCTGGAGCAGAGCGGACATCGCGACCCGCAGCCGTACCCGCGTGCCCCTGCCCGGCTCGCTCTCCACTCTCAACTCCCCGCCGAGCGCCGCCGCCCGTTCGTTCATGCTCCTCGTCCCCACGCCGGCATCCACCTCCGGCCCGAACCCGTGCCCGTCGTCGACCACCTCGGCCACCAGGTACTCGCCATCCACCCTCAATCTCACGAGGACGCGCCGCGCTCCCGAGTGACGCCGGACGTTCGTCAGCGCCTCCTGGATTATCCGCAGCAACTCGGTCCCGTTGTCTCCAAGCGGCGTCACCGAGACCTCCGGTCTCAGGTCCAGCTCTATCTCGCACCCCGGAGACCTCTGACGGCTCTGCTCCACCAAGTCCTTCACGAGGCGCACAAGGGGCCTGTTTCGCTCGTCTCCGAGACGCAGCTCGTAGACAGCGTTGCGCAGACCCCGGGCGGCCGTCCGCATCGCGCCGACCTCTTCGACCAGTTCTTCTTCGAGGTCCGTACCCTCGGCCTTCATCTTTGTGACCTCCAGGGTCTGCAAGGTATACGCTATGTCTTGCAGTACGCTGTCGTGCAGATCACGAGCTATCCGGTGGCGCTCGGCTTCCCTGATGCGCCGCATGGCATCCTCGGCCTGCTTGCGCTCCGTGATGTCGCGCGCGATGGCGGAGGCGCCCACTATGCGGCCCGCCGAGTTCCTGATGGGCGAGATGGTGACCGAGATGTCCAGCCTCCGACCGTCTTTGGTCACCCGCACGGTCTCGTAGTGGTCGATCTTCTCTCCACGACTGAGCCTCTCCAGTATCCCCGGTATCTCATTGGGACGGTCGTCGGGGACCAGCATCGAGATCGGCATGCCCACGGTCTCCTCCGCGGAGTAGCCGTAGATCTTCTGTGCTCCACTGTTCCAGCTCGTTATCGTGCCGTCGAGGGTCTTGCTGATTATGGCGTCGTCCGAGGACTCCACGATGGCGGAGAGTTGTCTGCGCTCGATATCCGCCCGCTCCCGATCGGTTATGTCGTGGAAGATGTTGACCTCGAACCGCGAGTCTCCCCGCTCGTCCAGGACCGGCGCCGACCTGACGACGGTCCAGCGTTCCTCGCCCGTCTCCACCTGCCGGAAACGCAGTATCGTCTCCACGTTCTGTCTGGTCCGAATGGCCGTTCGTCCGGGAAGCCTCTCCAGAGGGTACGGGTTCCCCGCCTCGTCCCGTATTTCGAGGTTCCGCATCACCTCAGCCGGGAGCGCCTGCAGAAGGTCGCGAGCCGACGGGTAACCCATGATCTTCGCGGCGGCGTCGTTGGCGTAGATCAGACGCCCCGCCGAGTCCTGGGCGGTGATGCCGTCGGCCACCCCCCTCAGGATGACCTCTAGTTCGTCCCGGGATCTTTTCAGCTCTCTCTGGGTCCGCTCGCGCTCCGCCAGAGCAGCTTCGAGCTGCGCGGTGCGCTCGGCGACCCGGTCTTCGAGCTCCTCGTTGAGCCGCCGCACCTCCGCCTCCGCGCGCACCCGGTCCGTGACGTCCCGGTGGTTGAAGACCATGCCTCTCACATCCGGGTCGCCGAGCAGGTTGTTCGCTATCCCTTCGAGGTACCGCCAGGAGCCGTCCTTGCGCCGAACGCGAGTCTCCACCGCCACCGGGTACACCCCCGGTCTTGAGACGGCCTCGCCCAACTCCCGGAGGGCCATCTCCAGGTCTTCCGGATGGACGTACTCCGCGATGTTGGTGCCTACCATCTCCTCGGACATGTAACCCAGTATCCGCTCGACCGAGGGGGTTATGTAGCGGATGGACCCATCGGCCTCGGTGATCATGACAATATCCAGCGCGTTCTGGACGATGATCGCGAACTGCTCTTCGCTCTCTTTGAGAGCCTCGATCAACCTGCTGTTGTCGACGATCTTCTCCTTCCAGCCAACCCATCGGCTTCGACAATTCTAGCCCAGTGCCGCTCGACCGGAAACCACGGGAATTACGTAACGTAAAAGCATCCAGGCCACCCCCTGCGTAGCCGCGGAGTGCGGAAGACCCTTTCACAGAACCACACGATCATCTATACGCCTGAGACGCGGTTATGGATCGTGAGCCCCGAAACTAGGTGAGATCCAGGGTGTTACGCGCCATCTTTATGGATGCCGCATCCACCATCCGCCCTTCCACACTGACCGCCCCACTGCCGGCCGCGCTCGCCTCCTCGTATGCTGCCACCACCTTCTTCGCCCACTCTATCTCCCGCTCCGCCGGCGAGAAGACTTCGTTGACCACTCCTATCTGCGCCGGGTGGATGCACCACTTGCCGTCGTAGCCGAGGCTTCGGGCCAGGAGGCATGCCTTCCGCAGCCCTTCTTCGTCGCGGTAGTCGGCCACAGGGCCGTCCACGGCCCGAAGCCCCGCGGCGCGGCAGGCGACTACTATGCGCTGCATGGCGTAGTGGAAGCGGTGACCGGGGTACGCCTCGTCCCACTCATCCATGGTGCCGATGCTAGTCTGCGGCATGTGCAGGCTCGCGGCGAAGTCTCCGGGTCCGAAGTGGAGGGCTTCGAGGCGGCTGGTTGCGCGGGCTATGGCGTCTATGTTGGTGAGGCCCTCGGCGCTCTCTATCTGGGCTTCGAGCTTTATCCTGGCGGGTTCGAGGCCGGTGGCGAGCTCTAGCTGGGAGAGGAGCGTGTGGACCGTGTAGAGGTCTTCGTGGCGCTGGACCTTGGGGATGAGGATGCGGTCGAGATAATCTCCGGCTTCCTCTACGACCTCGATCAGGTCGCGGTAGAAGTAGGGGGTGTCGAGGGCGTTGGCCCGGAAGAGGGTAGGTCGGGTGCGCCAGTCCATCTCCTTGATGGCGTGGATGACGTCGTTTCGGGCATCCTCTTTCCTGTCCGGGGCGACGGCGTCTTCGAGGTCGAGGAAGACGCCGTCGGCGCTTGAGGCCAGTCCCTTCTGGACCATCTTGAGGTTTGTGGCCGGGACGGCCAGGAGGGAGCG
>DASSMB010000141.1:0-15466 GCA_035689095.1 Rubrobacteraceae bacterium | reverse complement strand
TCGTCCGTGGCGAAGACCTTCTTCGCCTTGCCCTCGTAGAGCAAGTCCTCAGCCATCGCCCAACCTCTCCTTCAGCTCCTCCACCCGCTCGAACACGACCCCCAGGTTCCGCAGCGCGTAGGAGGGATCGAAGAGCCCGTCCAGGTCCTCCCCCAGCCGCTCGCGCACCTCATCGCTCTCCTCAAGAAGCTCCCGGAAGCCGCCCTCGCCCTCCCACGCCCGCATCGCCGCGCCCTGCACTACCTTGTAGGCGTCGTCGCGGCTCATGCCCGCCTCGACCAGCGCGAGCAGCACCCGCCCGGAGAACACGATGCCGCCGCCGAGGTTCATGTTCTGTAGCATCCGGTCCTCGTGGACCTGAAGGCCGCGCAGGACGCGCCCGGTGGTCCGTAGCATGTACAGGGCCAGGATCGTCGCGTCCGGCAGGACGACTCGTTCGGCGGAGGAGTGCGAGATGTCGCGCTCCTGCCAGAGGGCGTTGTTCTCGAAGCCGACCGCCGCGTATCCGCGCATCAGGCGTGCCATGCCGCACAACCGTTCGGTCAGGATGGGATTCTTCTTGTGGGGCATCGCCGAGGAGCCCTTCTGGCCACGCCCGAAAGGTTCGGCAAGCTCCCGGATCTCGGTCCGCTGCGCTCCTCTTATCTCCAGCGCGATCTTCTCCAGCGTCGAGGCCAGGATAGCCAGCGACGCCAGGACCTCCGCGTGCCGGTCGCGCTGCACGATCTGGGTGGACGCGGGCGAAGAAGACAACCCAAGCTCCTCGCACGTCAGCGCCTCCACCTTCGGGTCCACGTTCGCGTAGGTGCCTACCGCGCCGCTTATCTTGCCGACCGCTGCGACCTCCCTGGCATGAGATAGCCGATCCAGGTTCCGCTCCATCTCGAACGCCCACACCGCGACCTTGTGACCCAGCGTCGTCGGCTCCGCGTGGACACCGTGCGTCCGTCCCACCATCACCGTATCGCGGTGTTCGAGAGACATGCCCGCGAGAAGACGGGTCAGCCCGCGGGTCTCCGTGAGGATCAAGTCCAGGGCGTCCCGCAGTTGCAGCGCCCCCGCAGTGTCCAGCACGTCTGAACTCGTCAGGCCGAAGTGGAAGTGGCGGGACACGTCACCAGCATACTCGGCGACGGTGGAGACGAAGGCTATGACGTCGTGGTTCGTCTCGGCCTCGATCTCGTGGATGCGCTCGACGGTGAAGTCCGCCTTCTCCGCGAGTTCCTCGACCTCGTCCGAGGGGATCTCCCCGAGTTGCGCCCTCGCCCGGCAGACGGCGATCTCGACTTTCAGCCAGGCACGGTACTTCGCCTCCTCGGTCCAGACAGCGCCTATCTCCGGGAGGGTGTAGCGTTCGATCACGGAGCGCTCCCGGCGCCAGGGCGGCTTGATCTCGCGCGGCCATCGACGGAGTTCAAATGTCCTCCAGCTCTATCGCTTCGAGAGCGATGTCGGTGCGGTACTGCATGCCCGCGAAGTGGATCTGCTCGACCGCCGCGTACGCCCGTGCCCGCGCCTCTATCACCGTGGGTCCGGTGCCGACGACGTTCAGCACCCGCCCGCCTGCGGTGTAGAACTTGCCGTCGCGCTCCTCGGTGGCCGCGTGGTAGATGTAGACCCCGGCGGGGATGTTCTCCAGGCCGCCGATCTCGTCCCCCGAGTGAGAAGTCTCCGGGTATCCCTCCGACGCGAGCACGACGCACACGGCCTTCTCCGCCAGCCACTCCACCTCGCGCCCGGCAAGGGTCTCGTCGTTCACGGCGAGCATCAGCTCCAGCAGGTCCGTCTCCAGGCGCGGCAGTATCACCTGCGTCTCCGGGTCGCCGAACCGGCAGTTGAACTCCAGGGCCTTCGGGCCGGTCTCCGTCACCATCACCCCGGCGTACAGAAGCCCTGAGTAGGGAGCCCCGATCAGGCTGAGCTGGTGAAGCGTGGGGCGGATGATCTCCTCCAGTATCGCCGCGTAGGTGGCGGGCTCCATCCACATGAGCGGCGAGTACGCGCCCATCCCACCCGTGTTCGGTCCCTCGTCCCCGTCCCCGATCCGCTTGTAGTCCTGGGCCGGTAGAAAAGGCAGGATGTTCACCCCGTCCGTCATCACGAAGACTGACGCCTCGCGCCCCTCCAGGCACTCCTCGATCAGGACGCGCTCGCCAGCCGCCCCGAACTTCCCGGAGAAGACCTCGCGCACCGCCTCCTCCGCCTCTTCCCGCGAGCGCGCTATCATCACGCCCTTGCCCGCCGCGATGCCGTCGGCCTTCACGACCACCGGATAATCGCTGTGAGCCCGCAGGTAGGCGAGCGCCGAGCCCTCCCGGTCGAACGCCTCGAAATCGGCGGTGGGTACGCCGGCATGCTTCATGAGCTCCTTGGCGAAGACCTTCGAGCCCTCGATACGGGCGGCGGCGCGGGAAGGGCCGAAGATCCGCAGGTCCTCCTCCCAGAAACACTCCGCTATGCCACCGATCAGGGGCACTTCGGGACCGACGACGGTCAGGTCTATCCGGTTCTCGCTGGCGAAGTCCCGCAGACCGATAAGGTCGTCGGCCGGGATGTCCACGACCTCGGCGATACGGGCGATGCCGGGGTTGCCCGGCGCCGCGAACATCTCGGGTTCGATGTGGCTGGCGGCGAGGGTCTCGACCAGCGCGTGCTCGCGCCCGCCGCTCCCGACGACCATCACCCGCATCTCTTTACGCCCCTATCCTCTCGATTATCGCCTGATCCCTCTCCGGTCCGACGCTGATCATGCACAGGGGAGCCCCGATCTCAGCCTCCACGAACTCAACGAAGTCCCGCGCCGCCTCCGGCAGGTCCCCGCGCATCCGGCATCCCGTGATGTCCACGCCCCAGCCTGGCAGAGTCTTGTAGACGGGTTTCGCGTGGTGGAGATCCGTCTGGCTCATGGGGAAGCCCTCGACGCGCTCGCCGTCGATCTCGTAGCCGACGCAGATGTTGATCTCCTCCACCGCCGAGAGCACGTCCAGCAGCGTGACCGCGAGATGCGTGATCCCGTTCAACCGCGCCGTCCACTTGACGGCCACCAGGTCCAGCCACCCGCAACGCCGCGGCCTACCCGTGGTGCTCCCGTACTCGTGACCGGCCTCCCGGATAATGTCTCCGGTCTCGTCCCGTAGCTCGGTCGGGAACGGTCCGTCGCCGACCCTGGTCGTGTAAGCCTTCGTCACCCCGATCACGTGCTCCAGCTCCCGCGGCGGTATCCCCGCCCCGACGCACACCCCGCCGACCGACGGGTTGGACGAGGTAACGAACGGGTACGTCCCGAAGTCGTTGTCCAGGAGCGTCGCCTGCGCGCCTTCGAGCAGCACCTTCTCCCCGCGGTCCAGCGCGTCGCGCAGCATCGTGCCCGTGTCGGCGACCATCGGCTCCAGGAGACCCCGGTGCCGGAGCAGACCGTCGGCCAGCTCGTCCGGGTCGAAAGGCTCCTCGTCGTAGATGCTGGTAAAGATGGCGTTCTTCTCGCGCAGGGCGGCCTTCAGCTTCGTCCGCAGGATGCCCTCGTCGAAGATGTCCTGGACGCGGATGCCGGCGCGCGCCACCTTGTCCTCGTAGGTCGGGCCGATACCGCGGTTCGTCGTCCCGATCTTCGCCTTCCCGAGGGCCTTCTCCCGGTGGGAGTCGAGCCGGATGTGGTACGGCATGATCAGGTGCGCCCGGCCGTCTATCTTGAGCCGGTCGCGCACGCTGATGCCCCGTCCTTCCAGCGCCGTGACCTCCTCCGCCAGCACGTCCGGGTTCACGACGACACCGTTGCCGACCGTACAGATGACCCCCTCGCGTACGATCCCGGACGGGATCAGATGCACCACGAACTCTTCTTTGCCGACCCGGATCGTGTGTCCGGCGTTGTTGCCGCCGGAGTAGCGGGACACGTAATCCGCATCGGTCGCAAGAGCGTCGCAGACCCGTCCCTTACCTTCATCTCCCCAGGCTAGCCCGAGGACGACCGTAGCCGTCAAACTTTTACCTCCACAGCGATGATAGAACCCTTCCTGGAGCGAACAACAGCGGGCTGAACAGGATGCTCAGGTAATTCGAGTAGGCCGAGGCGGCACCCTTAGTCTCACGCGGGTAGCCGGATCTCTCTGCCACGGTTGCAGCGTAGCACAAAGGGTTTTGCTTTTGAATCTCTTGAATCGGCGGGCGGCGTTACGCTACGGCGGCGCCCGACTCTAGCCCTGATCCACGATGTTCTGCAGATCTCTCTGCAGCTTGGCGAGGGCGCTCGCGACGGGCACCTCGCCTTTTAGAGCAGCGTTGAAACTGTCGGCCATCTTGAGCGACATGTCGGAGTAATACGGCGAGATCGGCCGGGGCCGGGTGCTCTGCAGGGCTTCCTTGCCGCGCGCGGCCACCGGCACCTTGTCGAGAAGCTCCTGGTCCTCATACAGGCTCTTGAGGGTTGGCAGGCGCGTGCTCTGCAGGGCGAGCGTCTTCTGCGACTCCGGCGAGGTCATGAACTGGATGAACTTCCAGATCTCATCGAGCTTGTCCTCGGAGTTCGCGTTGACCATGAAGTTCCACCCGCCGAGACCGCTGAAGCTTCGGGCCCCCTTCTCGCTGACCGGGATGGGCGCTATGTCAACCTGCTCGGGACGCACCTTGGAGTCGTCGGGGTTGGAGAGCAGCCCGTAGACAAACGGCCAGTTCCGCATGAAGATGACGTTGCCGTCGGTAAAGACGGCCTGCGACTCCTGAGTGCTATAGTCGCCGCTCGCCCTCGGAGAGAAGCCGCCCGTGATCATGGACCGCCGGACTTCGAGACCCTTGCGCGCCTCGGGGCTGTTTACGACGACCTTGTTGCCCTCCAGCACGCTGCCCCCGGCGTTCCAGATGTGCTCCAGCGCATCCACCACGCCGCCCTCGTCCTGCGCCCCCTGGAAGACGTACCCGTACTTCGTGCCGGAGTCCGACCGGATCTTCTCGATCATGTCCTTCATCTCGTCCCAGGTAACGGGCGGCTCGGAGAACCCGCTCTTCTCCAGCAGGTCCTTCCGGTAGTAGAACATCCCCGCGTCGGTGAACCAGGGGACCGCGTAGGTCTTTCCCTCGTACTTGATCGGCTCCAGCGGGCCGCTCAGGTACTTCGCCTGCATCTCGCTGGTGAAGCGGTCGGAGAGGTCGAGCAGGTATCCGTTGGCGGCGAACTGCGCCGGCCAGACGACATCGCCGCCGACCACGTCTATCTTCGACTGCCCCGATTGCAGCTCGGACTGCACCTGCTCGAAGTACTCGTCGCTCGCGGCCGGCGTCTCGCGCCAGTTGACCTCGATCTCACCCTTGTTCTGCTTGTTGAAGCGGTCTATGAGAGTCTGGAGCCCGCCGGACGCATCCGGCCCGAAGGTGAAAGTGAGCCTGGTCGTCCCGCCGCTACCCTGCTCGGAGTCGCCGCCGCAACCGGCCGCCCCGAGCATCGCCACCCCCGCGAGCCCCGCGCCCCCCAGCTTCAGGAACCTCCGGCGGCTGATCTCGCCCCTCATCACGGCCTTCGTTACATCCGATCCACTCAAGACGTACTCCTCTGTTCCGCGCCTGCTCTCACCCCGCCACAAGCATAGACTAGAAATCGCTCTCCCGCCGCGCGTCTGACGCGAGTTACCGGCCGGGTTACTCGAAGAGGACCACGGGCTCGTCATAGTAACGGATCCGGTTCTGCTGCCAGTGCTCGTTTACGAACCGCCGGAGTTCGGAGTTGCCCGCCTCGACATCCCCGTCCCGCATGTGCTCCAGCGGGAAACGCACGCCGAGGATCCGCTCGCGGAAGCGGAAGCGCGTGATCCCGGCGGGAAGCACCGTTCCGCAATGCACCACCTCCACCAGTTCCTCGACAGTGAAAGTCCGGTACCGGACGAGCGCCTCTCCCGCGCCGATCTCCACCGGCCCATCAGGGTCCACGCGGCGCACCACGTCTCCATCGGGATACAGCGCATGAATGGCCCACAGGGCCCGTATATCCTCCCGCAGCCCGTCCCCCCCGCGCGCCTCGATGTACACGGGCTCTCCTCCGGCCATCTCGACAGTGGCGAGGGACGGGCCGCCAGGCTCCTCCCTGACCGCCACCTCTGACACGCTCCGCAATTCCGGGATGTCCATGCCGGTGAGGAGATGTCCCCAGCTCTCGGCCGCCGAGGGAGGTTCGACTATCTGGACCAGGATGAGGCGGCAACCGATCTCGCGCATTGTGTGAACGCGATGGGCGCCGTCGAGGACCAGATAATCCGATTCATGGGGCGCCACGATGACCGGGTTTCGCTGCACGCCTTCGGAGGTAATGCGCTCGCGCAGGCTGGCGAGACGGCGCTCGTCGTGAGCCTCGTGCAGGATCAGGCGGTCCACAGGAACGACGCGCAGGTCTTCGAGCGAAGAGATCACGCGCGGCAAAGGAGGCTGGAACGCCTGGGCCGGGCCTCGAAAACCCTAGAGGTCTCCCCCGCGCCGCTGCCAGATAAAGTCCAGCAGGACGAACCCGCCGAAGAAGAACAGCGCGATCAGGGCCATGAACCCTATGATTCCGAGTAGAAGATAGATAGTGTCCAAGTCGGAGCAAGCCTTTCCGTGCGGCGGGTCTTCCGTGAGAAGTCGGGACGGCCGGATTTGAACCGGCGACCACTCGGCCCCCAGCCGAGTGCGCTACCAGACTGCGCCACGTCCCGACGCAAAGTTCACCAGCATAATATCAGACGGGACGCATGCTATCATTCGGGTTTCGTGACGCGCGCCGCAGCCTACATCCGGACCGATCCCGAAGGCGGCCTCCCCGCCCAGGAGGAGCAACGTTCCGCAATAGAAGACTACGCCGCCGCCAACAGGTACGTCCTGGTAGAGATCTACTCGGACTCGCAGGCCCCAGGGAAACTCCTCTACCATAAACCCGGCCTCAAGGCGGCCATAGATAATATAAAGGAGCAGGAGGACTGGGAGATCCTGATCGTGGCCGACCCCCGGTGCGTCTCCGACGACGCCTCCGCCCTGCACGAGCTGGTCCACAAGTTCTCTCTCTACAACAACCGCCTGGAGTCTCCGCTGCGCTCGTGGGATGAGTTCCTGTCCGCCATGAAGTCCTACCGCCGCGCGTTGAGCCGCCGGTAGTTGCGCGTGCGATGAATACTTTGTTAAACCTCGGGCTCGCGGTTAGTATAGTCGCGTGAGCTTAATCATTATCTTCATAGGCGCGCTGATCCTGGTCATATCCCTCATGGGGGTCGCGTTCGGCATATACATGTCCACGCACCCCAAGACTCGCGAACCCGGCAAGCTCTTCGCGATCTGGTGGGTGCCGGGCGTCGCCGCGGCTTTCGGCGTCTTCATGCGCGACTCCGTGACTTTCGCCATCGGCATGATCTGCTTCCTCATCGCTGGAGCGGTGCTGCTCCTCAAGAGCGGGACCAGTGGCCCCTCCGTCAAGCGCAAGCGCGGCTCTACGGGACGCAGCGGCGCGAAACGCACCTCTTCGACGCGCACGACGCGGGAGAACCGCACCCGAGGCAAAGGCTACCGCCGGGAAGCTTCTTAACTTCTTGACCTCGACGGCGCATTCTTGCGCGCCGTAACTCCGGACTTAGTATACTGGCGCGGTGCATGGCTCCGAAGCTCGCGGAGAGGGAGGATCATGGGGAGAATCGAGTCTCTAGCCCGGCCAGGGAAGGTCGCAGCGAAGCGTGTAGTGAAGCGCGCTCCTCGCTATGCTCCCGGACGGGACGTATCCTGGTCTTCTCCGGCGTTTTCGGGGCGCCGTCTCTGGACTCTCATGGGAGAGTCTGCGGCCTTCGAGCAAAGGAGCTAGAGCGATGGGACTCATCCGTACGATTCTCGCACTCGTGATCCTGGTGATCCTGGCGCACGTGGGCATGGTTTACGCCGGTGTCGAACGCGCCACCAACGGCCTGACGGACGCCCTATATAGTCTGGGCGAGTTGCTGGAGTCACCCGCGACGATCATCCTGAACGCCATATCGTCCTCCGGGCAGTTATCGGTGGATACGGGCAACTTCTACGTCGTAGCCCTGACGGCAGCGGCGGCCTACTTCGTCCTGTACCTGCTGCTCGGAATCGGACGCCGGGGATAACCACAGGCTGGCCGTTACCGCCGGGTGGATCCCTCCTTCAGTATCCTGCGTCCATCAGGTCCCGACCGGCGCTGTGAGGACAACCGCCGGCGGGCGCGGATCTCCAGCTCGCTTGTGCCGCAGAGCACGAAGATTTGTGCCCTGCTGTGAAGAATGCTCTATACTTATGCAATTGTTTTGTCGCCGATAGACGGAGTCGTTTTGGATGCAGGAAGGGAAACGAGAAAGGCATACTGGGTAGACTTCTACCCCTGGATCTTGCGGAGACACCATGATTGAGTTTAATGACGTAAGTAAGACGTATGCCGGCTCGCAGCGGCCGGTCGTACAGGATCTCTCCTTCACGATACCCGATGGGGAGATTTGTGTCCTGGTGGGACCTTCCGGTTGCGGCAAAACCACGAGCATGCGGATGGTCAACCGGCTCATAGAGCCGTCGAGCGGCGAGATCCTCATAGATGGACAGAAGAACACCGCCATGAGCGGGACGCAACTGCGGCGAAAGATCGGCTACGCCATCCAGCAGATAGGTCTCTTCCCACACCGTACCATCGCCGACAACATCGCGACCGTTCCCAACCTGCTTGGCTGGGAAAAGAGCCGCACGACGAGCCGGGTAGACACGCTACTAGATCTCGTCGGCCTCGCTCCGGACCAGTACCGCGACCGCTACCCCGCGGAGCTCTCCGGCGGCCAGCAGCAGCGTGTCGGCGTGGCGCGGGCGCTTGCGGCGGACCCCCCGATCATGCTCATGGACGAGCCCTTCGGGGCGGTTGACCCGATCACCCGCGACAGGCTTCAGAACGAGTTCCTCAACATCCAGAAAGACATCAAGAAGACCATCGTCTTCGTCACGCACGACATAGACGAGGCGATAAAGATGGGCGACAAGATCGCGATCCTCAAGGAAGGCGGCATCCTCGCCCAGTACGACACGCCGGAGAACATCCTCGTCAACCCGGCCTCCGACTTCGTCCAGTCGTTCGTCGGGGGCGACCGGGTGCTCAAGCGGCTCTCGCTCACCCGGGTGGGCGACATCGAGCTGGAGCCGGCGAACGGCAACGGCCACGACCTGCCGCGCATCAACGCGGGCTGGACCCTTCGGGACGCGCTCTCCGAGATCATCGGCGCGGGAGCGGACCGCGGCGTCGTCGTGCAGGACGGAGACGAGAACGGCGGCTCCTCACGCGGCACCATCACCCTGGACTCCATAAGGAAGATCTCCCACGGCGCGGAGGCGTCCCGTGGATAGCGCAGACGACCCTCCGACGGCCATACTGGCCTTCCTTCAGAGCGAGTTCGCCCCCAAATCGGTCCAACAGAAGGGCTTTATAAACTGGGAGTGGCTCGCGGATCACCTCACCGAAACCGTATTGCCGGCGTTCTTGCAGCACGTCTTCCTCTCGTTCATCTCGGTGGCTATAGCGCTCGTGATCGCGCTGCCGCTGGGCGTGCTGGCCTCCCGCAGGCGAAACCTATACGCGCCCCTCACGGCTATCGCGGGCTTCCTGTACACCATCCCGAGCTTCTCGTTCTTTACGATTTTGATCTTCATCGTCGGGTTGTCCGTCGGGAGGACGCCCGTGATCATCGCTCTCGTCGCATACTCCCTGCTCATCCTGATACGAAACGTGGTGACAGGTCTTGACTCTGTCCCGGCGGAGACTATAGACGCGGCGCGAGGGATGGGGCTCACGAACCGTCAGATCCTCTTCGGAGTCGAGTTGCCGCTGGCGCTGCCGGTGATCGTGGCCGGAATCCGCATAGCGACCGTCACCGTCATAGGTATCGCGGTCATAGGCTCGTACATCGGCGGCGGCGGCCTGGGCAACCTGGTCTTCGACGGCATCACTCGCGACTTCCCCACGATGTACGTAACCGGCGCGGTCCTGTCGACCGCTCTGGCGATCCTCGCGGACCTCGTGCTGGTCAGGACGGAGCGTGTATTTAGCCCCTGGTCCCGCCGGGTGAGGAGGGCTGGATAGATGGATGCTTTCATGGAGGTGCTCCAGCGGCCGGACTTCACGAAGAACTTCTTCGTTCACATAGAGCTCTCGTTAGCGGCGGTGCTCCTCGCGATACTACTGTCCCTGCCCCTGGCGATCGCCGTGAACCGGTCGGACCTCGGCTCCACCGTCGCGATCAACACGGGCAATATCGGGCGCGCGGTACCATCGCTCGCCATACTTGTGCTGATGCTGCCGATATTCGGGCTCAGCTTCACTACCGCGCTCGTGGCGCTCACGCTGCTCGCCATACCCCCGATCCTGATCAACGCGGTCGTGGGTTTGAGACAGGTAAGCCGTCAGGTTCTGGACGCGGCGAAGGGGATGGGTCTCTCGGGCCGGCAGATCCTCACCGGCATCCAGATCCCGATAGCCGCGCCGATCATTTTCGCCGGAATCCGCACTTCGGCGGTGCAGGTGGTGGCGAGCGCGACCCTGGCGACATTTATCGGAGCGGGGGGACTGGGCGACTACATAGTAGAGGGCTACCAGCGGAACAGCACCCCCATAGCGCTGGCGGGCGCTCTCTCCGTGGCGCTTCTGGCGGTCGTCACGGAGCTGGTCTTCGGACGCCTGGAGAGCGGCTTTACTCCCAAAGGGCTCAAGATAGCCCAGCAGAGACGTGGAAAATAAATGAACAAGGAGGAAAGAGTGAAGAACAAGACCATGTTGATCCGGGCGGTAACGGTGCTTCTCGTCGCCGCTCTGGTATCCGTCGTCGCAGCCTGCGGCGGAGGCAGTAGCGGCAGCTCGGATAGCGGTAGCGGCAAGAGCGTCACCGTAAGCTCGAAGAAGTTCACCGAGCAGATACTCCTCGGCGAGATGTACGCTCAGGCCTTCGAGAACGCCGGCTACGACGTCAAGCGCAAGCTCAACCTCGGCTCCGAGCAGGTCATGGACAAGTCCCTCAAGGACGGCACCATAGACGTCTACCCCGAGTACACGGGCACGGCCTTCGTGGCGATCCTGAAGAAGGACCCGAAGACGGCTCCTGATACGGAGAAAGAGACCTACGACATCGTCAGCAAGTTCTACGAGAACCGCAAGGACACGCCGATGAAGATGCTCACGCCGGCGCCCTTCGACGATAACTACGGCATCGTGGTCAGGACCTCGCTCGCCAAGAAGCTGGGCCTCAAGACGCTCGACGACCTCGCGGACAAGTCCGGGCAGCTCGTCTTCTCGTCCTACTCCGAGTTCCAGAACCGCTCCGACGGCTACCCGAACATGCAGAAGAACTACCCGAAACTCGACTTCAAGGAGATCAAGGTAGTCAACGACCTCGGCATCCGATACAAGGCTCTCGCCGAGAACAAGGCCGATGTAGCCATCGGGTTCACCACCGACGGACAGCTCGCCTCGCCGAAGCTGACGGTCCTCAAGGACACCAAGGCCATCTGGCCGTTCTACTACCCGGCGCCCGTCACCACGCAGAAGTTCCTCAAGAAGAACCCGGACGCCGAGAAGATCCTCAACGAGGTCTCCGCCAGCCTGGACGCCAAGGAGATGCGCAAGCTCAACGGAGAGGTCGACCTGGAGCAGAAGGACCCGGAGGACGTGGCTAAACAGCACCTGGAGGACGCCGGTATCCTGGACTAGCAGACTCCAACTTCATAGAAACTTATTGGGAGGGCCCCAGGGCTCTCCCTTTTTCATGGCCGCTTCCCGGCTGCTAAACTGGCGCAATGCCCGCGACGGTACGCATAAGGCCGGAGTTGATCACCGAGCACCGGCTCCGGATCGAGATGTACGGCCTCGAAGACGAGGACATCGAGAACACCATCCGGATGAAGGGCTGGGCCTGGGTCCTGGCCCGCCGCGGATGGGCGTATGCCGGAGAACCGGACTTTATCTACCGCCAGATCCGGGAGGTCGTTATCGCCCTGCCGGACATCGTGTTCGAGCCCGACGCCATCGAGGAGTCCGTAAAGACTGTCCTCGAGAAGGCCCGCTCCGACGAGGAGCGTGAAGAGGGCCGGGATCTGCTGCGCCGGGCCTTCGAGAAGACGGGACAGCTCGAAGAAGGCGGCAAGTACCTCTAGCTCCGGTCAGCCCTTCGGCTAGTCTTTGAGGAACGGCAGTCGGTCGAAGACGACGAAGTTGTCGAAGTCCGGGTAGAACCTGCTGGTGGAGACGGGCTGGCGGGAGAAGCTGGCGAGGGGCTGCTCGCCGCTCTCCCCCTTGCCGGGCTCCTGGAGCCTGATGCTGACCGACTCCTCATCGAACTCGATGACGTTGTAAGACGGCGGCATGACGCCCCGGACCCTCATCGTAGAGACGGTGCCGGAGTGTACGATCCTCACCCCGGAGATGCTCCAGACATAGGGGACGTGCCGGTGCCCGGAGAGGACCAAGTCTATTTTCAGCTCGCGCAGTATAGCCATCACGTCGCCCGCGTCGCGCAGGTTGTTCACGTCGCGCCCCGTGCCGGGCACGGCCAGGATGTGGTGGTGGATCATGAGTATTCTCGGTCCCCGGTCCCAGCCCCGGAACTCCGAGTCCAGCCAGTTGTAGTGCTCGCGGCCGACCTCGCCCTCGTCCAGGTCCGGCTTGGTGGAGTCGAGCGAGACGACCTTCGCCGTACCTTCGGGGACGGAGATCTCCACGGACCTCTCCCGGATGCCGAAGAACTCCTCGAAGTGCCGGTAGCCGACGTTCCGGGCGTCGTGGTTGCCCATCCCGTAGACGACGTTCGGGCACTCCAGGCGGTCGAAGTAAGCCCTGGCCCCCTCGAACTCCCAGCGGTAGCCCTCCATCGTCAAGTCGCCCACCACGGCCACCAGGTCCGGCTCCAGAGCGTTGGTCTCCTCGATAGTGGCTTCGAGGAGATCCGGTCGAAAAAGCCCGGAGCCCACATGAACGTCCGACATCTGCACTATCTTCACGCCTTGCCTCCCGGTCTCGACATCAGCCGGAGCTTATTCTAGTCTCAAGACTCTCTGCCGGCCTGCCCGCCCATCTCCAGAAACCCCCGCGCCCGCTCCAACTGGTTTTCGACAGATCCCGGCGAAGTCGACCCGGCGGACCGCTTGTTGGCGACGCTCCCGCGGGGCGTTAACAGATCACGCGGCAGATCCGCCAGCGCCGGATGCGCCGCCTCAAGCTCCTCCGGCGGCACGTCTTCCAGTGACACGCCCAGCTCCTCGCACCGCCGCACGAGGCGTCCGACGGCCCGGTGCGCCTCCCGGAAGGCCACGCCCCGCGCCGCCAGGAAGTCCGCCAGCTCCGTCGCGAGCGCGAATCCCCCGGCGGCGGCCAGCATCCGCTCGCCGTCGAAACGCGCCGTGCGGAGCATCTCCGGCAACACGGCGAGTGTAGACAGTACGGTATCCACGGCGTCGAGGATCGGCTCCTTGTCCTCCTGGAGGTCCTTCGAGTACCCGAGAGGTAGGCCCTTGAGCGTGATCAGCATGGCGTTTAGCGACCCGATCAGACGCCCCGCCTTGCCGCGCATTAGCTCGTAGGCGTCGGGGTTCTTTTTCTGCGGCATGATTGAGGAGCCGGAAGAATAGGCGTCGTCGAGCGTGGCGAACGCGAACTCCTGGCTCGTCCAGAGCACCCACTCCTCCCCGAGCCGGCTGAGATGCACCCCGAGCACGGCGCAGGCGTAGAGCAGGTCCAGGGCGAAGTCCCTGTCGGAGACGGCGTCAAGCGAGTTGGTCAACGGCCGCATCCCAAGCTCCGCAGCCGTCAGGGCCGGGCCTACGGGATGCGGCGTCCCGCCGAGCGCCGCCGCGCCGAGAGGAGAGACGTTCGCGGACTCGCGCGCCGCCTCGAAGCGCACCAGGTCCCGCCGGAGCGCCTCGAAGTGGGCGAGAAGGTGGTGGGAGAGCAGGATCGGCTGCGCCCGCTGCAGGTGCGTGTAGCCGGGCAGGATGAGATCCCGGTGTGCCTCCGCGACTTCCACGAGCGCGCGCATCACCGCGAGCAGGCCGGTACGGATGTCCTCCGCCGCCTCCCGGACGAAGAGGTGCAGGTCCAGAGCGACCTGATCGTTGCGGCTCCGGCCCGTGTGAAGCTTGAGCGCCACATCGCCCGCGACCTCTCTGAGCCGCCGCTCCACCGCCGTGTGGACGTCCTCATCCGCGAGCGTCCACGAGAACTCCCCCGTCTCGACCTCACGCAGCACCGTCTTCAGCCCGCGCACCAACTCGGCGGCCTCGTCCGAGGAGACTATCCCCCGCTCGCCGAGCATCTTCGCGTGAGCGATGGAGCCCTGGATGTCATAGGGCGCGAGCCGCCCGTCGAACGGGATGGAGGCGTTCAGGCGCTCGAAAGCTTCGGCCGGAGAGGAACCGAACCTGCCGCCCCACAGAGGACTCCTGTCTCGTTCGCTCATGGTCGTGCAGTTTAGCGGAACGACGCGTCTTTGGGGTCGCGGTCGAGTCTCGCGCTAG
Organism: Rubrobacteraceae bacterium; assembly: GCA_035689095.1. Classification (GTDB taxonomy): domain Bacteria; phylum Actinomycetota; class Rubrobacteria; order Rubrobacterales; family Rubrobacteraceae; genus JACDDK01. The sequence goes on along the minus strand of DASSMB010000141.1, from coordinate 976 downwards.
AATATGGGAACACGCCGCGCGAGGAGACCGAACATGCGAAGCTGGACGAGCGCTCTCTACTGGGTAGTTGCGGGGGCGGTCTTGGGCCTCGGGTTGATCGGCCTCATGACTATCGGACTTCCTTTTCTAGTCATCGGGCTGGCTATGGCGCTTGTCGGGGTCTGGAAGCCGGGAATTAGCGGAGTGTGGGCCGTCCTGATCGGTTTTGGAGGACTTCCAGCGCTGTTCTTCCTGTCGCACATGGTCGATACGGCCAGAAGCGCAGCAAACCCTTACTGTAACAACGTGGGTCCCAACGCTGGAGAAATAACTATCCCACCCGGCGTCCGCATGGTCGAGTGCTCATCCATTCCCGCCAGCTACTACGTCATGTTCGCGGTCTTTGCCGGGATCATGCTCCTCGGCGTCTTTCTGGGATTCTTGCGACGCGCCCGCTCTCACTCGACCGCCTGATATCAGGGCGCGTTATGTGAGAGATCCGTGCCGCAAGCTATCCGCCGCTGCGGACAGGCTCTGTTGCCAGGTTGGCGGAGCGCCGGTCCCGGCGGTACTTGTGGATGGCGTTCTTTAGCGTGGAAAGCCCGAGGGTGGCGTTGCGGGTGCGGCTGCCGATGACGTCGCGGCCCAGGCCCTCTATTAGCTCGTCGTAGTCGAGCGCCAAGACCTGATCCAGGTCCATTTCTTCGGCCAGCACACGCTCCATTATGATTGACGAGGCGCCCATGCTGATCGTATCTCCCTGTCCGGTCCACGAGAGGGCTTCTATCCCGCCGTTGCCGTCGCCCTTGAGATAGACGACCACCGATCCCCCGCACTCAGGACTACCGCCGGGCATGATCACGTCGGCGTCGTCAAGGACCCCCTGGTGGCGGGGGTCCCTGACGTGGTCCACGAGCAGCTCTATACGGCTCTTGCGGTCCAAAGGGCTCTTTACCTCTCGATGGGGGCGCGCACGGAGTTGCCCCACTCGGTCCAG
>DASSMB010000140.1:0-16405 GCA_035689095.1 Rubrobacteraceae bacterium | reverse complement strand
TCTCTACGCTTCGAGTCATCGAAGCCTCCTTCCCCTGGGCGGGCATCTCGCGTCCCGCGCCTGCAAGCTACTCCCGTATCATCGCCCGAAAGTCCGGGAGACGAATCACTCAAATGAGTGAATTTCACTGCTTTTCTGCCGAGTTGCTCGTCTGTAACCTCCGTTCTCCGTCTTGCGGTCCGATGTACCGCGCAAGGGCCGGAGCGGATAGAAGCCCCGGCCCTCCGGCTCCTGGGGTTCTTACGCCTGAGCCTCTTGCGGAGCGGGGATGACGCCGAGTTGGGTCATCATGCCCATCGCGTCGTAGTTGTCCCGGGTCTCCGCGACCTTGCCGCCCGAGATGCGATCTATGCTCATGCCCGGCGTCGTTACCCGGTTGCCGGTGGGGGCGATGCCTATGAGCTCGCCATCGTGGGTGCCGGTCGCTACCCAGCGCATCGCTACCCGGTCCCCCTCGGCTACCTGATCTTTGATCTGGATGTGGATGTCCGGGAAAGCCGAGCGGTACATGCTGACGAACTGCCTGAACCCTTCGGGTCCGCGTACTTCCTCGGGCATGGCCGGATCATGGTCCACGTAATCAGGGGCGATCAATTCGTCTATGACATCCAGGTTGCCCTGGTTGAAGCACTCCTCGATGACGCGCCGGACGATGGCCTTGTTCTCTTCCGCCGACATATGTTTATTTCCTTCCCGACCCGCTACCCGGGCGGGTCATTCGCTTACCCCAGTACTATTGTAGGCGGGACAAAGCACCGCCGTACATCCTCAATATGGGCTAATTTCAGGGTCTCTACCGGGCTTCCGGGGATAGACTCTTCCGGGACTATACGAAGCATGCCGGTGGCGCCGGGGCGGATCCGCCTTATGTAACGGAAAGTTTACGCGGCCAAGCATCTTGCTATGTTAGAATGCTCGCGTGGCACGATGCCTGACGCTTAACGCCAGCTACGAGCCCGTGGCCCTGGTTTCGGTCAAGAGGGCTATCGTCCTCGTCGTCTCGGAGAAGGCGGAGATCGTGGAGGCCAACCTGGAGCGGCGCTTCCGTTCGGAGCGGTCCGAGTATCCTTATCCGCTGGTGATACGCCTGATCAAGTTCGTCGAGATCCCACGCCGCCTGCGCCGCCACGTCACCAACACCATCCTCTTCGCCCGCGACAACTACCGCTGCCAGTACTGCGGCAAGCACCGCGACGACCTGAACCGCCGCGATTGCCTGACCCGCGACCACGTGAAGCCGATCTCGCGCGGCGGCCTGAACACCTGGGACAACGTCGTGACGGCCTGCACCAAGTGCAACGCCCGGAAGGGCAACCGTCTGCCGATGGAGTGCGGCATGTACCCCAAGAGCACGCCGAAGGAGCCGCGCTACGTGGTCATGGTCTGGTACTCGCGGGGCCTCAACGAGGTGCAGCGCCGCTACGTCGAGCAGTTCTACGGCGAGGCGTCGCTCGGAGAGCCGGCCGTATAGTTCCGGCCGGGCTCTGTTGAACCCTTGATATAATTCCCTTCGTCGTCCGAACAACTGGCGGGGCTTCTTTGGATTACAACGATTTCTCTCAGAAAGTGAACCGGATCGTCTCCAACGTTGGGCGAGCGGTGTCGGGCAAGAGCGAGAGCGTCTCTCTGGCCGTGGTGGCGATGCTCGCGGGTGGGCACGTCCTGATAGAAGACGTGCCCGGCGTGGGGAAGACGCTCCTTGCGAAGTCTCTCGCTCGTTCTATCCGGGCGGAGTTCCGGCGGATACAGTTCACACCGGACTTGCTCCCCGCCGACGTTACGGGCCTGAACGTCTACAACCAGGGCGAGGGGGAGTTCGAGTTCTGGGCGGGGCCGGTCTTCGCCAACGTGGTGCTGGCCGATGAGATCAACCGCGCCAGCCCCAAGACGCAGAGCGCGCTCCTCGAAGCGATGGAGGAGGGCTCCGTGACGGTGGACGGCCAGACCCGGATGCTGCCGCAGCCCTTCGGCGTGGTGGCGACCCAGAACCCGGTCGAGCACGAGGGGACCTACCCGCTGCCGCACGCGGAGCTGGACCGGTTCATGATCAAGATGGACCTCGGATACCCGGACGACCGGGCCGAGACCGAGATGCTCAAGCTCTCGCGCGACCCGGTGGCCGACCTCTCCCCGGTAGTGAGCGCGGAGGAGTTCCTCCAGATGCGCCGTCTGGTAGAGGAGGTCCACGCGAGCGAGGCGGTGTTGCGCTACGTCGTCTCCGTTACCTCGGCGACGCGCGAGCACCGGGACGTCTACCTGGGCGCCTCGCCGCGGGCGAGCCGGATGTTGCTCGCGGCCTCCAGAGCGCGGGCCGCCGCGAGCGGGCGCTCCTACTGCACCCCGGACGACGTGAAGGCGCTCGCTCCGGCGGTGCTCTCGCACAGGATCATCCCGTCCGCCGAGGCCCGCGGGTCGTCCAACGGTTTCGCCGGCGGCCCGGGCGTCGCGGCGGAGGTGGTGCGCGAGATACTGCGCTCCGTCCCCGTCACCGAGGCGGTCTAGCCGCCGTGCGGGCCTTGCTGCGCGCGTTTCGACGGCGCGGCGTCCGGCTCTCCGTGCGGCCCACGCCGCGGGGGTGGCAGGCGATCATCATCGGGGCGCTGGTGCTGGTGGTGGCGCGCGTGATCGGGACGACCCAGTTCCACCAGCTCGGGTACGCCCTGCTCCTCCTGCCCGCCGCCTCGTTCGTCCTCGGGTTCCTGGCGTCGCGGGGCATAGGTTTCTCGCGCAGCCTGCCGCCGGGCGAGCGCCTGACCGCCGGAAAAACCGCGAGGATAAACGTCCTGATCTCCAACCGCTCGCGCTTCGATACCTCGCGCCTTCGGGTAACGGACCGGCTCCCGGATCCGCGCGAGATCTCGGCTCCACCTATCCGCGGCGGCGGAGGGACGGCGGTCGAAGTCCCACTCTCCTTCGCCCGGCGTGGCGTCTATGAGCTTGGCCCAGCGGAGGTGCGGACGGCGGACCCGTTCGGGCTCCTCGGCTTCGCCCGCAGGTTCGTCGGCAAGACGGAGGTCGTCGTCTACCCGGAGGTCCACGACCTGACGGGCTTCCCTTTAGGCGGCGGTAACGTGGAGGCCGGCTCGCGCGGCTCGCGCGGGCAGCGGGGTGACGAGTTCGCGGGCCTGCGCGAGTACCGGCGCGGCGACGACCGGCGGCACATCCACTGGAAGAGCGTCGCCCGGACCGGCGAGCTGTTCGTCAAGGAGTTCGCCCTGGAGGCTCCGCGCCGCTACACCGTGGCGCTCGATCTGCGCCGGAGCGGCATCCGGACCGCGGAGGCCGAGGTCGAGGACGCCGTATCCGCCGCCGCCTCGGTCCTGACGCATCTCCAAAAAGAACACTTGCCGTCGCGCCTGCTGTGCAACGACCACGATTCTGCGAAGACGGAGTTCGGGACCGACGAGGCGTCCTACTGGCGCGCGATGCGGATACTGGCTACCGCGCGGGCTGATGGGGAGGCCCTCCTCGGAGAGACGGTCCTGGAGGAGCGCGCGTCCCTCGGAGAGGGGATCTTGATAGTCTCCCGCGCGCGGGATGAGAGCCTGGCCGGTTGCGCGCGGAAGCTGCGCGGGGCCGGGTTGTCGGTCGTCGTCGTGATGATCGCCGCCCACGCTTACAGGGGACATGCCGCCGGTCACCCCGGAGTTCGGGAGGAAGAGCGCGAGTCGGAGTTCCTGCGGGAGGTCGGCCGGCTGGAGGCCGCCGGCGCGGAGGTGATCTCCGTGCGGCGTCCGGACGGTGTCGCGGGACTCTCCAGCGAACGATCGCGGGGAGCCGTATCGTGAGGGGCGCGAGGGTCTGGCTGCCGCTGTGCGCGGCGGGGCTTGCGGCGGGCGGAGCCTTCAGCATCCTGTTCACTGGCGACACCTACGACGGTTCCACGGGCGGCTTCACGGGCTCGTCGCTCGTGGCGCTGACCGGCTACGGAGCCTTCTGGACGATGCTCTTCGCGGCGCTCTGCGCGGTGCTGGTTGGGTCGGCGGGGAGCTACCGTTTCGTGCTGGTTCTGCCGACCGCCGCTCTCTACACGCAGCTCGCCGTCTATGGGCTGCCGCCGTTCCTGTCTTTGACGGGGTGGCGCCGGCACTTGCTGGAGGTCGGTGGGGACGTGTACCGGGCGGCCGACACCATGTACTCCGAGCCGATACCCTACGACCTCGCGCCGGGGTTGCTGGTCGTCCTGATCCCGGTGGTCATCATCGTGGTGGCGTTTGCGACCTCGGCGACGCTCTACGAGGAGAGCCCTATCTTCTCCATCGTCGTGCTCGGCGTCACCATAGGAGTCCTCTCGACCATCAGCTTCGAGGCCGGGGCGGGCCCGTTCTTCTTCGTGTTCCTGGTCTCCGCGCTGGCTCTGCTCCTCGTCACCGGCGGCACGGGGCACATGGGACGAGCGGCGGTTGCCGCGGGTCTCGCCGTGGCGGCGCTCGTGCTCGTGCTGCCGAAGGCGCCCTTCGCCGACCAGACCGTGAGCAACGGGCTCATAGATTGGACCCGCATCGGGACGGGCGGGACCTCCCAGCTCGACGTGCAGGCCGATGTCGGAGACTACCTGACCTACGGCCGCGATACGGAGTTGTTCCGGGTCCGCAGCCCGGAGGCTCTCTACTGGCGCGCCGGTACGCTGGACTACTTCGACGGCGCCCAGTGGAGGGACACGACCGACCCCGGATTGAGCTACGGGGAGGAGATCTCACCTGAGATAGAGACCCAGATCGTGCCGCAGTACTTCACGGTGATGAACTCGGAGATGCGGCGCATCTTCGGAGCGTACAAGATCGTGCAGCCCTCCCTCGACCCGAGTGATATGCAGCAGAACTCGGACGGCTCCTGGTCGGCCGAGAGGCCGCTGACCGAGGGGAGCGAGTACCGCGTCATCTCCGAGGTCCCCCAGCCCACGGAAGCGCAGCTCCGTTCGGCGGGCACAGCGTATCCGCGGGAGATCCGGGACAAGTACCTCCAGCTCCCGGATAACCCTCCCGAGGCCGTCGCCGCCACCGCCGACAGGATCCGGCGTAATTACTCCACCCGCACGCCCTACGACACGGCGCGGGCCATCGAGAAGTACCTGGTCTACGACGGCAACTTCACCTACAACCTGAACGTGAACTACCGTCGCGCCGACCAGGCCATAGAGGAGTTCCTCGGGGACGGCAAGGAGGGCTTCTGCACCCAGTTCGCCACCTCGATGGTCCTCATTGCGCGGGAGATGGGGATGCCCTCCAGGGTCGTCTATGGCGCCACCTCCGGCGAGGAGGTGGCGGAGAACGAGTACGCCGTGACCGGCGCCAACATGCACCTGTGGGTGGAGATCTACTTCCCAAACGTCGGCTGGTACCCGTTCAACCCGACGCCCGGCTTCACCACCCCCTCGACGATGGAGGCGAACGCCCCCCGTCCGCGAGTCTCAGGCAACCCCGCCAACCTCATCCCGGACAACCAGGCCCAGCGCCAGAACCAGCAACAGGAGCAGCGGACCCCACAGGAGAAGCAGAAAGAGGCGCCCGCCAAAAAGGACCAAAAGTCCTCCGGCTCCGGCGTAACGCTCCCCGCCTGGCCGCTCTACGCGCTCGTGCCGGCGCTCCTCGCCGCCGCCGTGCCGCTTACCAAGCGGGCCCTGCTCGCCCGCGGACGTCCAGAAGACCTCTACCGGGACCTCACCGGACGCCTGCGCGACGTGCCCTCGTCTGGAGGAGCTATCGCTGACTCTCCGGCTCTCACCCCGAACGAGCGGCTGCGGTTGCTCGCCGGAGCTGCGGGCGTGGAGGAGGGACCGTTCGCGGAGTTCGGACGAGCGTACTCCGCGCACCTCTACTCGGCGGAGGGACGGCGGAGTACGGGCCGCGCCGTGAGCGCCGCCTACCGGCGGGCGGTGCGGGCATACGAGACCATACCTCTCTGGCGGCGCGCGCTCGGCGCTGTCAACCCGGCCTCGCTCGGTGCGCGGGCGGCGCGGAGCTTCGCGGCGGCGAGTGCCGGAGCGGCCAAGCGAGCGCGGGCGCGGTTCCAGCGGTTGCGCCGGCGGTAGAGCGGGGAAGCCCGTTGACCAACGGGAGCGGCGATGTAATAATCATGCTATCGAAGCCGATCGCTACAGCATTCCCAGGAGGTGCTGATGGACCAGAAGCAGGAAACCATCGTCTCTATCACCGACAACGCCGCGGAGAAGGTCAAGGCGCTGATGGCGCAGGAGGGTGAAGAGGATCTGGCGCTCCGCATCGGCGTGCGCCCCGGCGGCTGCTCGGGATTTCAGTACTCCATCTACTTCGATGACGAGGTCGCCGATGACGACCAGGTCTTCGAGGCAAAGGGTGTGCGGGTCTTGATCGACGCCATGAGCGTCCCCTACATCGTCGGGAGCGAGTTCGACTACGTGGACGGACTCATGGGCGCCGGCTTCGCCGTCAACAACCCCAACGTGCAGGGCGGCTGCGGCTGCGGCAGCTCCTTCACCTGCTAGAGCAGAACAGTCCGAAACAGAAGGTCCGGGGCTTCACGGCTCCGGGCCTTTTTCTTTGCCGGGTCTAGAGGACGCCCTTCGAGACCAGCTCTTTGAGGGCCGTGACGCTCTCGGGGCAGAGCTTGGTGCCGCTCTCATCGTCGAAGATCTCCATCACCCGTTCTTTGGGCGGGGCTCTCCGGTAGGGGCGGTCCTGGGCGAGGGCGTCGTAGATGTCGGCGACGGTGAGGATGCGGGAAGGGAGGTCGAGGTCTTCGCCCGTGAGGCCGCGCGGGTAGCCTGAGCCGTCGAGCTTCTCATGGTGGTTGGCGGCCCGGTCCACTATGCTCTCAAACGGGGGTACGCGGCTCAGGATCTCGTAGCTGAGCCTGGGGTGTGTCTTGATCTTCGCGAACTCCTCGTCGGTTAGCGAGGAGCCCTTGTCCAGGATGCTGTTCGAGATGCCGAGCTTGCCGATATCGTGGAGCAGACCGGCCCGGCGCTGGTTTCTCAGTTCCTCGGGTCCGAGACCCATGTGCGCGCTGATCGCGACGGCCGCGTCGGCGACGCCCTCGGAGTGTTGGAAGGTGTACGGGGACTTGGCGTCGATGATCTGGGCGAAGGCGACCGCCGCGAGATCGAGGCGTTCTGGCGTGGCGAGCAGGCTACGGTCCTCGGGCTCCATCCGGGAGATGGCGCCGGTTATGTCTCCGCGCAGGTTCTCCCAGATGTTTCCCACGCGCGCCTCGGCCAGGAACACGTCCACGAGGTCCGGGTCGAACCATCGCTTGCGGCGAGCCCTGACCACCCTTTCGGCCCTCTCGGGGCCGTAGGCGCTGTAGAAGACTTCGGCCGTCTGGGCCAGGCCGCAGATGCGGGCGAGGAACGGTATCTCGTCGCCCTTCAGGCCGTCGGGGTGTCCGCCGCCGTCCCAGTGTTCGTCGAGGTTGCGTATCGCCCCCGCGGTCTCCTCCGAGAAGCCCATCAGGCGCGTTATCTCCGCGCCGCGTTCGCACCGGATCTGGATAAGCTCTCGCCCCACGTCCGGCAAGACCTTGCCGACGGAGAAGAACCGCCGGGCCTTCGCCCAGACGCTCCCCTCCGGGCTGACGTTGCGGGCGGCGTAGAGGACAGCGTTCGGCAGACGGCTCCAGTCCACGGTCTTGAAGGACCTCTTGGCTGCGAAGTCGTCGGCGTCGAAGAGGACGGCCGTTCTGAAAGAGTTGGAGGAGCAGCCAGCGTCTTTGAGCAAAAGCGCGTAGAAAAGCGCCGAGCGAAGGTCCTCGGAGAGGCCGATCCGCTCGCCGATGGTCATGCCGATGTAGCACGAGCGGACGACGTGCCCCTCCGGCTGGCCCTCCACCATATCGAGCGCGTGGGACAGCGCGGCGAGGACCTCCGAGAACTTGAAGACCTCTTTCTCGCGTGTCGTCCGGGTTGTTATGCGACTCTACCTCTCGGGCTCGTACCTTGCGGCTGGCCTATCAGTGTCCCGCGCAAGCAGGGCTCTAGTGGTTACGATCGCAACTCCGCCGTGGATGTATCGCGGATCCTTCCTGCGTTTTCCTGCGTTTGGAGGTCGGCCAACTGCTGCGTTCACGCTTCCGGCGCCTCGATCCGCTCAAGAGCGAGCATCACGGCCGCGACGCCGCTGGAGCTGACGATCTCGCCGGAGCGCACCAGGGACCGCATCTTCCCGACGGGAGCGCGCACTACCTCCAGGCGCTCGTGCTCGTCGGGGTCCGACTCCGCCACCTCCTCCACGCCGCGGGCGAGGAAGAGGTACGCCCAGTTGTCCTTGAGGCTCGGCGACGAGGCGATGGCCCCGAGAGCCTCCCACTCGCCGCCCGCGCACCCGGTCTCCTCCAGCAGCTCGCGCCGGGCCGCGGCCTCGGGGTCTTCGCCCCGCTCCACGAGTCCCGCCGGAAGGCCCAGCTCCATGCGCTCCAGCGGCGGCCGGTACTGCCGCACCAGGACGACCTCGCCTTCCTTCGTTACCGGGAAGATGATCGCCGCGTCCGGGCGCTCCAGGACGTAGTACGGGTCCTTGACGGCGCCGTCGGGGAGGCGATAGCTGTCGGAGCGGAGCGTGAAGTACGGGTTCTCGAAGAGCTTCTCGCTCCCGATCCTCTCCCACGCCCCCAACCCGCCGCTACCCACGGCCACCGGCCTCGCCGCCTAGTATCTCCGGCAGGTCTTTCGTGAACGCGCTCCGGGCCATCACCCGGTCGCACCCGGCCTCGCGGGCGGCGACGGCGAGGTCCTTCTGGACGTGCGAGAGGAAGCCGACGGTGGGAACGTCCCGCGTCGCCACGTCGGACTTCACGGACCGCAGGAGATCTAGAGGCTCGAAGCGGGCGGAGTTGAGGTCGAGGACGAGCAGGTCCGGCGGGGCGTCGCGGACGGCGGCGAGGAGCTTCTCCGGGGAGCGGGGGAACTTCGCCTCGATGCCGAGATGGGCGGCGGTCTCCGAGACCTTGCTCTTGAAGAGCAGGTCCTCAATGGCTGCTATGACTCTCCGTGTCACGGGTGGCGGACCTCCAGGGAAGACGTGGGACTCCTGACACATTCTACTTGCCGCGCGTGCGGTATCCTATCCGGGTGTCCAAGAGAATCGCTGAACTCCGCGCCGGGCTCTGGCGCACCAGGGATACCCTCTCCAACTTCACGCCGTTTCTGAGGCCACGCTTCGGGGGGCTGTTGCTCGCATTCTTCGTGCTGATGCTGGAGACGGGGACGAGTCTCGCGTTGCCCTGGCCGCTCGCCCTGACGCTGGATCACGTCCTCAAGGAGAACCCCGACCCGCTGCCGGTGGACTTCGTGGGACCGGCGGCGCTGCTCGCGGGAATAGCGTTCCTGCTAATAATCCTGACGGCTGCCAGCCGGGGACTCGCGTCCTACCGGCGCTACCTGCTGCAGAAGCTCGGCCAGCAGACCGTCTTCGACATGCGCGAGGCTCTCTACAGCAAGGTCCACGACCTCGGGCTCGACTACCACGGCAGCAAGCGGACGGGCGACACCATAACCCGCGTCACCAGCGACGTAAAAGAAGTCCGCACGATGGTCGTTGACTCCATAGTTGAGGTGGGGTCGTCGTTCCTGATCCTGCTCGGCATGCTCGTCGTGATGATCTGGCTCTCGCCCTGGCTCACGATGCTCGCACTACTCACCGTGCCGTTCCTCTTCCTGGCCGTCGTCCGCTACCGGAAGGCGCTTATCGAGCGGATGCGGGTCGTCAGGACGAAGGAGGGCGCGATAGCGAGCGTCATCCAGGAGGCCATCACCGGCATCCGGGCGGTCAAGATCTTCGGCCGCGAGGAGGACGAGTTGGAGCGCTTCCGCAGGGAGAGCGCGGACTCCCTCGAAGCCAGCATAGATTCCTCCCTGATCGAGGCGAAGTTCAGCATCATCCTCGGCCTCGTCGGCGGTCTCGGGACCGCGCTGGTCCTCTACTTCGGGGCCCGGCAGGTGCTCGCGGGCGCGCTCTCCATCGGCGACCTGACGGTCTTCGTGGCATACCTCGCCCTGTTCCTCTCTCCGCTCTGGGCGTTGAGTAGGCAGGTCAACCAGATCGGCAAGTCGCTCGTATCGGGAGAGCGGATCGTGGAGCTACTCCAGGCCGAGCCGAGCGTGAAGGACCTGCCGGGCGCCCGTCCCGCGCCGCGCCTCGACGGCCGCGTGAGCTTCGAGGACGTTCATTTCTCCTACGAGGAGGAGGCCGGAGAGGTGCTGCGGGGCGTGAGCTTCGAAGTAGAGGCCGGGAGCCGGGTGGCGCTCGTCGGGGTGAGCGGGGCCGGAAAGACCACCGTTACGAGCCTCATCGCCCGCCTCTACGACCCGCAGCGGGGGCGCGTGATGATAGACGGCCAGGACATAAGGGACTTCACGCTCAAGTCCCTGCGGGACTCCATAACCTTCGTGCCGCAGGAGCCGTTGTTGTTCCGGGCGACGGTCGCCGAGAACATCGGCTACGGTAAGGCGGGGGCGAGTCGGCAGGAGATCGAACGCGCCGCCGCGCTCGCGGGGGCGGACGGCTTTATACGGGAGATGCCCCAGGGCTACGACACCATGCTCTCCGAGCGGGGAGAGAGCCTGAGTGGGGGACAGCGGCAGCGCATCTCCATAGCCCGCGCGATGCTGCGTGAGAGTCCGGTCCTGATCCTGGACGAGCCCCAGTCCGGCCTGGACGCCGAGGCGGCGGACGCGGTCGAGACCCACTGGCGCGACCTGACCGGGGGACGCACCACCTTTGTCATCGCCCACGAGCTACGTCTCGTGCGGAGCGTGGACCAGATCCTGGTCCTCGAAGAAGGCCGCGTCGCCGAGTCCGGCGCCCACGAGGAGCTGGTATCCTCCGGCGGCCTCTACGCGAGGCTCTACGCCCTGCAAGAGCGCGACACGGTCCAGCCGTAGATGAGGGAAGGAAGCCGTAGGGAGGTGCGATGCGCGAGCTGATAATCCTCTGCGTGGTCATGACCATCGTCGTGGCCGCCATATATATCTCGTTCGCTTCCTGACTCCGGACGTTGATTCTCAGGTGACGCGGCGGGCGGTCAACGGCGGGAACTCCGGCTTCCGCTTCTCAGCGAAGGCCGCCAGCCCGATACTGTAGTCCTGGGAGGCGAGTGTCGCGCGGATCGCTGCCGTCTCGTAGCGCAACCCCTGTTCCATGGATGTCTCCGAGGCGAGGTCCACGGCGGCCTTAGCGTATGCAACCGCCAGCGGGCTGTTGGCGGAGATCTCCGCCGCCAGCGCCCGCGCTTCCTCCATCAGAGAGCCCTGGGGCACTACTTTGCTCACGAGGCCCATCTCCAGCGCGGTCCCCGCGACGATCCTCCTGCCGGTCAGGATCAACTCCTTCGCCCTGGTCGGTCCTACCAGCCGCGGCAGCCGCTGCGTGCCGCCAGCGCCCGGCACTATCCCGATGCCCACCTCCGGCAACGCGAACGTCGCGTTCTCGACCGCAATTCGGAAGTCGCAGGCCAGGGTGATCTCCAGCCCCCCGCCGAAGGCCAGACCGTTGAGGGCGGCTATGGTGGGGATCTGGAGCCGGGCAAGGCGCTCGGCGAAGGCGTTGAGCGCCCTGTTATGGGTCCATCGTTCGTCGGCGTCCATCGCGGCGCGCTCCTTGAGGTCCACACCCGAGCAGAACGCCCGCTCTCCCGCCCCGGTCAGGATGAGGACCCGGACCTCCCCGGAACCCTCCACGTCTTCGAGCGCCCCGCCAAGCTCCTCGACGACGCGGCTGCCGAGGGCGTTGTAGCGGCTGGGACGGTTGAGCGTAATGGTCGCTATGCCTCCCTCGACTCCCACCTCGATCTGCTCGAAGCTCCTGTCTTTCATGCCGCACGCTCCTCTCCGACTTCGATGACCGGCTGGACCTTATTGTCTACAATCCTGACCGCGCGTACAATCTGCTATATAGATGCGAGGGTAGGGGACAGGCCGTCAGGAGGGTGATGTGGTTGACATCGCGGTGGTTGGCGCGGGCACTATGGGGGCCGGTATCTCGGAGAGCGCGGCCCTCGCGGGCATGCCGGTCTTGATGATGGACATCCGCGAGGACGCCCTGGACCGTGGCCTGAAGACCATCGAGCGTGACCTCGAACGGCGCGTAAAGAAGGGCAGGCTCTCCGAGGACGAGAGCCGCGAGGTGCTCGGCCGCGTCGCGACGACGACCTCCGTCGAAGATTGCTCCAGCGCGCCGCTCGTCATAGAGGCCGTGGTCGAGGACATGGACATCAAGCGCAAGGTCTTCGCCGACCTTGAAGGCGTGGTCGGAGGCGAAGCGGTGCTCGCCACCAACACCTCCTCGCTCTCCGTCGCCGGCATTGCAGCGGTCGCGGAACGTCCGGAGCGCGTGGTGGGGATGCACTTCTTCAACCCCGTGCCGGCGATGCGTCTGGTCGAGGTCGTCGCCGGGCCATCCACGGGCCCCTCGGCTGTAGCTCGCGCGGAGGAGGTCTCCGAGCGCCTGGGCAAGACGCCGGTTCGGGTCTCCGACACGCCGGGGTTCATCGTGAACCGCGTGGCGCGGCCCTTCTACCTGGAAGCTCTCAGGCTCGTGGAGGCCGGTGGCGATCCTCGTCGGATCGACGCCGCGATACGCGAGGCCGGTTTCCGCATGGGTCCGCTGGAGCTCGCGGACCTCATCGGCCACGACATCAACCTCGCCGTCTCCGAGTCTCTCTTCGAGCGGTACTACTACCAGCCGCGCTTCCGTCCCTCGCACCTCCAGCGCTCGATGGTAGAGGCCGGGATGCTCGGCAGGAAGAGCGGCCGGGGCTTCTACGACTACGGTTCCGAAGAGAAACCGGCGAACGAGGGGGGAGTCACGGAACCTTCCGAGGACGTGGCCCTGCGCGTCATCTCCTGCATCGTGAACGAGGCGTTCCTGGCGTTATCCGAGGGCGTGGCGAGATCGGAGGACATAGACCGGGCGATGAAGCTCGGGGCGAACTACCCGAAGGGTCCGTTTGAGTGGGCGGAGGAGGCCGGGGCTCGCACGATACTCCAGACTCTAGACTCTCTGAGGGAAGTCTATGGCGATGCCTACCTCGCCGCGCCGCTACTGAGGCGGCGCGGGCAAGACCGGCCGGACTTCGATTGAGGTGGAGAGGTAGCCTACATGCCTGACATACCGGAACGGGAGCGGGAAGTGACCATGCGGTTCCTGGCGCAGCCGACGGATATCAACTTCGGCGGTAAGGTGCACGGCGGCGCGGTGATGAAGTGGATCGACCAGGCCGGGTACGCCTGCGCGGTCGGGTGGAGCGGGCAGTACTGCGTGACGGTCTACGTCGGCGGCATCCGCTTCTACAGGCCGATCCGGATCGGCAACGTGGTCGAGGTGCGCGCCAGGCTCGCGCACACCGGCAGGACCAGCATGCACGTCGTCGTTGACGTGGGAGCGAGCGACCCGAGAGACCGGCGCCGCACCGAGACGACCCACTGCGTGATCGTCTTCGTCGCGGTGGACGACGAGGGGAACCCCGTCGAGGTCGCCCGCTGGCGGCCGGAAACGGAGGAGGACGCGGCCCTCGAACGCTACGCCATAAAGCTCATGGAACTGCGGAGGGACATGGAAGGAACGGTGGCGGACCTCCGGGGAATGGCGCCTCCCTGATCCGCGCGCTGGATTTTCAGGAGGGTAGCGGTACGTTCTGGAGCCGCACCTGGCCCCGGGCGACCTCCTTGCCGTCCTCGCTGCGGGTGATGATCACCTGCCATAGCTGCTGGCTCTTGCCCTGCATGATCGGCTCCGCCACGACCTCGACCCGTCCCTCTTTCATCGGACGCAGGAAGTCAGTGCTGTTGTTGACTCCCACGGCGAACTGTCCCCTTTCCTCCACCGCCGCCGAAGCCCCCACGCTGGCCGCGCTTTCGACCGCCGTGGTGTAGACGCCGCCGTGGACCACGCCCCACGGCGTATGAAGGTGCTCTCCGAGTTCAATAGAACCCCGCACCCTGCTACCCCCGATCTCCTCGAACTCCAGACCGGCGACCCGCAAGAACTCGCTCGCCGCCACTCTATAGTCTTTCTCCGCCATCGGCCGCCTCCTCTTCGCGTAGCGCCCTCATCAAACCAGTCAGCAGAACGATAGCAGGAGATCATCGCGGATACGTACGCCACCCCCGCATTAATTTGACTGACCGGACGGTTGACAGATTACTGACTGATCGGTTAGACTAAAAACAGTGAAACGAGTCGCGGTCCGTATGAGTGTCTGTCCTGCTCTTGCCGGGAGTTGTGACGGGTATATCATGGACTAGGGCTGGCCGGGTCTGAAGGACCTGGCACAGGTTACGGGTTTAAAGGAGGAGTGTTCGTATGGCGGAACCGTTTATAGACGGTGGCTACGCTGCGTTTTCCCGGCTTGGCCGGATGCCGGTCGTGGACCCGGCTACCGGGGAAGAGGTGGATACCGTACCCCGGAGCGGGGCGGAGGAGGTGGACCAGGCGGTGCGCAGCGCTTACGAAGCGTTCCCGGCGTGGCGCGACACCCCGGCGGCGAAGCGCGGGGAGATCCTCGGCGAGGCGGCCAACGCTGTGCTGGCCGCCATGAAGGAACTGGCTCCGATGCTGACCGCCGAGCAGGGCAAGCCGCTCAGGGAGGCGCGGCTGGAGATCCGGCGTTTCGTCCACACCCTGGAACATTACGTCGGGCTCGCCAAGAACATCCGGGGCGGTTACGTTCCCGACCTTGATGTGGATACGTACGGCCTGATCGTACGCCGTCCGCTCGGTGTGATAGGCGCCATCGTGCCGTGGAACTTCCCGACGACGCTCCTCGGCAACAAGCTCGGTCCGGCGCTCATTACCGGGAACGTCGTCGTGGCGAAGCCCGCTGACACCACCCCGCTGACCACGCTCAGGATCGCGGAGATAATGCACGAGGCCGGTCTGCCGGCGGGCGTCTTCAACGTCGTGACGGGGACCGGACCGGAGGCGGGGCAGGCGCTCGCTGAGCACCCGCTGGTGCGCAAGATCGCCTTCACCGGCTCCACGCCCACCGGCAAGAAACTGATGACGGTGGCGGCGGATGGTCTCAAGCGGACCACGCTGGAGCTCGGCGGCTCGGACCCCATGATCGTCTGCGACGACGCGAACCTGGATAAGGCGGCGAGCGCGGCGAGCGTGGGTAGGTTCTTCAACTGCGGCCAGGCATGCCTCGCCGTGAAGCGCGTCTTCGTCTTCGAGAGCGTGGCGGACGAGTTCATCGAGAAGGTCGCGGGCAAGGTGAAGAAGCTGAAGGTCGGGCCGGGGACCGCGGAGGGCGTGATGCTCGGGCCGCTGCACTCTCCCAGGCAGCGGGATCTCCTGGAGGAGCAGGTCGACGACGCTGTTGACTCAGGCGCGGAAGTACTGCACGGGGCGAAGAGGCCCGAGGGAGACGGGTTCGACAAGGGGAACTTCTACGAGCCGACGTTGCTGGTCGAGCCCGCGCGCGACTCGCGGGTGGCTATGGAGGAGGTCTTCGGACCGGCGCTGCCCGTGTGGCGGGTGGGGGACATGGAGGAGGCGCTGGAGCGGGCGAACAGCTCCATCTACGGCCTCGGGTCCTCGGTCTGGACGGCGGACTTGAACCGGGCTTCGGATGCGGCGGAGAGGCTGGAGGCGGGGTACACCTGGATCAACTCCCCCCAGATCGTCTACGACGAGCTGCCCTTCGGCGGCTGGAAGCAGTCCGGCTACGGCAAGGAGCACGGCATCGAGGCGCTCGACTACTACACGGAGACGAAGTCGGTAGTCGTCAAGCGCGCGACCTGAGGAGAGGTGAACCCCTCATGATCGAGACACCAGAGTGGTACAACGCGAGCGTCCTCGTCGACCGGAACCTGGAGGCCGGGCGCGCTGACAAGGTAGCGATCTACTGCGGCGACGAGCAGGTTACCTACGGAGAACTCGCCCGCCGCATCAACCGTTTCGGACACGCGCTGACGGGGTTGGGCATTGACCGCGAGGACCGGGTCCTGCTGATGCTCAACGACACGCCGTCCTTCCCGACGGCGTTCTTCGCCGCGATGCGGATAGGAGCGATCCCGATCCCGGTGAATACCCTTCTCAAGCCCGCGGACTACCGCTTCTTCATCGAGAACAGCCGCGCCCGCGCCGTGGTCTGCGACGAGATGCACCACGGGACGATCCAGACGGCGCTCGAAGACTACGATGAGGAGCCGGTGCAGGTCATCGTCACCAACGGCCGGGCCGAAGGAGCGCACGTCCTGGAGTACCTGCTGGAGTCCGGCGAGGACGAGCTGGATCCGGTGGCGACGCACAAGGACGACCCGGCGTTCTGGCTCTACAGCTCCGGCTCCACTGGCAAGCCGAAAGGCGCGGTCCACCTGCACCACGACATCATCTACACCTGCGAGACCTACGCCCGGCACGTGCTGGAGGTCTCCGAGGACGACATGTGCTTCTCGGCCTCGAAGCTCTTCCACGCCTACGGGCTCGGGAAC
>DASSMB010000139.1:0-20598 GCA_035689095.1 Rubrobacteraceae bacterium | reverse complement strand
CTTCAAACCGTGCATCCAAACTGTGGCAGAGGACTAGCTCGGCGCACTCGCGCATCGTCTCCTCGGCGACCTCCGGCCGCGTTCCGATCACGACCGCCTCGACGCCGCCAGGGATCGAGCGCAGGTCGTGATAGCAGGCGTCGCCTTCGACCTCGTCCGCGTTCGGGTTGACGGCGAACACCTCGTATCCCCGCTCCCGGAAGCGCCGGTAGACGACGTTGCTCCCGTGGCTCTGCGGTTCTCGCGAGACTCCGGTCACGGCCACCCGCCTGCGGGCCAGGAACTCGGACGCGGCCTCCTTGATCGTTGACATCACAACCTCCTAGCGTCGTTCGGTCGATTATCAGAATGTTGCATCTCTTGGGCATAGCGACGCATGACCCAGATTGGCTATTTGTGTGACGAATCTTGTCCAGTTCCTGCGTTCCGTACCAGACGGCCGAGGATGCCCCCGCTCCGTAGGCGGTTGCCGTAGGCGGTCGAACAAACCCTCATTAGGAATGAGCCAAGGACCGCAAGTTGGCACGACGGTGAAAGTCGGCGGTATCCCGAAATGCCGGAAGGTCTCGGAGGCGGTCGAGGGGAGAACCGTCGCGTCCGCAAACGAAACCCGCCGCCGTGGTTGCAGCGGAACGTTACGTCCGGCGCTCTCAAGCCGCATTCCCTGGTACAACCCGGAATACCGGAAATCGGGGCGCCACCCGCTCGAACTCGGAGAGCGGAGCTTCCTTGTCGATCGGAAAGTGCCATCTGGCGCCTGGCGCTCTCTTCAGGTAAGCCTTCAAGATGGGCGCGCGCTGCTCTGCGGCAACCTCTTCGAGTCGGACCGCCTCGCGGTCCCTGGTACGGATGACCGCTCTTCCACCGGTCGCTCGCACGTTGCGGACCCATTGCACGTCGTCTCCGAGCATCGACACCAGGTAGCGCTGTCCATCGACAGAGGCCATTACCAGCGGCAGCGAGATGGTCCGCCCGGATTTCCGTCCTCTCACCTCCAACGTCACCATGGGGCCGGAGGCGACACCCGACGAGGCCATGGCAGCCGCCGCTCTGTTCATGACCTTCGCGATCCGGTTTGGTCGCCGTCCCCGGTACAACCAGCGACGGAACGCCGTGTTGTTCATGAGGACGTTGTAGGCCAAAGCAACGCCCAACAAGAACACGACGAGGGGATGGTCTTTCAGCCAGGAGAAGGTCCGAGTAGTCATCTCAAGAACTCCTTTCACCGATAGCGCACGAAACCGTCCGGGACCGGCGAGGCGACGAGAGCCACGTAGAAACGCAGTACGAGATCCCCGGTAAGGATGTCCTTCGCCGGCGCCGCCACGTCTGGTCAAGCGCGAGCTCCGGGTTATCGCAACGGTGCGTCACGCCTGCCCGCGATCCGCTAGCTGTCGCCCACCATCCTGCCCGGAACCGGTGGGCTTCGAGCGCGCCACCGGTCCATAGGCTTTGAAGGTCAAGAACAGCCCGATAGCGCCGACCAGGCTCGCGGTGATGATGGTCGTGGGAGCATTCTGACCGGCCTGTTGGACTTCCGGAGCGAACATCCGGAACAGACCGCCGAGAACGGCAACCCAGCCCACGAGGGTCACCATCACGGGCCAGCCACGCATCCAAAGGTTGTGAACGCGGACGATCGAAAGGCCGGCAACGAACAACAACAGCCCGTTGAGGTAGATGAGCGGAGCGACGTTAGTCTCCCAGATACGAAAGTTCACCGCTTCGGAGACACCGAGCACGAGCATCGTGGGACCGATCAACCCGGCTAAACGTCTCGAATCCGCCATTTTGGCCTCTATTCTCCAGCCAACTCTCCTGCATTTAAGAACGTAAGCTCTGTGGTTTCCGTGTTTGTCCCTCCTCTTCTGTTTCCTTTTTCCATGCTCTCCGGGCCATCCATATACCTACCGCTATGGCCCATAGATCGGTCAATAGCGCTAGAACCACGTAAGTGAAGGTGAGTGTGGTCGTGCGTGCGGTGAAAGTCTCGATAATGCCCACGGCGACCACGGGAACGCTCAGGATCAGGCCTACCCGGCACACGCCAACCACCTCATAGCCCCGATCCAGCGCGTGCTGCACCATGTATTGCCCGAGCTTCTCGGAGGCGCCCACGATGCAAACCTTCTTCATATTCATCTCCTAGCGTCCTGTAGTTATACGGTCACTCCTGAAACGTTCATACTCTGGCGGTTCCGGCAAGCAGGGCTACGACCGACGAGGCTAGATCTCACGCTGAGGGTGGTTCTTAAGCCTCACACCTTTCCACAAGAGCCAAACCATGAGCAACACCTCCCCGATGAAGGTGAACTGGATAAGGTTGGCGTTGTAGCCTGCCGAGAGAGACCCGCCGAAGCCATCTATCAGATAGCCAAACGAAGCGATCATCACCAGGATACCGAGAACTCTAGGTATGTAGCCCGACTTGAACACCAGGTAACCGAGCACGAGCAGATGAAGGCCGAAGATCGCCAGCGCCGCGTGGTAGCCATCGTCGAACGCGTTCACGTACATCAGCACCTGAGCATTCAACCGTCCTGCTCCGAATGACTCCAAGGAGTCGGCGTCGGTGGGAAGGCGCGCAGCGACGAAGAGGTTGCTCAAAGCGGCCGCGAAGAGAGCCGCGTACACCACCCTGAACCACGCCGCGAGCAACGCGATGCTCCTGCCTGCCGGCCTAAGGAGCACGTAGAGGGCCCACGCCACCACCACATCGAGGACCGCGACGATCAAGAAACCGCAGATGGTGGCCCGAAAGAGCAGCTCATGGTCCACGATGTTCCGTGCCGTCTTTGCCGCATCTCCCGTGGCGACCAGGTTCCCAAAGACCGCGAAGCTTGCGAACGCGAGGACGGCCATGACCAACAGCCCGAGCCCTGCAACCGCTGCTGCTCCGCGGAGCGATACATCAGCGGTGGTGTGTGCCGTTCCCTGTTGCCCTTTCCTGGTCGTTCGCGGGGTCGATGACGTGAGCGGGTGGACATCCATTGCCCTGTCCTCTCCTCGGGGGTCGCGAGACCCGTGGTTTGAGCGCTGCTTTGCGCGCATCAGATGGTGATGACGACTTTTCCTCTGACGTGTCCCTCTGTCAGATACCGGATGGCATCCGGGGCCTCGGCGAGCGGGTAAGTCCGGTCGAGGACCGGTGTGACCTTCCCGGCCTCGATTAGCTCTTTGAGGACGAGCATGTCCTCGTGGTTCTCCTTATTGATGAACGCGAGTAGTTTCTGGCTTACGAACGGGGACAGCATCATCGCCCTAAGCTGGCGATCTGTGCCCCCGAGCCACCGCCCATCGCTCTCGCCTCCGACGATGACGAGCGTTCCCTTGGGGGTGAGGGCGCGCCTAAGGCGTGCCAGCGGCGAGTTTCCGCCGATGTCCAGGATCAGGTCGTAGCGCTGCCCTCCTTCGGCGAAGTCCTCCTTGGTGTAGTCGATGACGTGATCCGCGCCGATGGAACGAACCATCTCCACCTTCGCGGTGCTGCACACGCCGGTTACCCGCGCGCCGAACACCCGGGCGATCTGCACGGCGTAGGTCCCCACGCCTCCTGAGGCACCGATGATCAACACCTTCTGCCCCGGGCGCGCCTTCCCATGGTCGCGCACGGCTTGCAGGGCAGTCAAGCCTGAGATGGCGACCACCGCCGCCTGCTCGAAAGTGAGGTTCGCCGGTTTGGGCGCGAGCTTCTTCTCGAGCGCGCGTGCGTACTCGGCGTACGAGCCCTCGCCGATGCCGAACACCTCGTCGCCCGGCCGGAACCTGGTCACGCTCTTGCCGATCGCCACAACTACCCCCGCGAGATCTCCGCCCAAAACGGGGTTCTTCGGAGCCCGCAACCCGTAGCCCGCGAGGCGTATCGGGTACGCCAGGCCCGTCATGAGGTGCCACACCCCCCGGTCCACGCCGGCCGCATGCACGTGAACCAGCACCTCGTCGTCGGAGATCTGGGGCTTGTCGATATCTTGGAGCTCCAGAACGTCCGGTGAGCCATACTTGTATCGTACGATCGCCTTCATGGCGTCCTTTCCCGATTGGTTCGTGGTGCCTGCTTCTTCTGTTGAGCGTTCTTGGATAACCCGGGCCACTTCTCGCCTCCTTGCGCTTACCAGAGGAGCGGAGCGCTCTCCTCCTCCATGTCCGGCTTGTTAGTAGCGCATCCTACATATCCTGACCGGAGCAACGTATGACCCAAATTTGCTAATTCTGTGACAAAAATTGTCTACTCAGGAGTTCGTAGCTATGTGGCCGAGAGACCTGCCTCCCGATCTACGCCACGCCCGGTTGTGACATCTTTTTGCGCGTGTCTTGCCGATGCGTCTTCAGGAACGAACGTTGAAGCGGTTCATCGCAGCCTCCGCGCCGTTCTCGACGAGGAACTCCACGACATCGGCAGCGGTCGGGATGGCGTCCTTCACGGCGGAGTCCATCCTGCCCAGCACGTAGTCAGTTACGGTAACGCCTATCGGGGGACGGCCGATGCCGATGCGGACCCGCGTGAAGTCGTTGCCCTTGTTTTGGATGATGGAGCGCAGGCCGTTGTGGCCACCGGCGCCGCCGCCAACCTTCACACGCACGGTCCCCTCTTCGAGGTCCAGGTCGTCATGGACCACGATAAGGTCTTCGACGCGGGAGTCCGAGAGCGCCGAGCCGGAGTTGTTCATGTAGGTAGTGGGCTTGAGGAGCGTTACGTTCTTGAGGCCGAGGCTGATCGGAGCGGCTTCGGACTTCTTCTTTTTACGCCAGGAGCCGTTGTGGCGCTTCGCCAGTTCGTCGGCGACCAGGTAGCCGGCGTTGTGGCGGGTGCGCTCGTAGGAGCGACCGGGGTTCCCGAGCCCCACGACGACGGGGGACCTTCTCGGTCCCCCGCTCTCTTCTTGCCGGTTCCTGCGGTCCAGGAAGGACTGGCGCAGCTCGTTAAGCCTGCTCGTCCTGGCCCTCGGGTTCCTCACCCTCGTCGGCGGACGCCTCTTCACCCTCGGCAGCCTCCTCGCCCTCTGCGGCCTCCTCGGCAGCGGCGGCCTCTTCCTCGTCGGTCGGCTCCTCGACGATGCCGGCGGCCTCCATCTCCTCCTCGGAGATCTCGGTCGGCTGCGTGATCGTCACCGCGACATCTTCCGGCTCGGAGAGGAGATCCACACCCTCCGGGAGCGTCAGGTCCCCGAGCGTGAGGTTCTCGTTCATGCCGAGGCTCGACACGTCGAGCGTAACCTCCTGCGGGATGTCGCCGGGGAGGGATTCAACCTGGATCTCGTACGCGACCTGCTGCAACACGCCGCCCTCCTCGACACCCGGCGCCTCACCGACGATGTGCAAGGGGACCGTGACCTCGATACGCTCGCGCATGTTCACCGGCGCGAAGTCCACGTGCGTGAGGATGCCGCTCACCGGGTTGCGCTGCACGTCCACGACGCGGGCCGTCGCGGCGCCATCTCCGAGGTCTATGTCGTAGAGAGCGTTGTCCCCGACGTGCTGGAGGGTGTAGTCAACCGTCCTGGCCGGGACCACGATGGCCGTGCTCCCCTCGTCGCCGTAGAGGACCGCCGGAGCCATCCCCTCGCGCCTCAGGCGCCGGGAGTCGTTCTTCCCCCGTCCCTCGCGCTTCTTCGCCTGCAAGTCCACGTTATTCGCCACTGCAATCTCCTAAAACTCTGCTGGATCCTAGAAAAGCTGGTTCTCGCCCATAAAGACCTCGCTCACCGAGTCGTCCAGGAAGACGTTCTTGATGGTGCTAGCGAGGATCGGGGCTATAGTAAGCGTGCGTATCTTAGACCGCGGCTCGCCCTCCTTCAAGGGCAACGTGTCCGTAACGACGACCTCCTTTATGGAGGAGTCTTCGATCCTGCGGTATGCCGGGCCGGAGAATATAGCGTGCGTCCCCGCCGCATAGACCTCCGTCGCGCCCTTCCGTATCAGGATCTCCGCCGCGTTGCA
Source organism: Rubrobacteraceae bacterium (assembly GCA_035689095.1). GTDB lineage: Bacteria > Actinomycetota > Rubrobacteria > Rubrobacterales > Rubrobacteraceae > JACDDK01. Next base: position 14,661 of record DASSMB010000139.1, on the reverse strand, counting down.
CAGGGTGCCTGCGGTGTCTATCAGGTCGTCTATCATGATCGCGCGCCGCCCCTCCACGTCGCCGATGACGTGCGTCACTTCGGACTGGCCCGGACCGCTGCGCCGCTTGTTGAGGATCGCCCACGGCACCCCGAGGTGGTCCGCCAGGCGGTTCGCCACCTTCGCCTCTCCCGTGTCCGGGGCGACTACCACCACGTCGTCGGCGTCCTTGAAGCCCGCCTCCACGAAGTAGTCCACGAACGTGTGCATCGCGGTCAGGTGATCCACCGGGAAGGCGAAGAAGCCCTCCACCTGCCCCTGGTGAAGGTCCATCGTCATCACCCGCTCGGCGCCGGCGGTCTGGATCATGTTCGCCACCAGCCGCGCAGTGATGGGCTCGCGCGGCTTGGTCTTCCTGTCCTGGCGCGAGTAGGCGTAGTACGGCAGCACCGCCGTTATCCTCTTGGCCGAGGCGCGCTTGGCGGCGTCGATCATGACCATTAGCTGCATCAGGTTGCGGTTCACGGGCTCTCCGAGGGACTGGACGATGAACACGTCCGCCCCCCGGACGCTCTCCATGTACCGGGCGTACATCTCCCCGCTTGGAAACCTCTGCTTGTCCACGTTCCCGAGATCCAGGTCCAGCCGGTCCGCTATGCGCTCGGCGAGTTGCGGGTAGCCGTCGCCCGAGAACAGCATCAGGCGCTTCTCGGTCGTGTGCGTCAGGTAACCGTTCTGCATAACCGCGCTAAGCCTCCATCTCGCCGTTTGAACGCCGGTCGTCTTCTATCTTATTCTTTATTTTATTCGGAGAGTCCCGGATAACACGCGCCGGCATCCCGAACGCGAGCTTGCCCGGCGGGATGTCTCTGGTGACCACGCTTCCGGCCCCCAGGTAGGCGCCGTCTCCTATTGTAACCGGAGCTATCAAATTAGTGTTCACCCCCGTGAAAGCGCCATCCCCGATGACCGTCCGGTTCTTGTTCTTGCCGTCGTAGTTCGCCGTGATCGTCCCGGCCCCCAGGTTCGCCCCCTCCCCTATCTCCGCATCCCCGACATATGAGAGATGCGGCACCTTGCTGCCGTCGCCGACCTTCGTGTTCTTGAGCTCGCAGTACGCCCCGACCTTCGCCTTCCTCCCCAGCACCGTGCCCGGCCGCAGGTAAGCGTAAGGCCCAACGTTCGCGCCAGCACCGATCTCCGCCCCGCGCCCGACCGAGTGCTCGACCAGGGCGCCGTCGCCGACGGTCGTATCCAGCAGGTCGGCGGACGGGCCGATGACGCAGTCCGAGCCGATACTCGTTTCTCCGCGCAGGAACGTGCCGGGGAAGATTATGGTGTCGCGGCCGATCTCCACGCTCGCCTCGATGTGCGTGGAGGCCGGGTCCCGAACGGTGACGCCGGCGCGCATATGAGCGTCCAGGATGCGGCGGCGGATGATCTCCTCCGCCCGCGCCAGGTGCGCCCGGTCGTTCACCAGGTTCGCCTCTTCCAGGTTCTTCAGGCGGTAGGTAACGGCGCGGCTGCGGCGGCCGATGATCTCCAGGGCGTCCGTCAGGTACAGCTCGCCCTGGCTGTTGTTCGACTCCAGCCGCCCCAGGGCGTCCCGGATCTCCGCGAGGTCGAACGCATAAAGTCCCAGGTTGACGAGATTTATCCGGCGCTCGGTCTCCGTCGCCTCACGCTCCTCCACGATCCTCACCACTCCCGCGTCCTCCGCAACGCGGCCCAGCCCGCTCGGGTCCGGCAGCTCCGCGACTAACACAGTCGCGCCCACGCCCGCGCCCCGGTGCCGCTCGACCAGCTCGCCCAGCGTCCCGGCCGAGATGAGCGGACCATCGCCGTTCACCACCAGCAGGATGCCTTCTTCCTCTTCGATAGCTTCCAGAGCCACGCGGACGGCGTCGCCGGTCCCCAGTTGCTCCTTCTGGAAGACAGGCCGCGCGTCCGGCGGCAGCACCGCCTCGACCAGATCCGCCTGATGGCCCACCACGACGGAGAGGCTCTCGGGGACCAGAGGACGGATCGCCTCGATAGCGTAATTCACCATAGGTACGCCGCAGAGGGTATGGAGCACCTTCGCCCGATTGGACTTCATCCGGGTGCCCTTACCTCCGGCGAGGACCACGGCGAAGATCTCTGACGGCGTTCCATGCTCGGACATACTTCTCTGAGGCTCCTTTGAGTCTGGCTAACCTGCGGCCTGATAGCTGGGGCGGCAGGATTCGAACCTGCGATGCCGGGACCAAAACCCGGTGCCTTGCCACTTGGCTACGCCCCATCGGTCTCGTTTCGAGACGGCCGGCGCTCTTTCATAGTACCCGCGACGCCGCGATTATACCGGAGCCCCGCAGAGCTATCATCCGGTTCGCGGACCAGAAATGTTCGGGCCCCTAAATCTCCTCTACTCCGGTAGATACCGGCTCGAACACGCTCGCGAACGAGGTCTCGATCCGGTCCGCGGCTGCTAGCGCGTCCTCCCAATTGGCAAAGATGCCGTAGACAGCCGTACCAGTCCCGGTCATCGAGACGCCGAGTGCGCCAGCCTGCAATAACGCCCGTTCGAGATTCTCCACCTCTGGCACCAACTCTCGGGTAACCCGAGCAAGGTCGTTCCCGGCAGCCTCGGCGAATACCCGCAAGTCTCCCGAACGCAGCGCCAGCGCCAGCGCGTCCGAGATGCCCGAGCCGCATGGAGGAAGCTCGTCATAAGCCCGGTATACCTCTCCGGTATCTGCGCTCGCGGCAGGTTTGGCGATGACGAGAAAGTGCTGCGGCGGCGCGGGTAGAGCGGTCAACACCTCTCCGACTCCCTCTCCAAGAGCCGTGCCGCCGGTCAGGCAGAACGGCACGTCCGCGCCGATGCGTACCCCGAGCTCCGCCAGGTCTTCAACCTCTAGCCCCAGATCAAAGAGTCTATTCAGCCCGATCAGGGCGGCGGCGGCGTCGGCCGAGCCCCCGCCAAGCCCCGCGCCCGCCGGTATCTTCTTCAAGACCCGGACCCGGACCGGGAGACCCCGGCCCGTCCGTTCGCGCAGCAGGGTCCACGCCCTGTAGATCGTGTTCCGCTCCAGCGGCCCGACCTCGACGCCCTCGGGCTCAACGCGCAGATCCAAGCCGCCTTCGGCGCGAGTTATCTCGACCTCGTCGGCCAGCGAGACGCTCTGCATGACGGTCGAGATCTCGTGGTAACCGTCCTCCCGGACGCCGAGGACGTCCAGAGCGTAGTTGACCTTGGCGAACGCGCGCAGGTGGATCCCACGCATCAGATCGCCCACGAGAGCGCCCGGTAGAGCGCCACGAAATCCTCGGAGGATACTTCCTCCGCCCTGACGTCCGGCCCGTATCCGAGGGTTCCCAGAACTCTCGGCGCTCCCCCCCGCGCCGACTCGGGCAGGTTGTTGATCAGACGCTTGCGCCGGCTCCGGAAGGCCGCGAGCACGAGACGCTTCACGCCGCCGTACTCGCCTGATTTAAGGTCCAACTCGTTTCGTTCCATCTCCACGATAGCAGAGTGTACCCGCGGCGGCGGGTCGAAGACCTGCGGCGAGACTTTGTGAACGATTCGCACGTCCGCGAGCAAGCCCACCAGGACGGCATACGCCGCGTAATCCTTGGTCCCTCGGACGGCGGCCATCCGGCGCGCCACCTCTAGCTGCACCATGAAACGCAGGGTTCTCAGGCTGCGAACCTCCTCCAGCAAGTTCAGGACCAGCGGCGACGCGATGTTGTAGGGGAGGTTGGCGACGAGCCTGTTCGGGGCGGGGTCGAGGCTCGCGTAGTCGAAGCGCAGGGCATCGCCCGTATGGATCTCGACGTTGCCGTATCCGGCGACGTTGCGGCGCAGGGCGTCGAGGACATCCGCGTCCAGCTCCACCGCGTGCACGAGCCGCGCCCGCTTGGCGAGGAACGTCGTCAGGAACCCGCGCCCCGGCCCGACTTCGAGGACCACGTCCTCTCCCGTGACGCCCTCGGCCACGATGCGGGCGGTGTTCGGGTCCTTCAGGAAGTGCTGGCCGAGGCGCTTCTTGGGGAAAGGCTCCACGAAGAGCGTCTCAGAGCTCCAGCGGCAGCCCGAAGACGTTGCGGGTGTTGCGGGCGGTGAGGATCGCCAGTTCCTCATCCTCCATCCCCAGTCGCTCGGCGACGAAGCGCGCCGTGTGGACCACGTTCTTCGGCGCGTTCGGCTTGCCGCGCAAGGGTTCGGGGCTGAGGTAGGGCGCGTCGGTCTCGACCAGCAGACGGTTCTCGTCCATCAGGCGCAGCACCCGCGCCGTCTCGCTGTTCTTGTAGGTCACGTTGCCCGCGAGCCCCACGTAGTAACCGCGTTCGCGGACCTCCCGCACCTCACGTTCGCCGCCCTCGAAGCAGTGGAGGACGACGGGGACGCGAGCGTTGCCGAGGGAGGCCATCGTGTCGGCAAAAGCCTGGCGGGAGTGGATGATCAGGGGCAGCCGCGTGTCGTTGGCGAGCGATATGGCATCCTCGAACAGCGCCCGCTGCACCTCCCCCGACGATTCCCCCCGGTAATAATCGAGCCCGACCTCGCCGAGAGCCACGATCCCCGGCGACTCCGCAAGCTCCGCGAGCGCCTCCAGGTCCGCGGCGGTGTGCGTGCCGGCCTCGTGCGGGTGAATCCCGGCCGAGGAGTAGACGTTGGGCAGGACCGCCGCAAGCTCCGCCCCCCGGTGCGAGTCCTCGATGGTCGTCCCGATATTCACCACCGCCACGACCCCCGCCTCGGCCGCCTCTCTCACGGCCACCTCCGGCTCCACCTTCAGCCGCAACAGGTGCGTATGCGAATCCACGAGCATAAAGTCCAACCCCTCTCCCCACGACGGACACGGGCAGAATTATAGAGCGGCCTGAAACCCGGCGTCATCCGGCGCCCGACCGGAACCGCTAATCGGAACCGACGAGCCCCCCGTATACCTCGCCCTTCTTCATCCCGGACTCCCGCGCGGCCCGCGCCGCCGCCCTGGACGGGCTCTCACCTCCCGCCACATATCCGCGCGCCCGCTCCAGGACTTCCCTGAAGTCAGGCGTCTCGACAGCAGTCCCGCCGCGTATTACCAGTACGATCTCTCCCTTCGCACCATCCGCGTAGCGCTCCGCCGCCTCCGCCGCCGTTCCGCGGAAGACCTCCTCGTGCAGCTTCGTCAGCTCCCGGCAGACCGCGACCGGCGCCTCCTCCGGGAGATCTCCGAGCGTCCTCGCCAGCCGGTGCGGCGACTCGAAAAACACGAAGGTCGCGCTCTCGCGGCCGACCCGCTCCAGGACTTCCGTCCGCTCGCGACCCTTGCGCGGTGGGAATCCCAGGAATACGACCTTATCCGCCGGGAAACCAGAGGCGACGAGAGCGGTAGTCAGGGCAGAGGGTCCGGGTAGCGACTCGACCTTCACCCCGGCCTCTATACAGGCCCGGATCAGCCGGTATCCGGGGTCGGAGACGAGCGGCGTCCCGGCGTCGGTGACGAGCGCGACCCGCTCCGTCTTCGCGCGTTCGGCGAGCTCGGGAGCCAGACGCTCCTCGTTATGCTCGTGGTAGGCGACGAGCCTGTTCTCGATACCGTAGTGGGCGAGCAAACGCCCGGTGCGGCGAGTGTCCTCGCAGGCTATGAGGTCGGCCTCGCGCAGGACTCGCAGCGCACGCAGGGTTATATCTTCGAGGTTCCCTATGGGGGTCGGAACGACCTGGAGGGGCAAGAGGTCTCTATGCCCCCAGGACGTACTCGCCCTTTTCGTTGCGCGCGAGTGCGGCGGCTCCGAGCACGCCGGATTCCGGGCCCAGGGTGGCTTCCTTGATCTCCACGAGGTCGCGGCTGGGGCTCTGGGAGCGCCGACGCATCTCCTCGCGGGCGGGACCCAGGATCAGCTCTCCCGCTCTCGACGCCCCGCCGCCGATAGCTATGACATCGGGGTTAAAAATGTTGACGAAGCCCGCCAGCCCTACTCCCAGCCACCTGCCGGTCTCCTCCAATACCGAGATAGCCAACTCGTCGCCCTGTTGCGCAAGCTCCGTTACGTCCTCGCCCAGGACGTTGCGGTTAACGGCGATCTGGCCCAGCGCGGATTGCGGGTGCTCGCTGGCGACCTCCCGCGCGCGGCGGGTTATGGAGGTACCGGAGGCAAGAGGCTCCAGGCATCCGTAGTTGCCGCAGCCGCACAGGGGACCGTCCTCGGCCTGGATGGTAATGTGTCCCAGCTCGCCGCCCGCACCCTGCGCGCCGCGCAGGAGGATGCCGTGCGAGATCACGCCTCCCCCGATCCCGGTCCCAAGCGTCAAGAACACGAGATGGTCCACCTCGCTGCCCGCCCCGAACTTGAACTCGCCCCACGCCGCAGCGTTGGCGTCGTTCTCGACGGTAATATTGAGGTCCGTCCTCTGGCCGATCTCGTCCTTGAGCCGCACGCCCTCGATGGTGTGCAGGTTGGGCGCGAAGACAACCTTATTCTCCGCCGACATCACGAAACCGGGCACCGCGAGACACACGCCGCCTATATCGTCGTGTCCGTCGCGCACGTCGTTAATGGCGCGGGCTATGCTGGAGAGCAGCCGCTCGCGAGGCCCCGAAGAAGGGTAGCGGGTCTCGGCCAGGATCTTGCCGTTCCGCGTCACGACGGCCGCGGCGATCTTGGTCCCCCCGACGTCAACGCCTATGGCTTTCATCAAGCCGTCCTCCTGCCGTGAGATTTTGTCATCACCTCCATCAACCTCCCTTCAGCGCACCCGGCTGCTGGCGACTCGCACGCCGCGGAACTCCGCTTCTATCTCTTCCAGAGTCTTTCCCTTGGTCTCCGGCACCCAGAAGTAGACGAAGAACCACGCCACGATCCCGAGCACCGCGAACAGCCAGAACGAGCCAGCCCCTCCGAACGTCGCGAGCAATACGGGGAAGGTCAGCGCGACGAGGAAGTTCGACCCCCAGTTCGCCAGGGACGCCACGCTCATGGCCTTGCCGCGGATGTTCAGAGGGTAGATCTCCGAGATCATGAGCCAGAACACCGGACCGAGGCTTATCGCAAACGAGGCTATGTACAGCGCGAGACAAATGGTCGCCAGCAGCCCCGCCGCGCCTCCGGTGCCTCCGGTCGCAAAGACCACGCCAAGGAGAGCCAGGCTGATGACCATGCCGACGAGGCCGATGATGAGCAGCAGCCGCCGTCCCGCACGGTCTATGATCCGGACGGCGAGGATCGTAAACCCGACGTTTACCACACCCACGCCGAGGGCGGTGGCGGCAATGGCCCCGCCTTCGGAGAAGCCGACTCCCTGGAGGATCGTGGGAGCGTAGTAGATGACGGTGTTGATGCCGGTTATCTGCTGGAAGATAGCGAGCCCGAGGCCGATGATCAGGGCGGGCCTCACGTAAGGTGACAGGAGCTCCCTGTAGCCGACTTGCTCCTCCTGCTCCTCCTCGGCGCGCTTTATCTGCTCCATCTCCTGAAACTCCAGATCTACTTCCTCCGGGCTTCGGGAGCGGCTGAGCACGGCGCGGGCCTTCTCTACCTGGCCCACATTGAAGAGCCAGCGCGGGCTCTCGGGCAACCGGAGCATCCCAATGCCGAGGATGAGGGCCGGTATGAGCGCGACCCCGAACATGTAGCGCCAGCCCTCGATGGGAGTAAAGATGACGCCGACTATGTAGGAGACAAGGATGCCTATGGTGATCATGAGCTGGTTCAGCGATACCAACGCGCCACGCCTGTCCGCCGGGGCGATCTCGGCGATGTAGAGCGGTACTATCATCGAAGCCAGTCCCACGCCTAACCCCAGCAGGAACCGCGCGAAGACCAGGAACCCCACACTCGGCGAGAGAGACGCGGCAATGGCCCCAATGCCGAAAACGACGGCGGCGAGAAGCGCGGTAGGCCTTCGTCCGATCCGGTCGGAGAGCGGCCCGCCCGAGATCGCCCCGACCACCGCGCCGACGAGCAAGAAGCTGACGATCACACCTTCGGTGAAGGATGAGAAAGGTCCCAGGTCCTTTCGGATAAAGAGAAGGGCGCCGGAGATCACGCCCGTGTCGTAGCCGAATAGCAATCCTCCCGTCGCCGTGATCGCCGCGGCAGTGTTGACGAACTTCCGCCGAGTAACCGCATCCGCAGTGCCCGTAGCCATCTCTCCACCCCTTCCCTTTTCCGCGTAACCCCAGTAGCAGTATATGCCCAAGAACGGCGACAACCAACTCGGGCATTCCTCAGGCCCTTCTACCGGAATGTCCAACAAGAACGGGCAAGAACGGGTCAACGCAGATCACCCGCCTCGCGCTACGGTCATCACACCTCGCAAAATACAGAGCCGTGGATCTTGCAGGCGAGCGAAGTCCTACCTTCTCCAGTCCAGTATCTCTAGCTCCACTCCTCCCGAGTAAGCATTGCGGTTAACGGTATAGACAGCATCGAAGTCACCTTCCGGGACCGATTCCGGGTCTCCGGAGAGCTTGGCGGAGAGACCGCCGGAGAGCTTGAGTAGGTTCATCCCTTCCCAGAGCTGGCGCGAGCTCTCCACCCGCAGCCCCGTGCTGGCGAAGACCGGCCGGTAGTTGCCGGACCCGAATGGCGCGAGCCTCTCGTGCCATTCGATCAGGCCATTGGAGACCGCCTCCAGCGACACCTCCGCGTCCACCTCTATAGCCGGGACGAAGAGGTCCGGGTCCTCGTCCGCCTGCGCTCGCACCGCCTCGTTGACCCCGGCTACGAAAGCGTCGAAGTTGCCCGCCCCGACACTGAGTCCCGCCGCCTTGCGGTGCCCGCCCCACTCTCCCAGCAGATGCCGCACCGCGAAGAGCGCGCCATAGAGGTCCACATCCGTCTCGCCAGCCCGTGCCGACCCGCCGTAGGAGCCGTCGGCGCGCCGGTTGAGGACCACCGCCGGGCGCCCCGTAGCCCCGGCTACCTTGCCGGCGACGAGGCCCGCCAGCCCGCCCGTCTCCTCCGTCACGACTACCTTGAAGTCCTGCTCCTCGTCCACCTCCTCCATCGCCCGCTCCACGGCGTAGCGGGTGCGCCGCTGACGCTCGGAGTTGAGCTGGTTGAGCATGGAGGCTATGCGTATGGCCTCCCGCGGATTTTCCGTCAAGAGCAGGTCCAGCGCCGGGCGGGGGTCTTTGATCCTGCCGATGGAGTTGATGCGCGGGCCGAGCTTCCAGCCCAGGTCGTTCTCGTCCAGGGCGCCCCGCACCCCCGCCACCTTGATTAGCGCCGCGAGTCCCGGCCGCGCGCTACCAGCGGCGAGCGAACGGTTGATGTGTCTCAGGCCCATCGAGGCCAGCGCCCGGTTGTCTCCCCTGAGCGGCGCGATGTCCACCACGGTCCCGACTGAGACCAGGTCCAGGAGCCGTCCAAGGCGGCGCTTGCCGTCAGCGTCTCCCAGCTCGCGGGCGACGGCCCAGGCGAACTTCCAGGCGACCCCGACCCCGGCGAGCGGATCGTCCGGGTCCCAGAGCTTCGGGTCGAGGACGGCAACGGCGGCGTCCGGAGGGTCCTCGGGCGGGATGTGATGGTCGGTCACGATCACGTCCATGCCGAGAGAATTCGCAAGCTCGACCTCGCGGCGGTTGGAGATACCGCAGTCCGCCGTCACGAGCAAGCTCACGCTCTCGGCGAAGAGGTCTCGCACGTAAGGCTCCAGCAGACTGTAGCCGGTCTGCCGGGTCGGGAGCTTTACGACCAGGTTGTCCGTGTAGTTCGAGAGCGCCAGGTAGAGCACGGCGGCGGAGGTAATGCCGTCGGTATCGTAGTCGCCGAAGACCCCGATCCTCTCCCCATCCTTGATGGCCCGCGCCACCCTTCGCGCGGCCACACCCCACGGCTCCTCATCCGGCATCCCGATGGCCGCGAGCGAGGGCGAGAGGAAGCCTTCCGCGTTCTCGGGCAGGACTCCCCGGTTCGCAAGGACACGGGCGCAGAGCGCATCCACCTCCGCGGACCGCGCAAGTTCGGATACCATGTCCTTGTCCGGCTCAAGAAGCCGCCAGCGCGCCAATCAGGTCCTCCCGTCGTCCCCGCGAAAAGTCAAGAGCTACGCATAGATATTATACAGAGAGGATCGGCGCTTTCGGTCGTTCAGCCGCGCCGGACCACGTATACTCCGAAGAGGATCACGGCTGCCCCCGCAATTTTTACCGCCCCTAGTCCTTCCCCCAGGAGCAACACGCTGGAGGTTACACCTACGAGCGTCACCAGGTACAGGTATACCAGCACCTTGTTCGCTCCCATCCGGGAAACGCTTGTCTGCCAGGCGGCTATTGCGAACGCGCTCGCCAGGAACGTGGAATATGCCGCTCCAGCCCAGGACCGCACTCCCACAGCGCTCCAATCAACATCGAACACCGAGTCGGAGATACCTGGAAGCCCAGTCAGAGCGAAAGGAATCGCGGCGGCTCCCCCGAGCAACATAGTGTAGGCAGCGAGCGCGAGCGGCGTGTAGCGCTTCAGCAAAGGAAGGGAGAGCACCGCGTATGCTCCCCACGAAAATGCGCTGACGCACACCAGCAAATCGCCCGCAAGTGAGGCTTCTGGAGAACCCACGCCTTGATAAACGACCAGTCCTACTCCAGCGAGAGCGAACCCGACACCGAGAGCCCCGCGAAGAGATCCCCGTTCGACCCGCAACAGGATTCCCAGCACCATGCCCCAGACAGGCGCCGTGGCGAAGATCAGGGCGGCGTCCGAGCCGCTCGTGAGGCTCAAGCCCACCGTATACCCGAGGTGGTTCAGCGTTATGCCCACGACGCCGACCCCGGCGACCGGCAAGAGATCCCTCCGCTTCAGGCGACCTCTTCGCTCGATTATCCCCACCACACTCACCAGTACGAGACCCGCCAACACAAAGCGTAGCGGCATCAGGACCAGCGGGGGGATGTCTTCCAGAGCGTACTTGACCGCGACGAAATCGTTGCCGACGAAGAGAACCGCGAGAAGCAAGGATGCCTCTGAGAGCGCGGAAGTCCCGCCTCCTTGCGCGCCGTCCGTGAAGCTTCTGTCTCTCTCCAGCCGTGATCCGTTCATGCAAAGGCATTCTAGGGCAAAGCCCCATACGAAATATCTCCTCGCCGAAAGACCTTGGTGGGCGATCAGACCAGCGGGCTCAAGGAAGCGAGAATGCGCTCGACGCACTTGGCGAGGAGCGGGCGACGCTCCCACTCTTCGAGGGTGAGCTCCTCGGCGTTGGTCTTGTCCAGCTCGAACATCCGCTCCATCTGCTCCGCGAAGCGGCGGCTGTAGATCTCCAGGTTTATCTCGTAGTTGCCGAGCAGGCTGAAGCGGTCTATGTTCGCGGTGCCGACGGTGGACCAGACGCCGTCAATGGTGGCGGTCTTGGAGTGGATCATGATGTGTTTGTAGCGGAAGATCCTGACCCCCGCCTCAAGCAGCGCGTGGAAGTGGCGCCGCGAGAGCCAGTCGGCAGTGATGTGGTTCGATTCCCAGGGGAGGAGCAACTGCACCTCCACACCCCTTCGCGCCGCCTCGATCAGGTGCGCCCGGAGCGCCCGGTCGGGGACGAAGTAGGCGTGGGTCATATAGATGCGCTCGTGCGCCCGGTCTATCGCCTCCAGGTAGACGCCCCGGATCGGGAAGATGCGAAGATACGGGTCGTTGCGGTGCAGCACGAGGTCCGGGTTCCAGGCGCGTTCTCCGGCGGGTTCGATCCTCGGCAAAGACTCGCTGTGGTGCGCGTTCCAGAAGTCTATGAAGGCGTTCTCGACCTCCCGGACCTCGCCGCCCCTGATCCTCAGGTGCGTGTCGCGCCAGCCCCTCGCGTAGAGCTGGCCGATGTTGTAGCCGCCGAGGAACGCCACCCGGCCGTCCACGGTCAGCAGCTTGCGGTGGTCGCGGAGCAGGTTGCGCGGGTCCACGACGCTCGACGGGCTGGAGATCGGGCGGAACTGGAGGGTCTGTATCTCCTCCGGGAACTCCTTGAACTTCGCTGGCACGACCATGTTGGCGAAGCCATCGAAGATCACGCACACCCGCACGCCCTCGCGGGCCTTGCGGGCCAGGGCGTCCACGAAACGCTGGCCCAGCTCGTCGCCCTTCCAGATAAAGGTCTCCAGGAAGATATTCTCACTGGCGGCTTCTATCTCGGAGATCATGGCCTCATAGAGGTCCACGCCATACGGATAGAGCTTGAGGGTTCCAGCGCCGCTCTCTAGCTGGACCTCGGGCATCTCAGCCCACGGGAAGCCCTCGCGCGGCTCCTCCCGGCGCTTGCGAAGTTGAGCCAGCGCCACCAGCGCCGCGACGAGCACCGCCTGCACGGCGGTCAGGGCAAGAAAGACCCTGACCCCGATCTTCCGCAGGTCGGCGAGACCGGCCCGCGCATCCGATGGCAACCGCCGGAGAGAAGAGAGCATGCCGCCGATTATATTCAACGCGCCGGACCGCGATGCCGCGCGGCGTCCGGGCGGCACTACTTCTTGCGGAACCGTGAGACGAAGGTTCGGGCCTCCTCGGTGGCGCGGCGTTGTATCTCGGCCATCTCTTTCTGGCCTACCTGCTGCCCGCCGCGCTCGAAGTAGAGCATCGTGGCACGGCCCATCGCTACCGTCCCGGCGTAGCCGAGAGCCGCCGACGCAGCCCAGCCGCCGACGGGGATCAGCTTCACCACCTGACGGCTCAGGGCCCGCAGCCCGAAGCCCGCAGCCAGCACCCCGAGAAGCTCGCGGGCGCGGTCTATGGACAGTTCCTCACCGTAGGCGGCGGCGATGTTCAGGACCATCCGGCCCTGGTTGGCGGTCATTACCGGCATGTCCGCGCCGGGGATGGGGAGCGCCCCGATCATGGCATTCTGACGGGCGTTCTTGCGGATCACTTCCTCACAGGCGGCCCGGCGAAAGATAGGATACCCCTTCGCCAGCGCCACCACGTACTCCTCATCCAGAGCCCGGACCACGGCGGGGATCAACTCTTTCAGAACGGTCTGCTCGCTCACCGAGGAGAGATGGATCTCATCCGGGTCTTCGACTCCCTTGCCGGAGAGCGTCAGCGTGTCGCCGGAGGGCGAGAGGGTCAGGATGATCTCCGCTCCCCGCGCGCTCCGTTGCGCGTCGAGGAGGCTTGCCAGTTCGTCGGCGCGCGCGGATTCGCCGGTAACGGCCAGCGTCGCCTGCTGGCGCGCGGCCTTGCGAGACTCGTTAAACACCTTGTAGAGATTCCTAAGACCCATCATGGCTTACTGCTCCTCCCGATACATATGCTGACTTCAATTGATCTTTGCCCTTTTTCGGATATATTACGCTTAGGTAGAAGGAGAGTTTCAGGCTAGAGAGCTAGAGGAGAACTTGCAACCTCAGCGCGACCTGCGGGATATAGAGGAAATCCAGGAACTCTTCGAGGCCGGCCAGGAGACCGGCACCCTCGAATCCAGCGAGGTACTCGACCTTCTGCAAGAGGTAGACCTCTCTACCGACGAGATCCAACAGGTCTACGGCCTCCTCCGCGAACACGGCGTCGAGATCGTGGACGCCGGGTTCCTCGCCGACACTTTGAACGAAGAAGAAGATACCCAGATCGTCGAAGAGGTACTGGAGAGTGACTTGCGTACTCGCTACACCGGCGACGCCGTCCAGATGTATCTGGATGAGATCGGCAAGACCCCTCTCCTCACCAAAGCCCAGGAGGTCTATCTTGCCAAGCGGATCGAGCGCGGCGACCGGCGGGCGAAGGCCCACCTCACGCGAGCGAACCTCAGGCTCGTCGTCTCCATCGCCAAGAAGTACGCCAGCCGCGGCGTCTCTCTTCTGGATCTGATCCAGGAGGGCAACATCGGGCTGATGCGGGCGGTCGAGAAGTTCGACTACCGCAAGGGATACAAGTTCTCCACCTACGCGACGTGGTGGATCCGTCAGGCCGTCACCCGCGCCATAGCCGACAAGGGCCGCACGATCCGCGTCCCGGTCCACATGGTCGAGAAGATCAATAAGTACTACCGCGTCCAACGCTCACTCGCCTCCGAGCTGAACCGCGACCCCGACGACGAGGAGGTCGCGCGCATCATGGAGATAGACGCGGAAGAGGTCGTCCGCATCCGGCGCGTCTCCCGCCGCTCTATCTCCCTGGAGACACCGGTCGGCGAGGACCACTCCTCCGAACTCGGCGACTTCATCGCCGACGAGGAGTCAGAGTCTCCGCACGACCTCGCCAAGTCCTCACTCCTGAAGTCCCGGATGCAAGAGGCCTTAAACGGCCTCCCGGAACGCGAGCGGATGGTGCTGGAGTACCGCTTCGGTCTTACCGGCGGCCAGCCGAAGACGCTCGAAGAGGTCGGCGAGCGCTTCGACGTTACCCGCGAGCGCATCCGTCAGATCCAACTGACCGCCCTCGCCAAGATCAAGAGCAGCCCACACGCGGCTTCCCTGCGCGACCTGCTGGACTAGATCCGTGTCGGCCTAGGCCGACTCCAGCACTCGTTTCAATCTGACTGCGGCGGCGTTCCGCCGTTTGATCGTGGGGGCCATCAGCGAAGCGATAAGCCTGAAAGGGCCTTGCCGGCTTCAGGTCGGCATCGAGCGCCACGTCGCTCCCTTTCTGAACGGATGCGAGGATGAACGTGCCTGCGATGCGCATGCGCGGGCCGTCGCTACGAAACGAGAGCCGCCTGGACCGCTCGTACTCGACAAGTTCCGTGCGCAGGGAACCTGTCCCCTCGTATAACTCTTGAAAAGTGGCGCCGATACC
>DASSMB010000138.1:0-3875 GCA_035689095.1 Rubrobacteraceae bacterium | reverse complement strand
CGGCTCCGTGGAGCGCACGACGAAGCCTTCGAGGTCGTAGTCGGTGAACTCGCCGTCTCCCGGAACCAGGGCGAACGGGAGCCCTTCGGGGCCGGTGAAGAAGTATCCGCCGACGCGCGGCTCGGCACCGGCTTCGGTCGGCAGCTTCTCGGCGGCGGCTTCGGGGTCGGCGACGCGGATGTTTATGCGCTCGATGACGCCGGGTGAGGGTGTGGTTCCCTCCGGGGCGTCGAAGAGGGTGAGCTTACCGATACGGCCTCCCGCCCCGATCAGGGTGTAGCGGTCGGTGTGGTCCACGACGTGGAACCCGAGGTGTGACGTCAGGAAATCCGCGGCGGTGGCGCGGTCGGCCATATAGAGGGCTATGTGATCCAGCTTCTTAACCTTCATGGATTCTCCCTTTCGCGGGACGTTCGACTCGTCAAGAAGATAGCACGCCGTAGCCCGTTTTTGGCAAGAGGTTGCGACGCAAACCATGCCGCGAGAGCTTAAACTGTCCCCATTGGTCTCGACCTCGGAGGAAGAGTGGTGGAACGGACGGTAATACTCGGGGCGGCGCGGACGCCGTTCGGCAGGTTCGGCGGGGCGTTGGCTTCTCTTAGCGCGCCGGAGCTTGGGGGAGCGGCGATCCGGGAGGCGGTTGACCGCTCGGGCGTGGAGGACGGGGAGATACAGCACTCCATATTCGGCATCGTGGTGCAGGCGGGGGTCGGCCAGATCCCATCCCGCCAGGCGAACCACCACGCCGGGCTCCCGTACTCTTTAACGACCGAGACGCTCAACCAGGTGTGCGCCTCGGGGCTCAGGAGCGCGACGCTCGCCGAGACCATGATCCGGGCCGGCGACTACGACGTGATCCTCGCCGGCGGCATGGAGAGCATGTCGAACGCCCCTTACATGCTACCGAAAGCCCGCTGGGGAGCGCGCATGGGTGACGGTGCGATGGTTGACGCCATGATGCACGACGGGCTCCTCGACGCCTTCGAGCACGTCAACATGATCCGGTTCGGCACCGACGGCGCGAAGAAGTTCGATATCCCTCGCGAACGCCAGGACGAGTGGGCTCTGAGGAGCCACCAACGGGCCGCAGCAGCCACGGACGAGGGCCGGCTGGCCGAGGAGATAGCCGGGATCAAGGTCGCCGGCAAGAAGGGGCAGACCACCTACGTCGAATCCGATGAGTCCATCCGCCGCGACACAACGCTGGAGAAGCTCGCCGCCCTCAAGCCCATAGACGAGGGCGGCACCGTAACCGCCGGCAACGCGCCCGGCGTCACCGACGGGGCCGGGGCGCTCGTGCTCGCGAGCGAGTCGTTCGCCGAACGCCGCGGCTTCGAACCGCTCGGGGCCATCATCGCCCACGCGAAGGTCGCCGAGGAGCCGCCGAACCTGCTGACGGTGCCGGGCAACGCCGGGAAGCTCGCGCTGGAGAAAGCCGGCTGGAGCGCGGACGACCTGGACCTCGTGGAGATAAACGAGGCGTTCGCGGGGGTCGCGCTGCATTCGACGGACATGCTCGGTGTAGACCCCGATATAGTGAACGTCAACGGCGGCGCGCTGGCGCTGGGGCATCCGATAGGCGCATCCGGCGCGCGAATCCTGATGACGCTCGTGTACGAGCTGCGCCGCCGCGGCGGGAGCAAGGGGCTCGCGGCGATCTGCTCCGGCGGTGGGCAGGGCGACGCGGTGCTGGTGGAAGTATGAGCGACGACCCGCGAAACGAGGCGGACAACCCCGGCGTGGTAGCTCCGCCGCCCCTGATCTACGCCGGCGCCCTCATCATCGGATTGCTAGTGAACCGCCTGCGTCCGATCCCATTCCTGCCGCGCACACTCGGACGTGTGCTGGGTCCGTCGCTGATAGTCGGCGGTATCCTGATCGGAACATTCGGTTTCCGGGAGATGCGCCGGGCCGGGACGAACGTGGACCCGTACAAACCCGCGACCACCGTCGTGCAGAACGGCCCGTACCGCTACACCCGCAACCCGCTCTACGTCGGCATGACCATGATCTACGGCGGCGTCACCGCCCGCGCCAACGCGCTACCCGCCGCCCTGTTGCTCCCCGCCGTCTTGCACGTCATGCAGCACGGCGTCATCGACCGCGAGGAACGCTACCTGGAGCGCAAGTTCGGCGACGAGTACCTTAACTACAAATCACGAGTGCGGAGGTGGATATGAACGTTTGGGTCGGCGCGACGCTCGAAGGCGTAACCGCTAGGATGGTCGAGACGCCCCGGCTGGCGACCCATATTCTGGAGAGCGGCCCCGAGGGCGGCGTCCCCGTCGTCTTCGTCCACGGCAACGTCTCCTCCGCGCTCTTCTTCGAGGAGACGCTCGTGGCGCTGCCCGACGCTTACCGGGGGATCGCACCGGACCTCCGCGGTTTCGGGGGCTCCGAGACGAAGTCGCTCGACGCCACGCGCGGCGTGCGGGACTTCGCGGATGACCTCTACGCGCTGGTCGAGGCCCTGGGGATCGGGAGGGCGCACTTTGTCGGGTGGTCGGCGGGCGGCACGGTCGCCATGCAGTACGCGATGGACCACCCGGAGACCGTCCCGTCGCTCGCCCTGATCTGTCCGATGTCTCCCTACGGTTTCGGCGGCACCAAGGACGCCGCCGGGACACCCTGCTGGCCGGACCACGCGGGCTCCGGCGGCGGCACCGCCAACCCGGAGTTCGTAAAGCGGCTCGCCGAGGGAGACCGCACCGACGAGGACCCGAACTCCCCGCGCAACGTCATGAACGCCTTCTACTTCAAGCCGCCGTTCCGCGCCAGAGAGGAGCGCGAAGAGGTCTACATCGCCTCCATGCTCTCCACCAAGACCACCGAAGGCAACTATCCCGGCGACATGACGAGCTCCGAGAACTGGCCGTCCGTCGCGCCCGGCAGCCGGGGCATGAACAACGCCATCTCGCCTAAGTACTGCGACCTCGGCGACTTCGCCCGGCTCGAAGGCGGCCCGGACGTGCTGTGGGTTCGGGGCTCGGACGACCAGATCGTCTCCGACACCTCCCTCCTGGACTTCGGCTACCTCGGCCAGCTAGAGATAGTCCCCGGCTGGCCCGGCCCGGAAGCCTACCCGCCGCAGCCGATGGTCTCCCAGACCCGCGCCGTCCTGGACGAGTACGCCGCCCGCGGCGGAGGCTACCGTGAAGAGGTCATCCCCGACTGCGGCCACTCCCCGCACGTCGAGAAGCCCGAGGAGTTCCGGCGGATCCTCCTAGACTTCCTCGAAGCCCATCCACAGGGGGTGTGAGAGCGAACCCCCAATGAGTTGGCCGAAGATAGGTCCGTTGCTGGCCGCAATAGCGACATGCTTGCTGTTCGCCCTCTTCGGTGGCGCTCTCGTCGGTGAGTCCCTCGGTGGCTGGTACGACGAGCTGGACAAACCGTGGTTTCTCGTCCCGCTGTGGGCGTTCTACATCGTCGGGGCCGTCTACTACGTTCTCTTTATCACCGTGATCTACCGCGTCATCGTCCACGTTCACGACCGGCGGCGGAGGATGGTCTCCCTGGCTCTGACCGTCTGCGTGCTGTTCCTGAACGAGTTGTGGAACTACGTGTTCTTCGATCTGCAGAGCACGCTCGCCGGGTTCCTGGGTATAGCCGGGTTCCTCGTGCCCCTGACGGCGCTGCTCCTTACGCTTCGCAGGTATGAACGGTTCTCGGCGGGGCTCGTCGCCGTGTACTGGATCTGGGTGCTCTACGACCTCGCTTGGGCGTTCGAGTTATGGCGGATCAACGGCAGCGGCTAGAGACGACTTCGACCACCGGATACGCCCTGCGGTTGACGCCCGATCGGAGAAGAAAGGAACCATTTACATGAGAGAAGCCGGAGAACTACTCCCCTACGGCGGCGCCTCCCCGGAGGT
>DASSMB010000137.1:0-3777 GCA_035689095.1 Rubrobacteraceae bacterium | reverse complement strand
CTCCCGGCTCCCGGCACCTCGCGCTCGATCACGTACTTCGGCATCTCTTCCTCCTCCTTGATTGGGCTTTTCCCTGTCCCGCAGTGTAGCAGCCGCTAGAACGGATACGCGACCAGTCCCAGCGCCCCGAGCGCGTACCAGAACCCGAACGCCATGCTCAGGACGCCCAGCACCGGCGCCACGCGCTCGAAGTTGCGCGCTATGGGGCCGCCGGCTATGACGAGGCCGAAGACCGTCGAGAGGACCGCCATCGAGACGGCGGTCCCGGCGGCGAAGATCAGGAGCGCCACGGTCGCCTGGGTCTTGTCCGAGATGGTGGAGAGCAAGAGCAGTGTGAGCCCGCCCGAACCTCCCACGCCATGCACCAGCCCGATGCCGTAGGACGACAGGGGCGTGCGCTGCGGCACGCGGTGGCCGTGGCGGTGCGAAGAGTCTTCGACGTGTGTGTGGACGTGGCGGTGAGGCTCGCCGCTGCTATGAGTGTGGACGTGGACGTGGTAGAAGCCGCGCCGCCAGCGCATCAGCAGCCTGACGGCCAGCAGCACTATGATGCACCCGATGGCGACCTCGGCGATCTGGCTGATGACCTCGGGCAGGTAGCGGTTAAGGAGGACCAGCGGCAGACCGACGAGCACCAGGGTGGTCCCGTGACCGAGCCCCCAGAGAAAGCCCATGATCCCGGCCTTGCGGACGTGATTTTGCTCCTCAGAGGCGATGAGCGTCGTTACAGCCGCGAGGTGGTCCGGGTCGCTCGCGTGGCGCAAACCAAGCAGCAGGCTGATGAGCAGGATCACCCCGACACCCGCCTGACCGTGCATGGAGCCTTCGAGCCAGCCGTCTATCGCGCCCACGAGCCTCCTACCTCTGGATACGTTCAGGGTACATCATCTTAGACTACATCCGCCAGCGCCGCGCGTACGAACTCCCGGTCGTGCTCCCAGGCGAAGTCCAACCCGTCTACCTCCTCGGGCGAGACCCACCGTATCTCCGCCACGTCGTCCGCCGGACGCGGTTCTCCCTCTATACGCGCTTTGAACCCAATGGCGAGCACCCAGATACCGCCCTCGCCGTAAGTGTGAGTCGCGAGCATAATCGGATTGTCCTCGACCTCGGCTTCCACTCCCAACTCTTCCAGGATCTCGCGCCTGAGCCCGTCCACCGGATGCTCTCCGACCAGCAGGAAACCTCCCGGCACATCTACTTTTCCTTTCTCCGGTTCGATGCCCCGCACCGTCACCAGCGCCCGCCCGTCCTTCACTATCGCCGCCCCGACGGTCGGGGAGGAGTTCCGGTACCAGGACCGGCCGCACTCGGGGCAGGTTACGCCGCCGCTCGCTCTCGCCTCGCCGAGCTGCGTCCCGTCCGCAGGACAGTATCGGATAGGGTCCGTGGGGGAGAAGGGTACTTCCCCGGAGCCGCCGGTCATACGCGATTCCTTACCAGCTCCTCGGCGATGCCGGCGAGCTGGTCCACGGTGCGGACGACCTCCACGCGGCCGCAGACCTCTTCGTAGAGCGGCATGTCGCATCCTCCGAGAGCCCAGCCCCAGCGGGGCTCCGGCGTGATCCAGATGACCTGCCTGGCGTGGTGCGAGATCTCCTCCAGCGCCTCCGTGTTCGGCGGTTTGCCGTTGTTGCGCCCGTCACCCAGTATGACGACCGTCGTGCGGTGGTTGATCGAGGAGAGGTGCTCGCCGACGAACTGCTCGGCCGCCCGGCCGAAGTCGCTGTTCACGTCGGCGTCCAGGACGCGGCCAGAGAAGATCTCCTCTACCGCCCCATTCATCGTGTTCTCCTCGAAGAGCTGCGTCACCTCCGCCATCTCCGCTACGAAAACGAACGTCCTGACCTTCGAGAACAGACTCTGCATCTGGTAGACCATGTGCAGCCAGAACCGGCTGAGGTTGCGGGTGCTTAGACTAACGTCGCATAACATTGCGACACGCGGACGTTTCTCGTGGTGGCGGCGCAGCACGGGGTGGAAGGGGATTCCCTCGTAGCGGATGTTTTGGCGCAGGGTGTGGGGGACGCTGATGTGTCCGGTGCGGTCCTGTTTGAGGCGGCGGGTCTTGGCGCCGTGGATCTGGCGCGCAATCCGCCGGATGGCGGCCTCCATCTCCCGCTGTTCGGAGGGGGAGAAATCGAGCATCTTCTGGAGGGAGCGCCGCCGGAGCGCGGAGTCGTCCTTCTCGCTGTCGAGCTCCTTCTGGCGCTTCACCATCTGCTCGATGAGCTGGGGCAGGCTGCGCAGGATGTCGTCGGACTGGGCTTCGAGCTGCCGGATCAGGGCCTCGTCCACCTCCAGCTCGTGCAGGTGGTCTATGAGCTCCCCGAGCTCGGCGGCGGAGACGTCCAGCGGCAGCTCCTGGCCCTCGGAGTGGGGGACGAGGTCGCCGGGGTTGAAGATGTTGCGGGCCCGGCGCAACCTTAGCTGGTGCGTGATGCGCTGCATCGCCTGGTTCAGCGCGCCCGGCTTGCGGTTCAGGATCAATTCCTGCGAGAACATCGAGAGGCGCATCCGGTCGGCCTCGCCGTGGAAGTCGCGCGAGGGCCGCATCCGCTCATCATCGAAGAAGCGCCGGAACTCGGTCGACTCCTTATCCTCGTGGCTGTGCTCCTCGGACTCCGGCGCCTGCCCGGCGGCCTCCTCCCCGAACTCCATACGCGCAGGGGGCGGACCGTGATCGTGGTCGTGGCCCGGCAACTCCAGCTTCGCCGTCTTCCTCTCCGGCTCCGGGCGCAGGCTGAAGAACAGGTCGAAAAGTTTGTCGAAAGCTTCCACGTCGTCGAGGTTCTTGATCAGGGTGGCCCGCAACGTATCCCGCACGACCTCCCGCTCACCGATGCCCACCTGCTCCAGCGCGTGCAGGGCGTCCAGACTCTCGGCCGGAGAGACCCGCAGCCGGTGCCGCCTCAACACCTGCACGAAGTCGTTAAGGACGGCTTCCATCAGCACGCTCCCTTACTGTGTGCAAAATAGAATAGTTTGTCAGATTGAGCCAAAATCACGCCTCGTTTTCCTGGCTCGTGGCAAGCTTGTTGACAATATCCTGAAGGACTGGACTGATTCGATCTAGATTCTCGTCGTAATCGAATTGAGCAGGATGAATGAACCGTTCTCTTTCCTCAAATGGAATTTCTAAGCGTTTCAGGAGTTCTTTCAGTTTTAAAGTACTGCCTTTGCTACGAGCAAAGATCTGAATCTGCCAACCTTGCGGGTTGAGGCGAGTGTCTACGCCAACCAGCAAATCCTCGGATACACGAATGTTGTGGTATAGAGTGTCAGACATAGATGCTGTATCTCCTCGCCAGAGATCTTGCACCTCAACAGTTTCATGTTGGCTAGTGTCTATAAGGGTCCGCAACTCCAGAACCTTCTCCCGTATTTCAATTCTGAAACTCTTAAGATCGTTAAAGAGGTTTCTGATGTCATCATCCCGTTTTGCGAGGAACTTGACGAACTCCTGATCCATGCGGGTACCCCTTCGCAGGTTTTCGAGTGTGCTCAGAAAATCTAGAAACATCGTCAGGTAACGAGTGTCCGCACCGAATAGGTAATGACCGAGCAGCGAGCGTATCTCGTCAACAAATTTCGAGTACGTGAGGTTCACAAAATTCCATTCGCTGCCTTCGCCTGTCGGAAAGACTGTAAGAAGGAGCTTGTGTTTCGCACGCCCATCGAGTATTCGACAGTCGAGATAGTCCGTGTAGTCGGCAAGGGGGTTGTTTACCATCGCGTAGATTTTGTTCTCGATAAGGACAGCCCGGTTGTCAGACT
>DASSMB010000136.1:0-2032 GCA_035689095.1 Rubrobacteraceae bacterium | reverse complement strand
CATCGACGCCGGCGGTGGAATTTGGCTGGTCCAGGCGCGCCCGATCACGACCCTCTTCCCTCTCCCGGCCAATGCCCCGGCGACTGACGACGCCCCGCGCGTCTACTTCTCGGGCAGCGTCGCCCAGGGCGTCTACCAGCCGCTGACACCGATGGGGCAGCAGGCGTTTCGGCTGGTGGCATCGGCGCTCTCCACGCTCCTCGGCTATCAACCGTCCGACAGGTACGCTGGTCCGGGCCCCTATGCCGAGGCCGCCGGCCGGCTCTTCGTCGACATAACCCCGGTGCTGCGAAGCACGTTCGGACGCAGGCTCCTCGACCGGGTGATGCGCAACATGGAAACTCGAACCGCCCCGATCCTGCTGCATCTCGCCGACGATCCACGCCTCTCCCCCGTACCCACTCCGTGGCCGAAAATCCTGCGGGCCCTGGTGCCCCTGCTCGTCCGGAAACGCATCCCGCCCCGCGTCGTCGGGGCGCTCGCGCGTCCTGCCACGGCCCGCGCCCGCGCGGCGCGCGTGGCGGCGGAGTTCCGTACAGCGGGAGATACGTACCGGAACGCCGGCACCGCAGAACGCCTGGATGCGGCCGAACGCCTGCTGTCTGGCTTCCCGCCGCGCCTGCTACCCGGCGTTCCTCCGACATTTATCGCCGGTCTCATCGCCAACGCCATCGCCAGAAAGCTCCTCGGGGACCTCGCCACCGAAGACGAACGGCGAGTGGTGCTGCGCGCGCTGCCGCACAATCCAACGACCGAGATGGACCTGCATCTCTGGCGGCTCGCCAAACGGGTGCGCGAAGACCCGGACGCCGCGCAAAAGGTGCGCGAGACGCCGCCGGATCTGTTGGCCGAAGAATACCGGGAGGGCGTGCTGCCGCCGGACCTCCAGACAGGGCTGGCGGACTTCCTGCGCTTCTACGGACATCGCGGGGTGGCTGAGATCGACCTGGGCCAGCCGCGCTGGTCCGAGGACCCCACGCACATCCTGGGCGTGCTGGCTAACTACCTCCGTCTGCAAGACCCGGATCTGGCCCCGGACGTGCAGTTCCGCCGGGCGGAGCGGGAGGCCGAATCTATGGTCGTCGAGCTCACCCGCCGAGCCGCCCGCAAGGGCCGCATCCGGGGGAAGCTGGTTGGCTTCTTCCTGCGGAGGACACGGGCCCTCATGGGGATGCGCGAGATGCCCAAGTTCTGCATCATCGTGCTCTTTGCGCAGGTTCGGGCGCTGCTGTGGAGCGTCGGGGAGGACCTGGCGACGACCGGCCTCCTGGAGAGCGCCGAGGATATCTTCTTCCTGTCCCTGCCCGAAGCGTGGTCGGCCGTGGGAGGCGAAGACCTCCGGTCCCTGATCCGCGAACGGCGAGCCGACTACGAACAGGAGACGCGCCGCCGCCACGTACCGCGCATCCTCCTCTCCGACGGCACCGCGCCGGATGTCAGCGCCCAAGACTCGCCCGACTCAGCAAAGGGAGTCCTGAGCGGGACTCCCGCCTCCGGGGGCGTGGTGAGCGGCCGGGCGCGGGTGGTGCTCGACCCCGCCGGTGCCCATCTGGAGCCCGCTGAGATCCTGGTCGCGCCCTCGACCGATCCCGGCTGGACGCCGCTCTTCCTCACGGCCGGCGGCCTGGTAATGGAGATGGGCGGGCCGATGTCCCACGGGGCCATCGTCGCCCGAGAGTATGGCATCCCAGCCGTCGTCGGAGTACCGGACGCCACCGAACGCATCACCACGGGACAGGAGATTACGGTGGACGGCTCCGCCGGGACGGTCTCGCTCGATCAGCAAAGCGACTCGTGAGCCACGCACGGTAGCGATCCACGACACGGCTCTGTGCGGACTTTCCCGCATGCCGGAGCGTATATACTACGGCAGACCGATGGGCACGGCGGCGTAGAGCATCAGGTAGCTGCAGTTGGTACAGACGAGTTGGACCATCGGAACGCACGAATCATCCTGCTGATTACCGTCCTGGTCGAGTATCGGGACGCTCACTACCTCGCCTGCTCCCCATTTCTCCGCGCCGCAGGAGAC
>DASSMB010000135.1:0-5708 GCA_035689095.1 Rubrobacteraceae bacterium | reverse complement strand
GTTCGGGACGGTCGGCCTGTCACTCGGACCCGGCTACGGTCTCGCCACGGAGCTCAGCCCGTTCGGTAAACTGCTGCTTATGGCGGTGATGTTCGCGGGACGGGTAGGACCTATCACGGTCATCCTCGCCCTGAGCGAGCGCGCCCGGCCCAAACGGTTCACGTATCCGGAGGAGGATATAGCTATAGGATGAGCACGCTATGAGCAAGCAGTTCGTCGTTATCGGGTTGGGGCGGCTCGGTTCGGTGATGGCCAAGACCCTGGACGAGCTCGGGCACACGGTGCTCGCCATAGACCAGGACGAGACCTTGATTCAGAACCTCACGGACGACCTCCCCCACGTCCACCTCGTCGCCGCCGACGCGACAGACGAGGCCGTCCTGCGCGACCTGGGCGTCCAGAACTTCGACGGGGCGGCGGTCGTCATCGGAGGGAATATCCAGGCCGGCATCCTGGCTACGGTTCTATTAAAGGAACTCGGCGTGCCGCATGTTATCTCCCGAGCGTCGAGCGCCACGCACGCGAAAGTGCTGGATAAGATCGGGGCGGACCGCGTCATCCAACCAGAGAAAGAGATGGGCGCCCAGGTCGCGCGCACGCTGGCCTCTCCGGCCGTCCTAGACTACGTGGACCTCGGAGGGGACGAGGCAATTATAGAGACAGAGGTACCGGAGAAGTGGCTGAACCACAGCCTCGCCGAGTTGCAGCTCTCCCGCAAGCACGGCCTCACGGTACTGGCGCTCAAGGCGAAGGGACAGGCCGGTACGATCCCCCGTGGGGACACTGTTTTGCACGAGGGTGACGTAATGGTCGTGGGAGGATCGAAGAAGAACCTGGACAGATCGGACCTCTTGCAGTCCCGGGACCGGTAAAGAGGCGCCGCCGTGCGGACCGTGATCATCGGCGCCGGCGAGGTCGGGTTCAATACCGCCCGCATGCTCTCCCACGAGGGCCACGACGTCGTGCTGATCGAGCAGGACGAGACGCTAGTGGAGCGCGCCACCGAGCAACTCGACGCGCTGGTGATCCACGGTAACGGCGCCAGCCCCAAACTGCTCTCCGAGGCGGGCATCCAGCGGTCGGAGCTCCTCGTGGCCGCGAGCAGCTCCGACGAGGCGAACATCATCGCCTGCCTGGCGGCGAAGGCGCAAGGCGTGCCCCGAACCGTGGCCCGTATCCACAACCCGGACTACTACAATCCCAAAGAACCATTCGCCCGCGACATGCTCGGGATAGATTTCGTCATCCACACCGAACAGATGGCCGCGGAGGAGATAAAGAAGGCCCTGCTGGTGCCGGGCGCAATCAACGTGGAGACTTTCGCCGAGGACAGCATAGAGGTCGCCGAGGTGGTCCTGCACGACGATTCGCCGGTCGCCGGGAAGGCCCTCCGGGAGGTGCGACTCCCGGAGGGGAGCCTGGTGGTCGGGGTGGTGCGCGGCGGAGAGGCGCTCGTCCCCCGCGGGGAGACCGTCCTGGAGCTGCGGGACCACGTCCTGCTCATCAGCGCCCGGCGCGGCGTCTCGGACGTGGTGAAGGCGGTTACGACCGACACGGCCCCGGTGAAAGACGTGACGATCTATGGCGGCGGACGCATCGGTCTGCGGCTGGCGCTCGCGCTGGAGAAAGTCGGGATGTTCGTGCGGGTGATCGAACGCGATGAGGCCCGCGCGCGCTACGTGGCCTCCCTGCTTCGCAAGGGATTCGTGCTGCACGACGAGGGCATCTCGCGGGACTTCCTGCTCCAGGAGCGCGTGGACCGGACCGACGCCTTCGTCGCGGTGACCGCCGACGACCGGGCGAACCTGCTGGCGGCGATGTACGCCCGCCAGCTCGGGGCCCGGACCACCATCGCGGGTGTCAGCCGGGGAGAGTTCGCTCCCCTCGCCCACGCGCTGGGCGTGGACCTGACGATCTCCCCACGCATGCTGGCCGCCGAGGCGATTCTCCGGTTCGTGCGAAAGGGCGAGGTCATAAACGTCGCCCTCCTGGAGAGCGGCGCGGAGATGATCGAACTGCGGATTCCGGAGAGCTCCCGCGTCGCCGGCCGGCCGCTCTCGGAGGTGGGTTTCCCGGAGGGGGCCATCGTCGGAGCGATCCTGCGGGACGGAGCCGTGGTGATACCGACCGGCAGGGAGGTCCTGCGCCCCGGAGACGACGCGGTCGTCTTCACTGTCGAGGGAGCCGTGGAAGAAGTCGAGCGGCTCTTCGCCCCCTGACCCGTGAACCCCAGGGTCATCATACGAGTCAACGCCGGGGTCGTTACGGCCATCGGGCTCGCCATGCTCGTCCCGCTCGCGCTCTCTCTGCTCTATGCCGACGGCTCGTGGACCAGCTTCCTGATCCCGTCGCTCGTCTTGATCCCCGCCGGAGCCGCGACCATCTGGGCTTCCGGCCCGCTGGGACGCCGCGCCGAGATCATCTCGAACCGCGACGTATACCTCTCCGTGACCCTGGCGTGGACGCTCGCCGCGCTCGTCGGCGGCGTGCCGTTCCTTATAGAGGGAACGTTCTCCAGCGTCGTTGACTCGGCGTTCGAGACGATGAGCGGCTTCACCACGACCGGGGCCACACTGCTCTCGGACATAGAGGCGCAGACGCCTTCGATCCTGTTCTGGCGCAGCATGACCCACTGGCTGGGCGGCATCGGGATCGTGGTGCTCTTCGTCGCCGTGGCCCCGCTGCTCGGCGTCGGGGCGGCCCGGTTGCTGGGCGCGGAGATGTCGGGACTCACCCAGCCGCGGCTCACGCCCCGCATCGCGGATACGGCGAAGGCCCTGGTCGTCATCTACCTGGCAATCTCCGCGGCGGAGACCCTGGCGCTCCTTCTGGCCGGGATGTCGCTCTACGACGCCGTCCTGCACACCTTCGGCACGGTGGCGACGGGCGGTTTCAGTAATAGGACCGCCTCCATCGCCTACTACGACTCGGCGGCCATCGAGATCATCATCGTCTTCTTCATGACGATCTCCGGGGTCTCTTTCGCACTCTACTACCTGCTCTACACCCGGCGGCGCCTGAGCGTGGTCCTCGACCGGGAACTTCTGGCCTACCTGGGCATCATCGCGGGGGCGACGATCTTCGTGTGGGGCGTCCTCGTCCTGGAGGGGGACTACGGCGGGGGCGTGGCGCGAGCGCTGCGCGACTCGCTCTTCGCCGTCTCCAGCGTGATCACCACCACCGGCTTCGTCACCGCGGACTTCGATGAGTGGGATACGGCCGCCAAGATAACTCTCGTACTACTGATGTTCATCGGAGGCTGCGCCGGCTCGACGGCGGGCGGCCTGAAGGTCATCCGGGTCATCATCGTCTTCCGCACGATACTCCAGGACGTCTTCAAGATGATCCACCCCCGCGCAATGACGCCGCTGAAGATCGGCGGCACCGTGGTCCCGGAGAGCGTACGTATCGCCGTCCTGGGGCTTTTCGCCGCCTGGGTCGGAGTGTTCGGAATCGCGACGTTCATGGTCGCCCTTCAGGAAAATCTGACACCGCTCTCCTCGGCGACGGCGGTCGCGGCCACCCTCAACGACGTCGGGCCGGGACTCGGCCAGGTCGGCGCCACGGAGAGCTTCGAGATAGTAAATCCGTTCGGCCGGGTGGTACTCACGGTCTGCATGCTGCTGGGGCGTCTCGAAATCTTTACGGCCCTCGCCCTGCTCTCCCCGGCGTTCTGGAGGCGCTAGTCGGGCAGGCCGATGATCTGGCGTCCCATAAGGCTCGCAACCAATTCAACGGCCAGCTCCGCCGTGCCGTTGCGCTCGTCCAAAATGGGGTTGACCTCCACCACGTCGAGCGAGGTCACGATGCCGGATTCGTTGATCAACTCCATCACCAGGTGCGCCTCCCGGTAAGTCAGGCCGCCGCGTACCGGGGTTCCCACGCCGGGCGCCACGTCCGGGTCGACGCTGTCAAGGTCGAAGGAGAGATGCACCCGGTCGAGGTGCGAGAGGTCCTTTATCGCCTGCCGCACGACCTGCGCCACACCGTAGACGTCGATCTCCTTCATGGTGTAGCTCCGCACGCCCGCCTCGCGCAGCAGCTCGCGCTCCTGCTGGTCCACTGAACGCAGACCGATTATCACCACGTCTTCGGCGCGCACGCTGGCGCCGGGACCGCCGATGTTGACCAGGTCGGGGTGTCCGCGTCCGGCGAGGGCGGCGAGAGGCATACCGTGGATGTTGCCGGAGGGCGATGTATCGTTGGTATTGAAGTCCGCGTGGGCGTCCAGCCAGATCACGCCGGTCCTGCTCTCGAACGCCCCGGCCACGCCGGAGACGGTCCCGATAGCAATGGAGTGATCCCCCCCGAGGAAGACAGGGAACAGCCCCTCGGAGACCATCGCGCCGGCCCTATCGGCCACCGCCTCGCAGACCTGACGGACCGCCCCGATGTGCCGGACCTCTTCTTCCTTTTCTACGGTCTCCGGGATGGGGACCGCCGCGTTCCCGAGGTCGGTGACGTGGTATCCGAGGTCTCCCAGTGACGTTTCGAGGCGCGCGTAGCGAATCGCGCTGGGTCCCATATCCACCCCGCGCCGTCCCTGCCCGAGATCCATCGGCACCCCGAAGATGCCGACCGGCCTCCGCGCCCTCTCGGCCTCCTCAGACAAAGACCGCTCCCCCGCTGCGGCGCGGGTCGGCCGCGGCCTCGAAGAGACCTTCCGGCGTGCGCCGCACGGCGTTGACGCCGCCGAAGAACATGGAAGGTCCATCGTAAGGCAGCACGCGCCCGTAACGCTCCAGGTCGGCCTTGCGGGCTCCGGCCTCGTACGCGAAGAGATCCCCCTCCGCGTGGAAGCGCGGCGCGAGCACGGCGCTCTCCAGCGGCATCCCGAGGTCCAGTACGTTGACCAGGGTCTGAAGGATCGCCGTCGGGATGCGCGAGGCGCCCGGAGACCCGAGGCTGACCAGTCCTCCCTCCTCGGAGGAGACGATGGTCGGGCTCATGCTGGAGACGAGCTTCTCGCCAGGCTTCAGCGCGTGGAAGCCGCTCGGGTTCAGCTCCGGCTCTCCCAGGGTGTTGTTGAGCGGGATGCCGGTGCCGGGGACAACCAGCCCGGATCCGTAACCCATGCTTGCCGTAATGGAGACCGCGAAACCCTCCGCGTCCACGCAGGAGAGGTGCGTGGTGTGCGGGCTGCCGAACGCGCCGAAGATGCGCTCCCGCTGGCGCTTCGCGTACTCCTCGCTCGTGAGGCGCTCGGCGACTTTGGCGTTCCCCTCGCCCTCGATGTACGCTGTCTCGCGGTCCGCGAGGGCATACTTCATCGCGCCGGCCATCACCCGCACGAACTCCTCTTCGGGTAGGTTGGCGAGGTCATAGGCGGAGACTATCTGGAGCATCTGGGCCAGCGTTGCGCCGCCGGCCGAAGGAGGGCAGTTCGTGAAGATCTCACCGTGCCCGTATCTCATCGCGAGCGGCTCCCGGATGACGGGCCGGTACTCGGCGAGGTCCCGCTCCGTGATTATGCCGCCCATCTCCTTCACGTAGGCGGCGACGGCTCGCCCCAGCCGCCCCTCGTAGAAGAGGTCCGCCCCCTCTTGCCCTATGGCGTCGAGCGTGTCGGCGAGCTCCGGGAA
Organism: Rubrobacteraceae bacterium; assembly: GCA_035689095.1. Taxonomy (GTDB): domain Bacteria; phylum Actinomycetota; class Rubrobacteria; order Rubrobacterales; family Rubrobacteraceae; genus JACDDK01. The sequence continues at coordinate 126 of DASSMB010000135.1, read as the reverse complement.
GCGCATCTCCTCGCCCTCCAGGTACACTCGCTCGCCGTTGTAGAAGTTCTTGCGGGTCTCGTCGGTGAGCCGTAGGACCTCCTCGGCGACGGCCAGCCACATGCCGCTCGTCCGGCAGAGCCGGAA
>DASSMB010000134.1:0-2098 GCA_035689095.1 Rubrobacteraceae bacterium | reverse complement strand
AACTACCCGCTCCCGGAGATCGACGCGATGAGCCGGGGCAACCGCCGCATCGGGCTCGGCGTGATGGGCTTCGCCGACCTCCTTATAAAGCTCGGCATCACCTACGACTCCGAGGAAGGTCTGGCCTTCGCCGAGAAGGTGATGAAGTTCGTGGACGACGAGGCCTGGGAGGCCAGCCGCGCGCTCGCCGAGGAGCGCGGCGTCTACGGGAACTTCGAGGGCTCGCGCCACGAGGCCCGCGGCGACCGGGTCCGCAACGCGACCGTCACCACCATCGCCCCGACCGGCACCATCTCCATAATTGCCGGCTGCTCCGGCGGCATCGAGCCGCTCTTCGCCGTGGCGTTCATGCGCCGCCAGGCCGACATGGAGCTCCCGGACGTGAACCCCGAGTTCGTGCGGCTCGCCAAGGCTCGCGGCTTCTACTCCGAGGAGCTCATGAAGAAGGTCGCCGAGCACGGCTCCGTCCGCGACATCGAAGAGGTCCCGGAAGACGTGCGCGGCACCTGGGTCACCTCGCACGACATCACGAGCGAGTGGCACGTCAGGATGCAGGCGGCGTTCCAGAAGTACACCTCGATGGGGATCTCCAAGACCATCAACCTCCCGAACGAGGCGACGACCAAGGATGTCGAGGACGCCTACCGCTTCGCGTTCTCGCTCGGCTGCAAGGCGATGGCCGTCTACCGCGACGGCTCGCGCGACGCCCAGGTCCTCTCCACCGGCAAGACACGCGTCGGTGTGCAGCCCGGCACCGAGGTCGAGAAGGAGTACGTCTCGCTCGCCAAGGCGCGCAACGGCCGGCCGCGCACGCTCTCCGGCGTGACCAAGAAGATACAGACCGGCCACGGTCCGCTCTACGTCTCGATGAACGACGACGAGTTCGGCCCGCGCGAGTGCTTCATCGTTATCGGCAAGCCTGGCGGTACGGCGGCGGCGTTCAGCGACGCTCTGGGGCGCATGATCTCTCTGGCCGAAAAGCACGGCGCCACCCCGGCCGAGATAGTCCACCAGCTTCGCGGCATCCAGGACGGCCACCCGGCGGGCTTCGGCGCCAACGCCATCCTCTCCGTCCCCGACGGCGTGGCGAAGGCGATGGCCGAGCACTACCTCGTCGAGGAGGCGCCCGAGGCAAAGAACCTCCCCGTCATCGGGGCCTGCCCCGAGTGCTCCGGCGGCCTCACCAAGCAGGAAGGATGCGTAGTCTGCCACTCCTGCGGCTACTCCAAGTGCAGCTAACCCTGGTTAACCCTTGCAGGCAGGGTTAGGCATGGCGGGCCGAAAGGCCCGCCTTTTCCTTTGCCACACGAACGAAGTACCTGCAAATCGCAATAAATCGTTCCGGGTTGTCCTGGAAGTCGCATCGCCGAGACAGAGCGGATAACAATAAACTAGAAGTCCAGGGTAGATGGAATGCTATCAACGGCTGTCGTCGTCTGAAGACTCAGAGTTATACTGCTGAAAGCAGTGTGTTCATGCGGTACACTCTCGCGCGGAGAGGTGGCAGAGCGGTTGAATGCGGCGGTCTCGAAAACCGTTATGTCGGTAAACCCGGCATCGGGGGTTCGAATCCCCCCCTCTCCGCTCTTTGTTTCTGAGAATCCATTCTTGCTGAGGCGTATCATGCCGGGGTATGGACGGTATTAGCGGTGCGTAAGGCTGACACTCTGGGGCTATGGAGTTGGGTGCTGGTTCTGGCTGCCGGTGGGATCGTGCTGTTATCGTTCGGGATCAATGTGTCTCTAGGGGCCGGGACTCTGGAGAGGATCTCCACCGACTCCATGGACATTCACGCGGACTTCGACACTTTCTGGCGCTCGGCGGACGCGATGTGGAGCGGGCGGGACGTGTACGAGGCGGGAGCGCGGCTCGTCAACCTGAATCCGCCGTTCTGGACGGTGGTGCTCGCCCCGTTCGGGCTCATGGAGCCGCTGACGGCGTACAGGGTCTTCATCATGATCTCACTCTTCATCACCGTCGGTTACCTGGCGTGGATGGCCGAGGAGTTGAAGCTGCGCGCCGGATGGACGGCGCTCGCGATGGGGATGCTCCTGCTCTCTTCGCCGCTCTTGGCGACGCTCGCGCTCGGACAGATGTA
>DASSMB010000133.1:0-5999 GCA_035689095.1 Rubrobacteraceae bacterium | reverse complement strand
GCGAGGGCGACGCCGATGAGCCCGACCGTAGCGGAGAGGGTGTAGGCGAGGGCTATGTAGAGGACGAGGAGCCCGAGGTTGAGGGTGGCGGGGGTCCTTGTGTTCTGGCGGGAGTAGAAGGAGCGGACGAGCACGAAGTAGGCTCCGTAACCAAGCAGGCCGACGCCGTAGGCGACGAGGAGGGTGGCGACGGTCGCGGTGTCCTGGGGCGTGAATTGGCCGCGTTCGTAGAGCAGGCCGACGATGGGCTGCGCCAGGGCGACCATGCCGACGGAGGCGGGGACGGCGATGAAGGCCATCGTCCGCAGACCGAAGGAGAGGGTAGCGCGGTAGCCGTCGGTGTCTTCGCTGGCGTAGCGCTCGGAGAGCTCGGGCATGAGGGCGGTGCCGATTGAGACGACGAAGATCCCGTAGGGGAGCTGGAAGATGACGAAGGCGTACAGGAGCTGCGCCGCCGCGCTGAACTGCGTCCCGAAGCGGTAGGCCGCGACCTGCACGCCGACGGACGCCGCCACGAAGACGAGCATCGGCAGGGCGAGCTTTACGGCGTCGGCGAGGGCGGGGTGCCCGAGCACCGGGCGGGGCCGGTAGCCGAGCTTCAGGACCGCCGGGACGAGGACCAGGGACATGACGGCGACGCCGAGGGTGGTGCCGCCGGCGAGGATGTAGATGGCGGCGGTGAAGTCCTTCCGCGCCAGCAGGGCGTATCCGACGAGGGAGGATATGACGATGAGGTTGTTGAGGACGGGGGCGAAGGTAGGGAGGAAGAAGCGGCGGTGGGAGTTGAGGACGCCGGTCGAGATCGCTCCGGCGCCGTAGAAGAAGATCTGGACGGCCATCACCCTAAAGAGGAGCACGGCAAGCTCCGTGGTCCGCCGCGCCTCCTCCGGCGAGAGCTTCTCGGCCGCGCCCCAGTCGGTGGTGAGCGCCACTATCTGCGGCGCGAATACCACGCCGAGCAGCGCGACGACGGCCAGGAACGGCAGCACCACCGTCACGAGGGCGTTCGTCAGGCGGCGGGCGTCCTCCTCGCCGTGACGGGTGAGCCGGTCAACCAGCAGCGGGATGAACGTCGAGGAGAGGATGCCGCCCATGAACAGCTCGTAGATCTGGGTCGGCAGCACGTTCGCCACGGTGTAGGCGTTCGCCACCACCGCCCCGCCGAGCGTCGCCGCCATCACCGTCGTCCGCAGGAACCCGGTCAGGCGCGAGAGGCCCGTGGCGGCGGACATGGAGAGCACAGATCTCAGGATCGCGGACATGCCCCGATGTTATCTCCAACGGGCCGTCTCTGCCGGGACGAGCCGCGCCCTTGTCTCTAACCCCCGTCTCTAATATTACGTGGTGGCGGCAGCCTCGCGGTCTCCGCGCAGGTCGGCCTCTATCTGCTCCAGGCTGCGTCCCCTCGTCTCCGGGACCACGAAGTGGACGAACAGCGCCGCTATGACGCAGATCCCGGCGAGTATCCAGAACACCGCGGATCGGCCTATGAGCCCGACCAGCGGCAGGAACGCCTGGGCGACGATGAAGTTGGCGACCCAGTTGCTAAGCGCCGATAGGCCCGTGCCGGACCCGCGGGCGTTGAGCGGGAAGATCTCCGGCAGCATCACCCACAGCAGGGGACCGAAGCTGACCGCGAAAGACGCGATGTAGAGCATCAGCCCTATCAGCGTTACCCAGGAGATGATGCCGGAGAGACCGGAGAACGCGAATGCGCCACCGATGATCCCCAGCGATATGACCATGCCGGCGAGACCGATCAGGAGCAAGGGCTTGCGTCCTACCCGGTCTATCACGAGTATGGCGACGACGGTCATCAGCACGTTGACCACACCGATGCCGACGGTGGCGAGGACGGAGGCCACGTCCGCAAGTCCCGTGGACTTGATGATGGTGGGCGCGTAGTAGATGACGGTGTTGATGCCAACGAACTGCTGGAAGACGGCCAGCCCTATGCCCACCACGAGCATCGGACGTACCCAGGGAGCGAGCAGTTCTCTGTAGCCGGCCTGCTCTTCCTCCGCTTCCTCAATGCGCCGGATGTCGTTCAGCTCGCGCTCCACCTCTTCATCGGTCCGGGTACGGCGCAGGACCCGCCGCGCTTCCTCCTCCCGGCCCTTGCTGACGAGCCAGCGGGGAGTATCCGGCAAGAAGTACATGCCGACGAACAGCACCAGCGCGGGAATCACGGCCAGCCCGACCGGCCAGCGCCAGTCGCCGGCGGTGGCGAAAGCCGCGTTGACCAGGTAGGCGACCAGGATTCCTATGGTGATCGCAAGCTGAAAGAGCGTGGAGAGCGAGCCGCGAACGTCGGTCGGGGCCGACTCCGAGATGTAGGAAGGGACGAGCGCGGATGCGCTGCCCACGCCGAGCCCCAGCAAGACGCGGAATAAGATTAACGTTCCCACGTTCGGCGCCAGGCCCGCGCCGACGGCTCCAATGGCGAAGATAATTGCCGCCACCAGGATGATCGTGCGTCGGCCAAGCCTGTCGGAGAGCGCCCCGCTGACCCCGGCTCCGATCACCGCACCCAGAAGCAGCGAGCTGACGATAAACCCTTCGAGGAACGGGTTGAGCTGGAAGTCCTTCTTGATAAACAGAAGGGCGCCGGAGATGATCCCCGTGTCGTAGCCGAAGAGCAACCCTCCCAGTGCGGCGACGGAGGCCACCACATACACAAAACGACGGTTACCGCCTGAGCCGCTCGAAGACGCCGCCTGAGCCATACTTGTCTCCTCTCCCTGTACGCGCGTTGAACAGGTCCCGAAAGCCCGCTACCTTAAGGACTCTGCCTCTTTTGGTACTCCCTGTCAACACTCTGGCCGCTCGCTAACCTGGCGAACTCATCTTCGCGGCTCTCCAGGGTTGACTCAGCTCCGCCGTTGTAGCGGGAGCGAACGCTACCCGCGCCCGGCGATTCATACCCGATGTTGTATGGAAAACCGTCAAAACGGCTGGGCATGATCCCAGCACGTCCATTGAGCCTGAAGAAGCTCTGGAGGCTGGCCACATCTCTCCAGTCTGACGAGAGGCGCGGGGAAACGCGACGAGGTTAGAATACTCTCGTCGGAGGTTGGAGGAAGTATTTGGAAAGGGGAGTTCTGTGGACGCGTACCCGATAAAGCTCTCCTACCACGTCCGCTCCTACTACTTTGGGGAGCGGTTGATCCCGAACCTCCTCGGCAAGCGCGGCGTGCCCGAAGGCACGGTCGCCGAGACCTGGGAAATTAGCGACTACCGCGAGACCACCGGGACGGTACTGAACGGCGAGTACGCCGGACGCACCCTGCACGACCTGACGCTGGAGTTTCCCGAGGATCTTGTAGGGGAGGGCTGGAACGGGCCGCACTTCCCGCTGCTGGAGAAGTTCCTCGACGCCTCCCACATGCTCCCCGTTCATCTCCATCCCGACGACGAGACCGCCAGAAGAGTCCACAACGAGCCGCACGGCAAGACCGAAGCCTGGCACATCCTCTGGGCCGCCGAGGACTCGACTATACTGGCCGGGGTGAAGGAGGGTCTGAGCCGCGAGGAACTGCACGACGCCTTCAAGGCGCGGGACTACGGAGCCGTGATGCCTCGCCACCGGATACAGGCTGGCGACACGGTCTACGTGCCGGGTGGCATCATCCACACCTTCGGGCCGGACACCCTGATCTTCGAGGTCCAGCAGACCTCCGATCTGGGCCAGTTCGTGATGCCGGACGACCTCTACGGACACCCCCTGGACGAGGCGACCTGGGAGGCGAATATCCAGGCCACCCTCGACGAGTTGAAGACGGACTACCTGCCGCGCCCGAACCCCGGCCTGGTGCTGGATGATGGACCGAACCGCCGGGTCCTCTGCGCCGCCGGTCCGCACTTCGCTCTCGAACGCTGGACGTTGACCCAGCCATACACCGAGTCCGCACACCCCCGGCGCTGTATGACCCTCTCGAACGTCGGCGGCGCGGTGGAGATCGAGTCCGGCGGCGGAAAGGAGAGGCTCGTGCGCGGCGAGTCGTGTATTCTGCCGGCGTCCATCGGGGAAGTGCGGATCGTGCCGGAGGGAGAGTCGAGCCTCGTGGTCTGCTACGTGCCGGACCTGGACCTCGATGTGGTCGCGCCTCTGCGAAAGGCCGGGTACGCGGATGAGGAGATACGGACGCTCGGAGAAGTCGTTGTCTAGAGAGAGTGCGGTAGAGATGGGGAGGATGACGTGGGAAGGATAGTGGCTCTCGGAGAGGTCGTCGCGGACATCTACAGGGACGAAGAGACCTCGCCCGTCGAGATGCCGTTTACAGCGCGGCCGGGAGGAGCGCCGGCGAACGTGGCGGTCGCGGCGGCGAGGCTTGGGGCTGCGGCGGCTTTCGCCGGTGGCGTTGGAAACGACCTCTTCGGCGCGTTCATCCTGCGGGCGCTCGAGTCCGAGGGGGTGGACACCTCCGGCGTACTGCGCTGCGAGCCCCCCACGCGCACCTCGCTCGCCTTCGTGGAGATCGGCGCGGATGGCGACCGCTCCTTCACGTTCTACCGTTCCGACCCGGCCTCCGATGAGTTGCTCTCGCCGGAGGGCATCACACGCGACCTGCTCTCCGGGGCGTCGTTCGTGAACTTCGGGAGCATACCGCTCATCAAGGACCCCGCCCGCGCCGCGATCCACCGCGCCGCAGAACTGGCCCGCGAGATGGATGTCCCGGTCGCCTTCGACGTGAACCTGCGCGAGCACCTGTGGCCCAGCCTCGCCGCCGCCCGCGAGACCGTGGACCCATTGCTCGACCTCTCGACCGTCGTAAAGATGGGCCACGACGAACTGGAACCCATGCTTGGCACCTCGGACATGGAAGAGGCCGCGACGATGTTACTGGACCGGGGCGCCGCCCTCGTTCTGGTAAGCCTGGGGGCGGAGGGCGCCTTCTACGCAGCCCGCGAGTTCTCCGGCACCCTGCCGGCCTTCGAGGTCGAGTCCGTGGACCCGACCGGCGCCGGGGACGCCTTCCTCGCCGGCGTCCTGACGCACCTCGCGGACGCGGAGTGGACCGAGGAATGGGTGCGTGAGGCGACGCGGCGGGGTACGGCGGCCGGAGCGCTCGCCTGCACGAGCTTCGGCGCCATGGGGCCGCTTCCCACGAAAGACGAACTGGAACGTTTCATGGCGAGCGCTGGGTGAGACCCGCAGCTTCGCCTACCGCCGCACCCGGCTGACCTCGACCGGCACGTCTACGAGAGCCGCCAGCCGCCGCGCCAGCGGTTCGAGCGCCGGTAACTCCGTCGCCGCGTGACCGGCGTCTACCGCCACGAGGCCCAGCGACTCGGCCAGCAGCCCGTCGTGGTAGTTGAGGTCTCCCGTGACATAAGCCTCCGCGCCCGAAGCCGCCGCCTCCCGGATAAAAGAGCCACCCGAGCCGCCGAGCACCACAACCCGCCGCACGCTTCCGACCCGCGGAGCCGCGACGAGCCGTGCCGGAAACCCCAGCGAGTCCGAGACGTGCTCGCGCAACTCCTCCGGTGTGAGTGGCTCTGGCAGACGGCCGAGGCGACCGTAACCGCAGCCTTCTGGATGGCCTTCCACGGGGTATATGTCGAACGCGGCCTCCTCATAGGGATGGGCGGCGACGGCCGCGGCCAGCGCGTCATGTGCCAGGTGCGCCGGAACGATGGTCTCCAGCCGGATCTCCTCGACGCTCTCCAGCCGTCCCTTCTCGCCCAGGTACGGGTCCGAGCCCTCGCCACCGAGAAAAGTGCCTGTACCCGGCAGACGAAAAGTGCAGTTCGTATAGTCCCCGATCACGCCGGCCCCCGCCTTGCTGAGTGTGTCCGCCACATCATCCACGTTCTCGGCCGGGACGAAGATCACGAGCTTTCGGAGCTCCCCGCGCGGGACCACGACCTCCATCGGCCCGCACAGCCCTAGAGCATCCGCCAGCGCGACGGAGACGCCGCCCGGAGCGGCATCGTAGCTGGTGTGGGCCGCGTATACGGCGCACCCCTCAAGAATCGCGCGGGACAAGAGATCCCCT
>DASSMB010000132.1:0-7723 GCA_035689095.1 Rubrobacteraceae bacterium | reverse complement strand
CTCGGCCTGTTCCACGTCCAGGACGGGCATGCCGCTTATTGGGGTGTTTTGATCCGGGTCGTTGGCCGCCGGGTTCACGACGTCGTTGGCGCCGACGATGATTACGGCGTCGGTGTCGGCGAACTCGGGGTTTATGTCTTCGAGGTCGTAGAGCTTGTCGTAGGGGACCCCCGCCTCTGTCAGCAGGACGTTCATGTGGCCGGGCATGCGGCCCGCTACCGGGTGGATGCCGAAGAGGACCTCCTTGCCCTGTTTTTCGAGGGCCTCCATCAGCTCCCGCATGGCTCCCTGGGCCTGGGCGACGGCGAGGCCGTATCCGGGGACGATGACGACCTTCTGGGCCTCGTCTGAGAGGTACTCGCCGACCGCTCCGGCGTTCACGTCGTTGACCTCTCGGTCTTCTTGATCCTCTTTCTTGCTACTGCCCGCGGCGGCGATGCCGGCGAAGATGATCTTCCCGAGCGGACGCCCCAGGGCGCTGGACATCAGGCGCGTGAGGATCGTACCGGAGGCGCCGACGATGGTGCCGCCGATGATCAAGATGTAGTTCCCCAGCACGAACCCCGAGGCAGCCGCCGCGAGCCCGGTAAAGGCATTCAATAGTGAGATGACGATTGGCATGTCCGCCCCGCCTATCGGTATGACGAGCAGCACGCCCAGGATGGCCGAGGCGACCAGCACGACGACTATGGAAGCTATCGGCGAGATGAACGGGAGTATGGCCCCATCTGATATGGCGTTCGCCGCCAGGACCAGGATGCCGATAAAGAGCAGGGCGTTTACGATCTGTTGCAGCGGGAAAGTGACGGAGCCGGAGAAGGCCAACTCCTGGAGCTTCAGGAACGCCACCACGCTCCCCATGAAGCTGACCGACCCGACGAGTATGGTGAGCGGAACCGTGATCGTCGCCACGAGGCTCTCCCCGCCCACGGTCTGTCCGTGGTAGAACTCCGAGAGCGCGATGAGCGCCGCCGCCCCGCCGCCGACGCCGTTGTACGCCGCGACCATCTGGGGCATCGCCGTCATCTGCACCCGCTGCGCCGAGATCGCCCCGACGACCGCGCCCAGGAGGGCCGCCGTCCCGATCAGGAAGAGGTCCTGGAACTGGATGACGAAGAGCGTCGCGATCAGGGCTATGGTCATGCCCACGGCTGCCAGGGTGTTGCCCGAGCGTGCCGTCTCGGGCTTGCGCAGGCGGCGGATGCCGACGATGAACAGGGCTGCGGCCGCGAGGTAGGCCAGGAACGTAGCGACCTGCAAGGGTTATGCCTCTCTTCTTCTCTTGACCTTTTTCACCGGCGGGCGGAACATCCCGAGCATCCGGTTCGTCACCCAGAAGCCGCCGACGACGTTCGCCGCCCCGAAGAACACCGCGATAAAGCCCACCACCTTGATTATGGGATCCGTGGCCTCGGCCAGCGCGATCATGCCGCCCACCAGTATGACGCCGTGGATCGCGTTAGTCGCGCTCATCAGCGGCGTGTGCAGCAGGTTCGGGACCCGAGAGATCAACTCGAATCCCAGGAAGGCCGCGATGACCAGGATCGCGAACTGGGCGAGCAGTGTCTGCATCTAGCTGGCCTCGCTCTCGCCGGAACCATCGGTCTTTGCCTCGCTCTGAGCTTCCTCCAGCGCCTCGCGGGTGGACTCGTCGCGCACCTCGCCGTCGTGGGCTATGCAGGTCTTGTCCATGATCTCATCCTCGAAGTCCAACGCCAGCTCGGGCTGCTTCTCTTCCTTGTCCTCGGACTTGTCTTCCGTGATGTGCTTTATGAGGTTGAACATGTTGCGCGAGAGTAGCTGGCTCGCGTGGATCGGCATCGCGCTCGGCAGGTTGACCGGACCCACGATCTTGACCTGGCTGTGCTCGACCGTCTCGCCTGGCTCCGTTAGCTCGCAGTTGCCGCCGCTCTCGGCCGCGAGGTCAACGATCACGCTCCCCGGCTTCAGGCTCTCGACCATCTCCTTGTCCACGAGCTTCGGGGCCTTCCTGCCGGGCACGAGCGCCGTCGTGATGACAATGTCCATCTCCTTCATGCGCTCGCGCAGGAGCTTCTGGTCCTCCTCCAGCTTCTCCTTCGACCACCCCTCGTCTTCCTCTTCGTCCTCGGAGTCGTCTTCCTCGCCTTCCACGACGTACTTATCTCTCGGCGGCTCGGCGAAGGAGTAGAAGCCCAGCGAGGCCATGAACTTGTTGAAGCCCTCGGGCTTGTATTCCACGAACTCGTCTTCCTCTTCGTTCTCCTTCTCGTCGTCCGAGTCTATGAAGGATGCGCCCAGGGACTGGGCCTGCTCCTTGGTCTCGGGCCGGATGTCGTAGGCGAAGACGTTCGCACCGAGCCGGTGCATGATGGCTATGGCCTGAAGCCCGGCGACCGCCACGCCCAGGACCAGGACGTTCGCCGCCTTCGTGGTGCCGGCGGCGGTGGAGAGCATCGGTACGTACTTGCCCAGGGTATCCGCGCCGATCAGCGCGCACTTGTATCCGGCGACGGAGCCCATCGAGGAGAGAGCGTCCATGCTCTGCGCGACGCTCGTGCGGGGGATGGCCTCGTTCGAGAAGACAGTTACGCCGGCGTCGGCGAGCTTCTTGACCAGTTCCGGGTACTGAGGGCCATTCAGGAAGCAGACTAGCGATTGGCCCTCGTGCATGTGCCCGATCTCATCCTCGGTGGGACGGGCGACCTTGACGATCAGATCCGCCTCACTGTAGACCTCTTCGGCGCCACCGACGATCTCCGCTCCGGCCTCTTCGTAATTTTCGTCCAGGTTGTAGTCGCGGCCCGCGCCGGACTCCACGAGCACCTCGAAGCCCTCCTTGACGAGCTTCTCCACGGTCTCCGGCACGATGCCGACCCGGTTCTCGCCCTCGGCCATTTCTTTGGGAACCCCTACCTTCACGCCGCGCATTATATACAGAAAAAAAGGATGTGTGTAAAGCTGCTCCAGCACTCGCTCGGGCGTGCCCCGGACCAAAAGTGTTATCCAGAAACATCCTTTTTGTAACCGATATGTCACCTGCGGGAATTATCTTTATCAGTGAAGGATAAGAGCAACTTCTCGAAAGGGGGTCGAGCACGATGAAGAAGTATCGGAAGCAGCGGTCGAAGACTCTGGTGACGGCGTTGAGCGCGCTGGCGGTTCTGGCCGGGCTCGGCCTGCTGGGTTACTCGCTCTTTGGGGGAACGGCGGCATCGGCCCCCGAGATCGGGACGGTCAAGACGGGTCTGATCGGCGCTCCCGAGAAGCCGGTGGCGCAGAGGGATACGAACATGACGCTCACCGTCCCGAAGATGGCCCGGGTGAACGACGTGCCGGTCTACACCGCCCCCGCGAGCGACGAAGCCACCCTGGACCGAGGGACCATGCACGTCGAGGGGACCGGATTCCCGTGGGAGACCGGCTCAAACGTGTACATCGCGGGACACCGGCTCGGTTACAGGAACACGGGCAGCTATCTGCAGTTCTACGACCTCCCGAAGCTCAAGAAGGGCGATGAGATCATCCTGACCGGCGCCGATGGTACGACGTACACCTATGAGGTCTTCAGGAAGTTCCGCGTCGACCCGAGTAACTACTCCGTTACTCAGCCCGTGCCCGGCAAGAGCATCGTCAGCCTCCAGACCTGCACCCTGCCCTACTATACGCAGCGCCTGATCGTCCAGGGCGAGCTGGTGAGCGTGAGCTAGTGACAGGATCGAGAGCCCGCAGCGGAAACCCCGCTGCGGGCTCTTATTTCTTGCGCTTCTTGACCGGGCGGCGTTCGGCGGAGAGGCGCTCCACGGGCTCGCCGTTTACGAGGTGGCTCTCGACGATCTCCGGTATGTCGTATTCCGTGAGCCCCAGGTACCACGTCCCGGAGGGGTAGACGACGGCGTTGGGGCCGTGCTTGCAGAGGCCCAGGCAGTCCACCGTGTCAGTGCGGACCTCGCGGTTAATGCCATCGGCGCGCAGACTGTCCTTGAAGGCGCGGCGGACCTCCTTCGCGCCACGCTTCTTGCAGTCGCTCCCGGCGCAGATCAGGACGTGCGAGCCGTAGTCCCGGACCTTCGCTCTCGCAGCGGCGGGGACTCTCCCATCCAGCGTTTTCGTCTTCTTCGAGTTCTTTCTCTTCGAGATAACGCACCCCGGTTCCGAGCCGTGATCTTGGGAGGCGAGTCTGCGCGGAGCCTGGCCCTGAAGAATCGAATATACCATCAGCCTTGCGTGGGCGGTATCATGGTCGGTGTGAGAGTTCACGCCGGGTTTGGCGGCAATCGGGAGGGATGAGGGCTTGAGCCGGTACGGGGTTATAGATGTCGGGTCCAACACGATCCACCTGCTGGTCGGAGAGGTGCAGGACGGGGGAGTGCTGCCCGTTACCGGGGAGAAGGTATCGGCTCGGCTCGGAGCGGGAGTGGAGAAGACCGGCAAGCTCGACGACGAGCGGCTCGCGCTCGCGGCGGCGGCGATAGGGCTGTTCGCCAGGATCTCCGCGCTAAACGATGTCCCCGAGCCCGTGATACTTGCAACGAGCGCCGTGCGGGACGCCGAGAACGGCCCGGAACTGAACGAGAGGGTGGTCGACTCGACGGGCCTGAAGATGCAGCTTATCTCCGGCGAGAAGGAGGCGGAACTGGGCTTCCGGGGCGCGGTCTCGGCGGTCGGGAAGATGTGGGAGGGGCCGGCGCTCGTGGTGGACCTCGGCGGCGGGTCCGCCCAGCTCATCGTCGGCGAGCCGTCGAGCGGACCGCTGATGCAGGTCTCTCTGCCGCTCGGTTCCAACCGCACCACGGAGCGCTTCGTGAGCAAGGACCCGGCGAAGAAGAAAGAGCTTCGGGCGCTCGACGAGCACGTCAAGGAGATAATGCCGGGATGGAGCCTGGCGTCGCAGGTGCCGGTCGTGGCGGTCGGCGGTTCGGCGCGGGCGATGTTGAAGATAACGAGCGATAAGCTGACGGTGGAGCGCTTGCGGAGTCTCGCGGAGGAGGTCTCGGAGGAGCCCTCGGCGGTGCTGGCGCGGGAGTACGGGCTGGCGCCGGAGCGGGCGAAGGTAATGCCGGCGGCGATCACGACGCTGGCGGCGATCCTGGAGCACTTCGGGAGGGACGAGTTGACCGTCGCTCGCGGAGGGATAAGGGAGGGGACGTTGATCACGCTGGCGGAGGGCAAGGAGATATGACCGACGTAGCGCGCAAGCCGAACCTTTCGGACCCGGCGCTGTACATAAACCGGGAGCTGTCGTGGCTGGAGTTCAATGACCGGGTGCTGGAGCAGGCGCGGGACGAGCGGCACCCGCTTCTGGAGCGGGCGCGTTTCATCTCCATATCCGAGACGAACCTGGATGAGTTCTTCATGATCCGGGTGGCGGGACTTCAGCAGCAGGTCGCCTCTCAGCTCCCTAACCCGGTCCCTGATGGGATGACTCCCGAGGAACAGATCTCCCGCATCAAGGAGAACACCGAGGAGTTCTTCGACGAGCGGCGCCGGATACTGGACGGGGAGATCCTGCCGGGGCTCCAGAAGGAGGGCATACGGCTCGTCCCGCACGGCAAGGTCCCCGTCAAAGGCCGGCGCGAGCTACGCAAGACCTTCGCGCGCGACATACTCCCGATCCTGACGCCGCTCGCCATAGACCCGGCGCACCCCTTTCCGCACATCTCCAACCTCTCGCTGAACCTGCTCGTCGTAATAGATGACGGCGGCCGCAAGGTCATGGCCCGCGTGAAGGTGCCGAATACGATCCCGCGCTTCATGCGGATCCCGCCGACTGAGAAGCTAGAGGAGACGCCGCAGCCGGGCAAGCACGGGGAGATAAGGCTGACGCGGCTGGAGGAGGTTATCGCCGCCAACCTGGACGAGTTGTTCCCCGGAAAGAAGATCCTGGCGAACTACGTCTTCCAGGTTACGCGCAATGCGGACTTCGTTATAGAGGAGGACGAAGCCTCGGACCTCCTGCAGGCGATAGAGGATGAGATCGAGGGCCGCTGGTTCGGCCAGAGCGTGCGGCTCGTCGTCACGGACGAGATGCCGAATGACCTGCGCGACTGGCTGGCCCGCAACCTCCGGCTCACCGAGACCGACGTGTACGCCGTGCCGGAGCCGATAGGGCTCGCGGACTTCGAGGAACTTACGCATCTGGACCGCTCGGACCTCCTCTACCCGCCGATCTCGCCGCGGATACCGCCGGAGATCCGGAGCGCCCGCTCCATCACCCAGGCGATCCGTAGCGGCGACATCCTGCTCTACCATCCCTACGACTCGTTCACCCCGGTCATAGACTTCGTCCGGGCCGCCGCCAACGATCCCGAAGTCCTCGCTATAAAGCAGACCCTCTACCGCGTCGGCTCGAACTCTCCGATAGTCGAGGCGCTCTCCGAGGCCCGCGACGAGCAGACGCAGGTCGCCGTGCTGGTGGAGCTGAAGGCGCGTTTCGACGAGGAGCCGAACATCACCTGGGCGCGGCAGCTAGAGGCGCGGGGCGTACACGTCGCCTACGGCATCGTGGGCCTGAAGACGCATGCGAAGATATGCTTGGTCGTCCGGCGGGAGGGGTCGGGGCTCCGGCGCTACATCCACCTCGGCACCGGCAACTACAACCCCGGCACGGCTCGTATCTACACGGACTTCTCATACTTCACGGACGACCCGAATTTGGCCGAGGACGGCTCGGACCTCTTCAACTACCTGACCGGGTACTCCGAGCACGAGGAGTACCACGAGTTGCTCGTAGCTCCGACCACGCTGCGCGACAACATCGCGCGGCTGATAGAGGAGCAGACGGAGAAGGCCCGGAACGGGGAGCCCGCGCGGATAACGTGCAAGACCAACTCGCTCACGGACCCGCAGTTGATCGAGCTTCTCTACGAAGCCTCGCAGGCGGGCGTGAAGATAGCCCTGATCGTGCGCGGCATCTGCTGTCTGAAGCCGGGCCTGGAAGGGATCAGCGAGAACATCCGCGTCGTCTCCATCGTCGGACGCTTCCTGGAACACGCGCGCATCCTCGCCTTTGGAGAAGGGAAGGACGAGAAGATCTACCTCGGCAGCGCCGACCTGATGCAGCGGAACCTCGACCGCCGCGTCGAGACCACCTTCCCCCTGCGCGAGGAGCACCACCGCCAGAAGGTCCGCCGCCTCCTGGACCTCCAGCTCTCGGACAACATGAACGCCTGGGAGCTGAAGCCGGACGGCACATACGAGCGCCTGAGCCCCAAAGATGAAGAGGAGCCGCTCGACAGCCAGGCTGTCCTGCTGGAAGAGCCGTTCTAAACTCCTCTGGCCTTACTCGACCTTACTCGGCTTCGTGCAAGCCGGTCATGCCAACGTGTCGGACGCCGGGGAGCTCGGACACCTCGCCGAGCATCTCCTGAACGTTCCCATCCGGCGGGACGCGCAGTTGCAGGCTGTAGCGGGCTTGTCCGGACTCTATCTCCGTTTCCATATTACGGACTGTCATGCCGTGTCGGTCGAGCGCCTCCAGAACGCCCCGCACCTCGCCCCGCACGGTCTCGAAGGTTACGTTCAGCACACCGAACTCTGTGCGGAAGCGCGAGATCACGCGGCTCCGCAACTCGCGCAGGAGGTAGAGCGTGGCTACCACGATGACGGTTGTGGCCGCGGCGCCGAAATAGTACCCGGCGCCGGAAGCCATGCCTATCGCTGCGGCGGCCCAGAGGCTCGCCGCCGTGGTGAGCCCCCGAACGTCTATCCCCTGGCGGATGATCGCGCCCGCACCCAGGAAACC
>DASSMB010000131.1:0-23327 GCA_035689095.1 Rubrobacteraceae bacterium | reverse complement strand
AGCGCCAGGTCTATGGTCGCCTTGATCGCGTGCGTCACCTCCGGGGCCGGGACGATCCCCTCCGTCCGGGCGAACGTCACACCGGCCTCGAAGGTCGGGTTCTGCGCGTAGGCCCGCGCTTCGACGAGCCCCTCGTGAACGAGCGCCGAGACTATTGGAGAGTCGCCGTGGTAGCGCAGACCCCCGGCGTGGATGCCGCTCGGCACGAACGAGTGGCCGAGCGTGTACATCTTCATCATCGGCGTCGTCCCGGCCGTGTCGCCGAAGTCGTAGGTGTATCGTCCCTTCGTGAGCGTCGGGCATGAGGCGGGCTCGACGGCCACGATGCGCGTATCTCGCCCGTTCTTCAGGTTCTCCCGGATAAACGGGAACGCGACGCCGCCGAAGTTGGATCCACCGCCGACGCAACCCACCACTATATCCGGGTACTCTCCGGCGAGGTCCATCTGTTGCAGCGCCTCCTGGCCGATCACGGTCTGGTGCAGCAGAACATGGTTGAGGACGCTGCCGAGTGAGTACTTGGCGTCGTCGTGCATCACCGCGTCCTCGACCGCCTCGGATATGGCAATCCCCAGAGAGCCCGGCGAGTCGGGATGCTCCTCGAGGATGTTGCGGCCGGCGTTGGTGAGGTCTGTGGGGCTGGCATGGACCTCGGCTCCGTAGGTCTCCATCATGATGCGGCGGTAGGGCTTCTGGTCGTAGCTGACGCGGACCATGTAGACGGTACACTCCAGCCCCATCTGACGGCAGGCGAAGGCGAGCGAGGAGCCCCACTGCCCGGCGCCGGTCTCGGTGGTGAGCCGCCGGACTCCCTCCTCGCGGTTGTAGTAGGCCTGCGGGACGGCGGTGTTCGGTTTGTGGGAGCCGGAGGGACTAACGCCCTCGTACTTGTAGTAGATATGGGCGGGGGTATCGAGGAACTTCTCCAGGCGCCGGGCGCGGAAGAGCGGGGTCGGACGCCAGAGGCTGTAGATCTCCCGCACCTCCTCCGGGATCTCGACGTAGGAGTCGGTAGTTACTTCCTGGCGGATGATCTCCTGCGGGAAGATCGGCGCGAACGCCTCCGGTCCCACCGGCTCCCTGGTCGCCGGGTTCAGCGGCGGCTCCAACTCGAACGGCAGGTCCGGGACGAGGTTGTACCAGGACTCGGGGATCTGCTTCTCGTCGAGTAAGAACTTCGTAGTCTCCACTGGAACCTCCTGCTCTCTTGGCTCGCTGGCCGTTCGGCGCTTTAGGCAGTCAGCTTACAGCTTTTCGAGACGCCGGGTGTATATTCGGCAAGACGAAACGGGCGCGCCTCGTGGCGCGCCCGCGAGGACGATGGGTTGAGGTGTTAGTGGCTCGCTCTATCCGGCCTTCGTAATCCTCTGCTCGCCCGCCGGGTCCGGCGCGCTGAAGGGCTGCTGGAGGCTGTCTATGTAGGCTTCCAGCGCGTCCAGGTCGCCGCCGATGGTCTGGACGTTCTGGCCTTCCTTCAGGACCGTGAAGCGGTCGCCGCCGGTCGCGATAAAGCTGTTGGCCGCCACCTTGTAGGTCGTTGCGCGGTCTATGGGGGTTCCGTCGGTCTTCGTGAGGGAGGTAATGCGCTGGCCCTCGGGGAGCGACTCGTCGTAGGTGTACTTCAGTCCGCTCACCTGGAGGATGCGCTTCGTGCCGGCCACCTGGTTCGGCGGGAACTGCTGTTCGAGGAGGCGGTAGATCTGATCCCCGGTAAGATCCATCGAGACGACCTGGTTGTCGAAGGGTTGGACGGTGAACAGCTCGCCATACGTGACCTCGCCGGCCGCGATGTCCGCCCGGATGCCGCCAGGGTTCATGAACGCGAAGTCGGCGCCGGCAAAGTCCCGCTGCGCGTCGGCGATGAGGTCGCCCATCGCGCTCTCACCGGCGACGTTTGAGGTGCGCGAGATGTCGGTCTGCGCGGTCCCGACCACCCGTTCGGAGATCGGGGCGATGCGGGCCTTGTAGTCGGCTACCAGCTCGGCGGTCTTCGCGTCGGGCTGTATCGCGTCATCGTAGGTGGTCACGATGTCGGCGGAGGAACTCGTTACGTCCCCGGTCTTGCGATCGATCTTCATGTCCACAGCGTCGAAGGCGGTGCCGAAGCTGAACGCCTCGACGACGAGCTTGTTCCCCACCCGGTTGTTGAGCAGCGAGTGCGAGTGCCCGGCGACGACGACGTCAACGGCGTTCGACATCTGGGAGGTCTCGTCCAGGATCTCACCCGTAGCCTCGGTCGCCGAGACCTGGTTCCCTCCGGAGTGCGCCAGCACCACGATGGTCTGGACTCCCTTGTCCTGCAACTGCTTCGCGTACTTGTTGACCGTATCCGAGATGTCCAGATAATCGAACGGCGCCACCGCGTCCGGGACGACGATGTTCGGCGTCTCAAGCGTCGTCACCCCGATGAAGCCGACCTTCACCCCGTCCCGCTTGACGACCTGATACGGGGGCAGCACACTCTTGCCAGTGTCCTTGTAGACGGTGTTCGCCGCTATGTAGGGGAAGTCCGCTCCTGGGAAGTCGGGGTCCGAGGTGTTGACGGGCTCTCCGTCCACGCCGTCCTTGAACTGCTTGCCGTCGTCGCGTTGCCCGCCGTTTATGAGGCGCAGCATCTCCTCGCCGCCCTCGTCGAACTCGTGGTTTCCGACAGTGCCGACATCGAAGCCCATCTGGTTAGCGGCGTAGATGGTCGGTTCGTCGTGGAAGTAGCTGGAGATGAGGGGCGAGGCGCCGACCATGTCCCCGGCGTGTACCCGGATGGTGCGCTCGGGATTCGCCGCCGCGTACTTGTCCATGTAGGCGTCCAGGTAGGCCGCGCCGCCAACGGCGCGGCCGTTCAGGGTGCGGGGAGGTTCCAGGTTGCCGTGGAAGTCGTTGACGCCGAGTAGCTGTACGTCGGCTATGCGGTCCTCGGGCACGGGCTTGGGGTTCGGCTTGGACTGGGCGCCGGCGGTCCAGATCATGGTCGCCGCAAGCATCAAGGCCACTGCAAACGATAAGAGAAGGCTCGCCACACGTAATCTATCTAACGCCACCTGTTTCCTCCCTGGTTGTCTCTACGGTCTCTCGGAGACAGCGGGTCCATCGCCGCCTCGGATAAGGTAGCAGATCTATCGTTACTTGTGTTTCACGCTCGTGAACCCCGCTTTAAATCTCGTGGCGACTCTACATGGAGCGCAAACGAGAACGGGGACCGCGGATGCGATCCCCATCCATCGAAGGATCTATCGTCCGGTTATGCCAGCGAAACTCCGAGCCGCTCGTAGGCGGCGGCTTCGAGGTGGCTCATCCCGAACTTATCGGCTGCCTCGGCGAGTTCGCCGGAGACTTTCGGCGCCATCGACTTCGGCGGCGCGGCGACGGCCATCTGACGCTGGCGGCCGGAGTTGTGCCGGCCGAACGGGCCCCAGATGGCGAAGGTCAGGCCATCGCCCTGCATGTTGACGAAGAAGGTCTTGCCGTCGGGGGAGAAGGTGGGACCGGCGAACTCGGAGTCGCTCGTGGCGTTGCGGGCGAAGACGTAGACCTGTCCTTCGGGCGTTATGCCCATTACGCGGTTCACGGAGTCGCCGTCCACGGCCTCGTCCTCGGCGAACCACAGGTCGCCCCACGGCGTGACGACGATGTTGTCCGGGCTCTCCATCTTGCCTGGCTCGGTCCCTTCGTAGAAGAGCTCCAGCGTCTCGGTCGCGGGAAGGTAGCGGAAGACCTGTCCCAGCCGCTTCTCGCCGCCGATGGTGTCGTCGAACCAGAACGCTCCACCGGCGAAGTACGCGCCTTCGAGCCGCCCGAAGCGGGCCGCGCCGGCGTCCTCGGCGCTCTCGTGCGGCTCCTCGGGGTTCACGTCCTTCCAGACGACGCCGAACTTCTGGCCGGGGCTGGCGAGGTCCACGTTGTAGTTGGGCTTCTCTTCGAGCGCCAGGGCCTGCAGCCTGCCGCCCATCTGGAGCGCGCCGGGCTTCTGGCTCCGGTCGTCCGGGATGTAGCGGTAGAGGAAGCTGACGCGGGTGCCGGTGCCGCGCTGCCCGGTCGAGGGGTCTATCTCGGAGGTCGAGTAGTCCGCCACGACTTCCTGATTGGGGTCGGGCGTGACGGCGCCGCGGAAGTCGTCCTCGGTGAGGTAGGCGATGCCGGTGGCGGGATCTATGTCCACCGCCTCGTGCGAGAAGAAACCCATCGCCCGGATCGGGGTCTTCGAGAGGTCGTTCTCGGGATCCCGGGGGTCTACCTCGAAGACGTAGCCGTGGCCCGTGGTCCGGTCCTCCTCGCAGGTGAGCCAGGTCCCCCAGGGCGTCGCGCCGCCCGCGCAGTTGTTGCGCGTGCCGGAGGAGGTGACGAAGTCCTTTATCTCCGTACGGTCCTCCAGGTTCACCAGGATGCCGGTCGTGCCGCCGGTCTGGGAAGGGTCGTAGGGGTTCCTGCCGACGACGGGCGAGCCGTCCTCCGGCTTCAACTCGTGGTTGCGGACCAGGAGCGCCGTGCCTTTCTTCGGCCCCGCGAAAGCGGCCATGCCGTCAGGGTCTCCGGGTACGGTGCCGCCGCTGGAGAGAGGGGAGCCCTTCGCGGAGATCACGCGGTACTGGAACCCTTTGGGCAGGTCTATAAGACCGCCGGGGTCCGCAACGAGTTCCCCGAACCCCGCCGTGCTCCCCTTTTTCGCCATCGCTTCCCTGGAACCCAGTACGAGAGCTGCCGCGCTCATGCCTCCCATGCCAAGAAACGCTCGCCTGCTGACGCGCCTGTCCCAGTTGCCGCTGATGCTCACTCGTGTTGCCTCCTTCTAGCTGGATCCGCCAGGGCACAGGTATATCAATAAACTTGTATGCTTTTGTTACACGCCGGTTAACGCCAGGTAAATTCTGCTTGCATGGATCGGGAGGGGCGGCGCACCGCTCCTCCCGGAGAATCGTGGATCTGGCTCCGCTAGCCGGCTCTGATGACCAGCTCCTGCTTCCCGGTCTTCGGAGCTTTCACGAGCACTTCCTTGCCCCGGTTGGTGGTGCGGACCTTGTAGCGGACTTTGTCACCGTTGAGCCTGACGGAACTCACCTTCGCGTCGCGCGGAACGGTGTGCCCGATAGTCAGGTCCACCTTGAGCCTGGTAGATACTTTCGTGGTGTAGGTCTTGCCTTCGTGATCCGCCGAGACGGCGACCGAGCCCTTGACGAGCCGGATATTCTCGCCCGACAGTCCGGGAGAGCCCGGCGGGACCTGCGGCACGACCGCGAGCTCGCCCCGGCCCATGTCGGGTCGGATGCCGAGCTGCTGGTGGAGGACCGGCCAGATCGTGCCGTACGCGCCCCATGCCTGTAACACCATCGCCCGCTCGTTGAACGGCCGGTCTATGGATCGCCCGTAGTCCGGCGAGGGGGCTATCTCCGGCATCGCGCCGGGCTGCTCGTCCGGGATGAGCTGAAGGTCGGCGTTGGCCTTCGTGTAGTGTTTCTGCTGGTCGGTTCCGAGGCGGCCGTAGTTGCCTTCGCCGACGGCCATGATCGCGGTGTTCAGGGTGAAGATGGTGCGTTCGCTCTGGACTTCGGAGACGTGGGTGTCGCAGGTGGCTCCCTTGTTGCCGCCCGCCGCGCTCGTCGGGCCGGTGCCGGTGTGGTACATGCCGAAACGGTCCGTGTAGCAGGCTAGCTCCCGCTCGGCGAGCGCGGCCTGGCCGTGCGGCCGGGAGGCGAGACCCGGAACGGTGCGGTCGCTCTTGTCGACCAGGTCCACGTCCATCGGCGTCACCCCGATCCAGTGCCGCTGGAAGACCTGCCGGTTACCGGGATCGTCGAGCGAGTCGGCGTACTGCGCGGCCCCCTCGCGCCCGAACCACCACGCCTTCTCGAACCTGGCCCTCATAGTGGCGGCCTTGTCCTCGGCCCAGTTGGCCGTCGCCTTGTCTCCCTTGCTCCTCGCCATGTCCGCCAGGTCGTAGAGGCCGCGGATAGTGTAGACGGTGTTGTCGAGCTTCTCCTCGCCCATGCCCTCGCGCTCGACGTTGCCGAGTCCCTCGGGCCAGCCGTCGTTATCCTTGTCCAGCACGCGGAAGATGTAGCGCATGTTCTTCACCGTGAACGGATACATCTCGTCACGGAAGGCGTCGTCGCCGGTCCAGCGCCAGATCAGGGCGACCGCCGACGGGAACTTGGCCGTCTCGTCCGTGTTGCCGGCATCCGCGTTCGACCCGAAGAACACGCTGCCGTCCGTTACGACCTCGTGGACGACCTTGCCGGAGTTGCCGTTGTCTATCTCGCTGACCCTCTTGAGCGCCCGCATATGGTCCTTTATCGGGCCGAACTGCCCGACCCCGACGCTGGCGAACGCGGTGAACTCGCCGTCCGTCCCGAAGAGCCAAGGGTAGTCCGGGAAGCCCGCGCCGAGGAAGCGCATACTATCCAGGGTCCCCTCCGGCGGCGGGTAATTCTTGCCGGCGTTTGTCTCCCGGATCTCCAGGTCCCTGGCGCTCTGCACCGAATCGGCGAGGTTTTGCTTGCTCCAGTCTATGCTCCTCTGCAACCGCCGATCGCCCGGCAGACTGAGCTTCGACTTCTCCTGCAGCGCGAGCCGTCCGGTGACCTTCTTATCCAGCGCGCCTTCCGGATCGCCCAGCACGGAAGCGTTTGTGGCCTTCGCCGCCGCTGCCCCGGACTCCGAGCCCGACACCGCGAACCACACGGTCCTGCTGGAGTTCGCCGGGACGCTGACGTTGTAGCGTAGCTCGCCGCCCTTCCCCTTGCCGTACTCCGTGTCGTCGCAGCGCGGCGGAGCCGGCGGCGCGGTCGGGCCGGAGGCCGGGCAGATGACCGCCGGGTCCTGCGGACCGCGGAAGTCCGCGCCCGCGTCCGAGCCGGTGGGGGTAAGGCTGGATCCCACTACGGCAGCCCAGTCGTGGGCCTCGGCGTTCGCTACCGGCGGCGTGCCCTGCTCGCGGAACACGAGCTTCCCGTCCTCGACTGCCACGCCGTCCGCCAGATTGAACGTCAACTGATTTGGCGTCGTCTCGCCCCAGGGGTACGCGCCCATCAACTCTGAGTGGGCGTCCATCTTGAGGGTGAAGCTCTGCCGCGTATCTCCGGCGCTGAACTTGAGGCCGACGAGGACGGCTCGCTTCCCGTCGGGAACGAAGTCCGTGCGCCCGATCCGGAGGCCGGTGCGCCCGGGAAGGTTCATGTTGACGTGCCCGTAGCCGCTGGTGAATTTGGTGGCCGGACCTATCCATTGGTCGTCGATCCCGAACCAGATGCCGTCGAGGAGCTTGATCGGTGGGCTCCAGACGCCGCCCATCTCGCCCCTGGTGTGGAACCCCATCGCCGGGAACCGTCCTGCCTCCGTACCGACTATGTAGGCTCGGTCCCCGGTCGTCACGTACCGCCGGTCGTCCAGCCGGTCCGTCGTCGAGAGCGTCGGCGACTTTCCATCACCAGGCGCCACCTGCGCCGCCGCAGGTATCACTGTCGCCAGGACCAACAAAAGCCCGAACACGACACCCCGACCCCATCGGCGACCCAACGCAGACATATTCGGCCCTTCCTGATTGGAAACTATTTCACCCCGCTCTGCGCCAGTCTATCGTCTTGTGATATACGTGTCAAAAACCGGTGTCATGCCGATGGACCGAGGTGACGGTCGAGGAAGGCGGCTATCCGGGGGTAGGCGTCGAGGCGGTTCTTTAGCTTGGCTAGGCCGTGGCCCTCATCCTCGTAGAGGAGGTACTCGACGGCGCCGCCGTTGTTCTTTACGCGCTCCACGATCTGCTCGGCCTCTCCGACGGGGACGCGCGGGTCGTTCTTGCCGTGGACCACCATGAGCGGCGCGGTTATCTTTTCGGCCTTGTGGATCGGGCTGATCGACTCCAGGAACTCGCGGTTTTTCTCCAGCGACCCGTACTCGGGTTCGCGCAAGCGCCGGCGGTAGGAGCCGGTGTTCTCCAGGAAGGTGACCATGTTTGCGATCCCGACGATGTCCACCCCGGCGCTCCAGAGGTCCGGGTACTCGGTGAGCGCTGCCAGCACCATGAACCCGCCGTAGGAGCCGCCCATGACCGCGACCCGTTCGTGCCCCTGCTCCCGCAGCCAGTGCGCCGCGTGCGCCAAGTCCTTCACCGAGTCCATCCGCAGCTCCACGTCGTCCAGGTGCGTGTACTCTTTGCCGTAGCCGGTGGAGCCGCGGACGTTCGGCGCGAAGACGGCGTAGCCCCGGTGTATGAGGTACTGGGTCACGGGCGCGAAGCCGGGCCGCGACTGGCTCTCCGGGCCGCCATGCACGTTTACTATTACGGGAGCGCTCCCGGCATCCGGTTCGTGGAAGAGGGCGGGTATCTGACCGTCGTCGAAGGTCGGGTAACGCACGAGCCTGGGCCGCCGGAAGGTGCGCGGCGGGATGCCGGCCGTCGAGGAGCGGGTGAGACGCCGCGGCTCGCCTTCGGGCAGGTCCAGGAGCCACACGTCCGGGTTGCGCTCCGGAGCGGTGACGGTGAAGGCTAGACGCTCCGAGTCCGGCGCGAACTCGAAGCCGCCGAGTATGCCTTTCGGCAGTTGCGGGCCGGGCCTGCGGCTGCCCCGGCCGTTGAAGAACCGGACCTCCGTGTAACCGTCCACGTTGCGGCTCGCCACCATGTAACGGCCGTCTCTGGAGAGCTTCACCTCTTCCACGTCCCAGTCGTCCGGCGTGAGATAAGTGAGGTCCAATGTCGAGAGGTCCAGGCGCCCCAGGCGCAGGAAGTCCCCGTCGCGGTCGGTTGCGAGGTACGCCGAAGCCCCGTCCGGCGTGACGTTTACCGACTGGAATCGGGCGTCGCCATCGTGGGGCGTCAGCAGGGTAGGCTCGCCGCTGGCGTTCGCCAGATCTAGCCGGTAGAGGTCGTTGTTCAGGTTGGAGTGGTGGCGCGAGACTATGAGGAAGGAGCCGTCCGGTCCCCAGTCGGCGACGGTGTGGTAGCCGGATACTTCCCAGACGCACTGCGGCTCTCCGTCCGGCAGGTCCTGGACGAACACGTCGAAGTCCGTTCCGTTGCGGCGGGTGGCGGTGTAGGCGATGCGCGCGCCGTCGGGCGAGTGGCCTCCGAAGTAGTGGATGGCGTCCGGGGCGTTGGTCAGGTCGCACTCCTCGCCGGCGGATGGGTCGAGCAGGAAGATCTGGGCCCGCTCGTTGCCGCCCGTGTCCATGCTGAAGACGATGCGGTCCCCGGCGGGGGAATACTCGGCGCCCATGACGCGCTCCTCGTGGAAGGTGAGCTGCTCGGGCCACCCGCCCTCCGCCGGGACCTCCCAGACTTGCGGGACGCCCGTTATGTCCGTCAGGAACGCGAGGCGGCGTCCGTCACGGGACCAGGTGGCGCCGTAGGCCGAGCGGACCTTCAAGTACCGGGCGAACTCGTGGGGCATGGGTTCTCCTCTCAATCGAACGAGTGCAGATTAAAGCATGGTCCGCGCCTTCTCAGGACTCTCAGGCAATATAATCCACGCCACGGACGTGATACGGGACGGAGGCGCTGGTGTTCGGGAGGCTTCGCGGGATCTTCGGCGGTCGCAGAGAGGATACGGCTCCGGCATCATCGGGGCTTTCGAGCCTGGCCCCGGAGGAGACGGCGAAGATCGGGACGGAAGAAGACCCCCTACGCGGCTACGAGGCGGCGGTCGAGCGCCACGAGGAGGCCGCCAGGGCCGAACAGACAGGGGACCCCGAGCGCGCCATCGCCCTCTACGAGAAGAGCGTCGCCGAGCGCTTCGTCGGCAGCCACCCCTACGAGGCGCTGGCTCGGCTCCACGAGCGTCGCCGCAACCATGCGGACGCCCTCCGCGTCACCGAGTCATACATAGACCTCGCCCGCTCTGGCAAGATGCCCCGCGGCGCCCAGCGCTCCGCCGACCGCAAGCTCCCCGAGTTCGAGGCCCGCGCCGAACGTTACCGCCGCTCGACAAGCATGGAATGACTCCGGCTTTTCTCGACGCCCGAGCCCTCGGGCCTGCCGGAGACGGCCGCGCTCCATCTCCCATACCTGCGGCGAAACCCGCGATATTGCCACGATCTGCCTCAATGCCATACGGCGTAACGGATGTGAAACGGGTCACCGGCGGGAGCCGGGCTGCTTCTTGTAACCCGAATTCTGTGTAGTAGTCTGCTGCGCTGTTATGCAAGCGATCTGGAGGGGGACTATTGAAGTCTTTTCTCAAGATGCTCTTTGTGGCTGGTGTGTTCGCGGGTGTCTCCGTGGTTTCGCTGGCTGTTGTGCAGGAAGACGCCCAGGCCGAGCCGGTAGAGGCGAGCTACTACGGCTATGAGCTGGCGGGCAGTCTGACGGCGAGCGGGCAGCCGTTCGACCCGACCGCGCTGACCGCGGCTCACAAGACCCTGCCGCTGGGCACGCAGTTGCTGGTGACCTACGGCGGCAACTCCGTTGTCGTCACGGTCAACGACCGGGGGCCTTACGTGGCGGGACGCGACCTTGACCTGTCGCAAGCCGCCGCCGAGCAGATCGGCCTGACGGCCGCCGGTTCCGGTGTCGTGGACATGCAGGTGATCGAGTAGCGGGCTTCAGCAGGCTTCAAAGATCATAGAAGCCGCAGGAGCGGGCGTGGTGGTAGTTCCACCGCGTCCGTTTCCCTTTCTGGCGCACCATGTCTGTGCTCGCCAGGATCATGGACGATACCGGGAATGGCTCTGAACGATCCGCGCGGGTTGCATTTCGTGTGGAGAGCGGCAAGCATATAATCTTCATCAATGATAGCTGTGATGAGGGGATGACCCTGTGACGGAGAATCAGTTACGGACGGTGAGGCTGTTCGAGTTCCTCACCGACGAGGAGCGGGCCGAGTTCATGGAGGAGGCCGAAGCGGCGACGTTCGAGGTCGGGGAGGACATCATACGGGAGGGTGGACGGCCGGGCAGCCTGTTTGTCCTGACCTCCGGGAGGGTTGAGGTGAGGAAGAGCCTGCCCGGAGACCGGGAGAGGGTGCTGGCGAAGATAGACGCCGGGGTGGAGCGGACGGTCGTGGGTGAGCGGGGGTTGCTGGGGAAGAGCGGGGCGTCGGCGACTGTGCGGGCGTCGAGCCGGGTAGAGGCGATCCGGATCCCGCGCGAGACCTTCCGGCGTATGATCTCCGAGGGACGGCCCGCCGCATTCAAGCTCTCCTACCGTATAGCCCGCGTCCTGGCTCAGAGGCTTACCCGCCTCGACGAAGAGGTGGCGGAGGCGATCCGGGAGCTTGACCGCAAGGGCGAGACCGACCTTGAAGCATTCCGCGACAGGCTGATCACCGACTGGGCGATCTAAGGGAGTTATATAGAGATGACCACACCCCTCAAGGACATCCCGATCTTCAGCCGCCTGGACGCCGAGGAGCGGGCCGAGCTGGAGGAGATCCTGGAGCCCGTAAGCTTCAGCGCCGGAGAGACGATCTTCGAGGAGGGCGGACCGGAGGACTACCTGTATGTCGTGTGCTCCGGCATCGTGGAGGTACACAAGAAG
Source organism: Rubrobacteraceae bacterium (assembly GCA_035689095.1). Lineage (GTDB taxonomy): Bacteria > Actinomycetota > Rubrobacteria > Rubrobacterales > Rubrobacteraceae > JACDDK01. The sequence goes on along the minus strand of DASSMB010000131.1, from coordinate 11,863 downwards.
GTGCTGCCCGGACATCGCCATGTGCTCGCTACCGTTAGCGCTCCGACTGTCGTGGGCGAGATGGGCCTCCTGACCGAACCGCGCGCCGCGGCGACCGTCACGGCCAGGACCAACATAGAGGCGCACGGCATAAACCGGGACCGCTTCCTGGAGATGCTCGACGGCGATTCCCTCGCCGCCTGCAAGGTCGTCTACGAGATCGGGCGCACCTTGAGCGAGCGCATGGCGAAGACCGACGAGTCAATAGCGCATATCATCGCCCGGATAGAGAGAGCCGATACCAGCCACGACCTCGATGTCTTCCAGGACACACTCCTCAACGAGTGGAGCTTCTAGCATCCGAACCGGATGACTACGAGTCTCCGAGCAGCGGGAGATAGATGGACATCCGCGTTCCTTCGCCCACGCGGCTCACGGCTTCAACGTAGCCGCCGTGGGCTTCGATGATAGTCTTGGCGATCGGCAATCCCAGCCCCGAACCGCGCTCTTCGGGAGGGCTCTCGCCCCGGTAGAAGCGCTCGAAGATCCGTGGCAGCTCCTCTTGCCGGATGCCGGGTCCCCGGTCCGCGACTTCGATCAGCAACTCGCCCTGCCGGGTCCGCGAGGAGAGTGTTATCTCTACTTCGGGTGGGCCGTACTTGGCCGCGTTGTCGACCAGAACGAGCACCGCCTGCTCTATCCGCTCTACGTCGCACCTCAGGCGTCCCTCGCCCGTCATAGCCGTACGCAGGGATGCGCCGCGCTCTCGCGCCAGCGCGTGCGCCCGACGGGACAGCCGGAGCAGTAGCGTAGCGATGGGCATCGGCTCCAGGGTCAGGGGAAGCGACCCGGAGTCCGAGCGCGCCAGGAGCAGCAGGTCCTCGACCATCCGGGTCATGCGTTCCGTCTCCTGAAGGATCTCCTCCAGCATCTCCCGGTGGGTGGGATCCAACACTCGCTGCATCCCGACTTCGGCGTTGCCCCGGATCACCGTCAGGGGGGTCCTCAGCTCGTGCGAGACATCGGCCATAAAGTCCGTCCTGGTCCTCAAGACACTGGCGAGCGCCTCTTCCGCCAGCTTGCGCTGGGTAATATTCTCGTGCGCGACTACCGCCTGAGGAGTATTGTTTCGGAAGAGCGTCACCCGTCCGATGAACCAGCGGTGCTCGGAAGGGGAGTGGCACGGGTACTCCATCGCGAACTCCTCGCGCTCGCCACGGAGTACGGCGCGGATACCTTCCGCGAATGCGGCAGCGTACCCAGACTGGTCGCCGACCGCCGAATCGCACACGTGGAGATAGTTGACGCCCTCCGAAACGTTGTCCGTGGCGTTGTTCGCCGCGGCGAACTCTCTCCAGGCCTTGTTGACCGCGACGATCTCGCCCGATCCGTCGATAATGGCTATGTGCGCCGAAAGGCTATCCAGGGTGGCGCGTGCGAAAAGCTCGGTATCGCTCAAGGCTACCTCGTCCACCTAAACCCAAACCGTACCCTACTACCCTGCCGGGCATCTTAACACGGCCCCGGTTCAGCAACCCCAGAGACGAGGGACCTTCATCCCGCAGAGCCGGGCGCGTTCTCTTGCCCGTCCCTCGCGTCGAGCTTCTCCACGGCGCGCACGAGGTCGGCCATGCCCTTGCGCTTGACGAGGCCGGTGTCCTTGTACAGGAACGGATCGAGCTTCCAACTACTCTCGTAGGAGGCTCCGGCGAGGTCCTTGTAGCGGACGGTAACGCGGATGCCTTCGCGGAGACCTTTCTTGTCCAGGAAAGGCAGCAGAGAGTCCAGCTCGTCCCAGTAGCAGGAGATCTCACCGTTCGGCGGCAGGAAGTCCAGCCCATTATCGAAGTACGGCATCTCGGAGATGACGGAACCGCTGGAGTTCTCTATCGGCGCGGAGAACTCGAAGGTTATGTCCCTGGCCGCGCCCTCGCTGACGTTTCGGATCGTGATGTCCAACTCCGGCAGGCTGTCGTAGTCCTCCTGCACGATGACCAGCGGCCGGCCCATAGCGGTGCGCTGCGCCTGCATCTCGCGCAGCGTGCTCTGGCTAGACTTCCAGGTGTAATAGTAGCCGGCGGCCAGCACGACCACGAAGAGCGTGTTGGTCACCGAGGTAACGATCTGCGCGATGGTCGCTACGTCCATGAGCCGTAGACTATCCGTAAGCGGTCTGGTTTTCAGCGCTTGCTCTGGCTAACGTGCCGACTGGCTTACAGATTGAGAAGCTTCTTAGAATCCCGGTTTGGGGACCTGATCGAACATCTCCCGGTCCGCGCCGCAGTCGGGACATTTCTCGGGTGGCGGCTCGCCCTCGACGCGGTAGCCGCAGTTAGTGCAGGCCCAGTTCAGAGGCTCGGCGTCGCCCTGTTTGTCTCGTACTTCGTCGCTCATGCTGTGCTCCTATCCTGAATATCCGCCTCGGAGGCATCTTACCCGAAGCGCGGTTCCATAAGACCGCTTGCCGCGGTTTTGCGGGTCCGCTTTAATCATGTAGATATACGAGTATCCTAGGCGGTTAACGCAAGAGGTTGAGCGATTTATGGAGGACACGAGGTGCCGGGGACTTATAGCGTTGTTATAGAAGGCGTATATCCGGAGGTGAACTGCGGACGCTATCCGGTGAAACGGGAGGTCGGCGACCGTTTCGAGGTGCGGGCGGACATCTTCAAGGACGGCCATGACGTGCTCTCCGCCGTCATCAAGTACCGGGAGAAGGGAACGCGCCGCTGGAACACGACGCCGATGGCACAGATCAACCCCGGCCTCGACCTCTGGAGCGGCACGTTCGACCTTGCGAAGAACACGCGCTACGAGTACACCATCGAGGCATGGTTCGACGAGTTCGAGACGTGGCGGCGGGACATCGGCAAGAAGGTGGACGACGGCCAGGTGGTGGACCTGGAGCTGATCGAGGGCCGCCAGATCGTCGAGGCGACCCAGGCCCGCTCGAAGGACAAGCGCCTCGCGCAGACCCTCGCCGGCTTCGACGCCTCGGGCTACGAGGGCCAGCTCGCCCTGCTGCGCTCCCCGGAGGTGCGCGAGCTGATGCGGGCGTACCCGGACCGCTCGATGTCCACCACCTACAAGACGCTTGAGGTAACCGTGGACCGCGAGCGGGCGCGCTACGGGGCGTGGTACGAGATGTTCCAGCGCTCCCAGGGGACCGTGCCGAACCAGAGCGCCACGTTCGCCGACTGCGAGCGGCGGCTACCGGAGATCCGGCGCATGGGCTTCGACGTCGTCTACCTCCTCCCGGTCCATCCTATCGGACACACGCACCGCAAGGGCCGCAACAACGCCCTCGTCGCCGCGCCGGGGGACCCCGGCAGTCCCTACGCCATCGGGAGCGAGGAGGGCGGGCACAAGTCCGTCAACCCGGAGCTCGGGACGCTGGAGGACTTCCGCTCGTTCGTGGAGGCGACGCGCGAGTACGGGATGGAGGTCGCCATAGACTTCGCCATCCAGTGCTCGCCGGACCACCCGTACATAAAAGAGCACCCCGAGTGGTTCAAGTTCCGGCCCGACGGGAGCATAAAGTACGCCGAGAACCCGCCGAAGAAGTATCAGGACATCGTCAACGTGGACTTCTACTCCGAGGACTGGGAGAACCTGTGGCGAGAGTGGCGAGACGTGATCCTGTTCTGGGTCGAGCAGGGCGTGAAGATATTCCGGGTGGATAACCCGCACACCAAGTCCTTCGCGTTCTGGGAGTGGTGCATCAAGGAGGTTCAGGACGAGCACCCGGATGTGATCTTCCTGGCCGAAGCCTTCTCCCGGCCCCGCATCATGCAGAACCTCGCCAAGCTCGGCTTTACGCAGTCCTACACCTACTACACCTGGCGCAATGAGAAGTGGGAGTTGATCGAGTACCTCACCGAGCTCTCGCAGCAGGAGTCGAAGGAGTACATGCGCCCGAACTTCTTCGCCAACACCCACGACATCCTGCCGCACATCCTCCAGTTCGGCGGCCGGCCCGCCTTCCAGATGCGCTTCGCGCTTGCCGCCACCCTCTCCCCGACCTACGGCATCTATAACGGCTACGAGCTGTGCGAGAACACCCCGCGGGGCGAGCGCGGCACGACCGTCTACTACCAGGACTCCGAGGTCTACGAGTACAAGGTCTGGGACTGGGACAGGCCCGGCAATATCAAGGACTACATAGGACGTATAAACCAGATCCGTCGCGAGAATCCCGCCCTCCATTACCTGAAGAACCTCTCCTTCCACGAGGCCCCGAACGACAACATCCTGTTCTACGGCAAGCAGAAGGACGGCAACGCCGTCTTCACCACCGTCAACCTCGACCCGCACAGCCCGCACGACACGCACGTGCAGTTCCCGCTGTGGCAGCTCGGGATCAGCGAGGACGAGGAGTACGTGGTGGAGGAGCTCATCTCGGAGCGCCGGATGCGGGCCACGGGGAGCTGGTTCTGGGTGCGGCTCACGCCCTGGAGCAACCCCGTGGAGATCTTCCGCGTAACGAAAGTGGGGGCCTGATGACCGAGATGCAGCGGTCCGCGGATGGGGCGATAAAGAGGCCGGCGCGCATCCATGAGAAGGACCCGCTCTGGTACAAGGACGCCATCATCTACCACCTGCACGTAAAGGCGTTCTTCGACGCGGACAACAACGGCATCGGGGACTTCAAGGGCCTCACGCAGAGGCTGGAGTACATAAGGGATTTGGGCGTAACCGCGATCTGGGTAATGCCCTTCTACCCCTCGCCGATGCGCGACGACGGCTATGACATCTCCGAGTACAAGAACGTCCACCCCGACTACGGCACCAAGCGGGACTTCCGCGCCTTCGTCCGCAAGGCCCACGAGCTCGGCCTCAGGGTCATAACCGAGCTGGTCATCAACCACACCTCCGACCAGCACCCCTGGTTCCAGCGCGCCCGGCGGGCGCCGAAGGGATCGGCGAAGCGCGACTTCTACGTGTGGAGCGACACTACCGACCGCTACGAGGACACCCGCATCATCTTTACCGATACGGAGCGGTCCAACTGGTCCTGGGACGAGGAGGCCGGACAGTACTACTGGCACCGTTTCTTCTCCCACCAGCCGGACCTCAACCACGACAACCCGCAGGTCTTCAAGGCCATCATGGGCGTGATGCGCTTCTGGCTCGACGCCGGCGTTGATGGCCTGCGGCTCGATGCGATCCCGTACCTGATCGAACGCGAGGGGACGGACAACGAGAACCTGCCGGAGACCCACGAGGTTCTCAAGAAGATGCGCGCCGAGATGGACGCACGCTACGAGGAGCGGCTCTTCCTCGCCGAGGCCAACCAGTGGCCCGAGGACGTGCTGCCGTACTTCGGGGAGGGCGACGAGTGCCACATGGCCTTCCACTTCCCGCTCATGCCCAGGATCTACATGGCCGTCGCGCAGGAAGACCGGCACCCGATAGTCGAGATCATGCAGCAGACCCCCGAGATCCCGGACAACTGCCAGTGGGCGGTATTCCTTCGCAACCATGACGAGCTCACCCTCGAAATGGTCACCGACCGCGAGCGGGACTACATGTACCAGACCTACGCGACCGACCCCCGGATGCGCGTCAACATCGGCATCCGCCGCCGCCTCGCGCCGCTCATGGAGAACGACCGGCCCCGCATAGAGCTACTCAACAGCTTACTTATGAGCATGCCGGGGACCCCGATCATCTACTACGGCGACGAGCTTGGGATGGGAGATAACGTCTTCCTCGGCGACCGGGACGCCGTCCGCACCCCGATGCAGTGGACCTCCGACCGGAACGCCGGCTTCTCGCGCACCGACCCCGCCCGGCTGTACCTGCCCCCGATCATGGACGCGGTCTACGGCTACGAGTCGGTGAACGTCGAGGCCCAGAGCCGCAGCACGGGCTCGCTCCTGAACTGGATGAAGCGGCTTATCTCCGTCCGCAAGGCCCACAAGGCATTCGGGCGGGGCACGCTGGAGTTCCTGCATCCCGGCAACCGTAAAGTGCTGGCCTATCTGCGCGAGCATGAGGACGAGGCGATCCTGTGCGTCGCCAACCTTAGTCGCTCGGCCCAGCCGGTCGAGCTGGACCTCTCGCGCTTCCGGGAGCGGATACCGGTAGAGCTTATAGGCGGCAGCAGCTTCCCCCCGATAGGCAGCCTTCCCTACTTCCTGACCCTGCCGGGACACGCTTTCTACTGGTTCCGCCTCTCACTGGAGACCGAGGCTTCGCCGCCCCGCTGGCACGAGGGGAGCCCGCGCTTTCTGGAGCCGCCGGTATTGGTGTTGCCCGCCGGGCGGGAGACGGCGCGCCGGGCGCACCGGGCGCCGCTGCGGATACCGTCGCGCCAGCTCTCTCACCTGGAACGCGACGCCCTGCCGGAGTTCTTGAAGTCCCGGCGCTGGTTCGCCTCCAAGGGGGCGGGGATCGAACGTGTCGAAGTGGCGACGCGCGCGGAGGTCGGGGAGTCTCACGTCCTGACGCTGCTCCGGGTCCACGTCCGGGACGACTCGGGCGAAGAGGCCGAGCCGCACCTCTACTTCCTGCCGCTCGCGGCGGCCTGGGAGGAGGACGGTGAGGGAGACGGCCTGGAAGAGTTCATGCCCAACACCCTCGCCAAGCTGCGCCGGCGCTCGAAGATGGGCGTGCTCTACGACGCTCTCATGGACGAGGAGTTCTGCCGGGGGCTCGTGGCGGCGATGGAGGAGAACCGGGACGTCGCCATCGGGGAGGGGGAGATCCACTTCTCAAGGACCGATGTCTTCGATGACCTGCTCGGAGGAGAATCGCCGTCGGAGCTTGCCGTGCGGCGCGCCGGGGTGGAGCAGAGCAACACGTCCATGATCGTCGGTGAGCGTCTGATCCTGAAGGCATACCGCCGCCTGCAGAAAGGCACGAACCCGGACCTGGAGATCGGACGCTACCTGACCGAGGAGGTCCGCTTCGGCAACACCCCGCCGCTGGCCGGAGCCATCGAGTACGAGGGACCCGACGGTGAGTTCACCACCCTCGGCCTCCTCCAGGGCTTCGTCTCCAACCAGGGCGACGGCTGGTCCTACACTCTGGACTACCTGAACCGCTACCTGGAGGAGCGGGCCGTTACCGCCTGGACCATCGAAGAGGACGAAGAGCCGGAGCCCGAGGAGCCCGAGGCCGACAGCGCGTTCTTCATGGGCCTGATACACACTCTGGGACTCCGCACCGGTGAGTTGCATGAGGCTTTTGCCACGCCCACCGATGACGAGGCTTTCGCCCCCGAAGTCGCCTCGCCGGAGGAGGTCGCGGGCTGGGTGCAGGGTGTGCGCGACGAGTTGAAGAGCACCTTCAACACTCTCAAGCGGCGGCAGAAGAAGCTGCCGGAGGAGGTGCGCGCGGACGTGGAGCGACTGCTGGAGAAGCGCAAGGAGGTCGAGAAGCGCATCAGGGCCGTCGCCGGGGAGGAGTTCGAGGTGGTCAAGACCCGGCATCACGGCGACTACCACCTCGGACAGGTTCTGGTCGTGAACAACGACTTCCAGATCATAGACTTCGAGGGAGAGCCAGCCCGGCCCCTCGCCGAGCGGCGCGCGAAGCAGTGCCCCTTGCGGGACGTGGCGGGGATGCTCCGGTCTTTCAACTACGCCGCGCGGTCCGCTTTCCTGCGGGTGAGCGCCGAGCGCTCGGAGCAGCACGTGGAGGTGCTGGAGGCTGAAGTTGCGGCCTGGGAACGGCGGGCGCGCGAGGCGTTCATGGAGGGCTATGCCGAGGGCGCTCGCGGCGCGGCGTCTTACCCGGAGGACCCCGAGCAGGCGCGGCGGCTGGTCGAGTTGTTCACCATCGAGAAGGCGCTGTACGAGATCCGGTACGAGCTAGACAACCGCCCCGACTGGTTGGGTATCCCGGTGCGCGGGATCCTGGACCTCATCGAGGAGCCGGTAGAGACGGAGCAGAGCTGATGAGACACGAGAGAGAGATCCAGGCCGTCTTGAACGGCGAACATTCCGACCCCTACGGCTTCCTCGGCATGCACGAGGAGGACGGCGGCTTCGTGGTGCGTGCCTTCACCCCGGGCGCCTCATCCGTGAGCGCCGTCTCAGAGGATGGTCGCGCCCTGGGAGAGCTGGAGAAGGTCCATCCCGACGGGTTCTTCGCCGGTCCCGTTGCGACCGAGAGCCGCGTGCCGTACCGCCTCCGCGTGGAGTGGGAGGGCGGGGGCGGAGACGAGTTCGAGGACCCCTACCGCTTCCCCTCGACCATCGGCGAGACGGACCTGTATCTGTTCGGCGAGGGCAGCCACCTCAGGCTCTACGAGAAGTTCGGGGCGCACGTGACGGAGCTGGAGGGCGTCCGGGGCGTGAGCTTCGCCGTGTGGGCGCCGAACGCCCGGCGGGTGTCGGTGATCGGGGACTTCAACAACTGGGACGGCCGCAAGCACCCGATGCGCAAGCATCCCGGCGGCGGGGTGTGGGAGATCTTCATCCCCGAGATAGGCGAGGGCGAGGTCTACAAGTACGAGATCAAGGGCGCCGACGGCAACCTGCTCCCTCTGAAGGCCGACCCGTTCGGTTTCCGGGCCGAGAAGCTCCCCGGCACCGCCTCCATCGTCCACGACCCGGACCGCTACGAGTGGGGCGACACCGCCTGGATGGAGAACCAGATCGGCAAGAACTCCCTCGACTCGCCGATGGCGATCTACGAGCTGCACCTCGGCTCCTGGCGCCGCAACGACGACGGGACCTACTACTCCTATGAGCAACTGGCTGAGGAACTGGTCTCTTACGTCTCGGAGATGGGCTACACGCACGTCGAGTTCCTGCCGCCGACGGAGTACCCGTTCGACGGCTCCTGGGGTTATCAGCCGCTCGGGCTCTTCGCCCCGACGAGCCGGTTCGGCACGCCGGACGAGTTCAAGAAGCTCGTGGACGAGTTCCATCGGGCGGGGATCGGGGTCATCATAGACTGGGTCCCGGCCCACTTCCCGGAGGACGCCCACGGCCTCGGCTTCTTCGACGGCACCCACCTCTATGAGCACGCCGACCCCCGTAGAGGCCGCCACGCCGACTGGGGTACGCTCGTCTTTAACTTCGGGCGCAACGAGGTGCGTAACTACCTGCTCGCCAATGCCCTCTTCTGGCTCGCCGAGTACCACGTGGACGGACTGCGCGTTGACGCCGTCGCCTCCATGCTCTACCTCGATTACTCGCGCGAGGAGGGCGAGTGGGTCCCCAACGAGTTCGGCGGCAACGAGGACCTACAGGCCGTCGCGTTCCTCAAACGGCTAAACGAGGTCGTCTACTCCGAACATCCCGGCGCGGCGACGCTCGCGGAGGAGTCGACGGCGTGGCCGATGGTCAGCCGCCCGACCTCGATGGGAGGGCTCGGCTTCGGCTTCAAGTGGAACATGGGCTGGATGCACGACACGCTCGAATACATCCAGGAAGACCCTATCCATCGCCGTTACCACCACGACAAGCTCACCTTCGGCCTCATCTACGCCTTCAACGAGAACTTCGTGCTGCCGCTCTCCCACGACGAGGTCGTCCACGGCAAGCGCTCGCTCATAGGCAAGATGCCCGGCGACGACTGGCAGAAGTTCGCCAACCTGCGCGCCTACTACGGCTTCATGTACGGCCACCCCGGCAAGCAACTCCTGTTCATGGGCGGCGAGTTCGGTCAGTGGCGCGAGTGGAACCACGACGCGGGGCTCGACTGGCACCTGCTGGACAACCCCATGCACTCCGGCGTGAAGACGCTGCTGCAGGACCTCAACGCGCTCTACAAGAAGACGCCCGCGCTGCACGAGGTCGACTTCGAGCCGGCGGGGTTCGAGTGGATCGAGGGCGGGGACAGGGACCAGAGCGTGGTATCCTTCCTTCGCCGGGGAAAGAGCCCGGCAGACTTCGTAGTCGTTGTCTGCAACTTCACCCCGGTCGTGCGTCACGGGTTCCGGGTCGGCGTTCCGGCCAGCGGCTCCTACGAAGAGGTCCTCAACACCGACGCCACCCGCTACGGCGGTAGTGGCGTCGAAAATAGCGGAGGCATGACTGCCGAGACTATTCCGGCCAACGGACGGGAATACTCCGTCCCGCTGGACTTACCGCCGCTGGCGACGGTTGTTTTAAAGCCAGTCAGCTAATCAGCGGTCAGCCGGCAGCTTGAAGACAAGAAACAAAAGGCGATGCTTTAAGCTCGATGCCTGAATGCTGAGAGCTCCCAGAGAAAGGAAAGTCCCTGCCTTGAGCAGTACTAGCAAACAGAAGAGTGTGGTGTGGCCGGGAGAGCCGTATCCCCTGGGGGCGACCTGGGACGGGGAGGGTGTGAACTTCGCGCTGTTCTCGGAGAACGCGGAGAAGGTGGAGCTGTGTCTATTCGACCCCTCGGGAAAGAAGGAAGTCGAGCGGATCGAGGTCGGGGAACAGACGGATCAGGTCTGGCACTGCTACCTCCCGTACGCCCGCCTCGGTCAGCTCTACGGCTACCGCGTCCACGGTCCCTACGACCCCGCTAACGGACACCGTTTTAACCCGAACAAGCTCCTCATGGACCCCTACGCGAAGGCGACCGTGGGACCCTTCGACTGGAGCTACCCGCACTTCGGATACAGGCTCGGCGCCGAGGACGAGGACTTCACCTTCGACAAGCGCGACAACGCCCCCGGCATGCCCAAGTGCCGGGTCGTGGATACCGCGTTTACCTGGGGCGAAGATGCGCGCCCGCACACCCCCTGGCACGACACGATCATCTACGAGCTGCACGTCAAGGGCTTTACGCAGCAGCACCCCGACATACCGGAGGCCCTGCGCGGCACCTACGCCGGGCTCGCCTCCGGCCCGGCCATAGAGCATCTCAAGCGGCTCGGGGTGACGGCGGTGGAGCTTATGCCGGTCCACCAGTTCGTGGATGACAAACACCTCCTGGACCAGGGGCTCAAGAACTACTGGGGCTACAACTCCATCGGCTTCCTCGCCCCGGACATGCGCTACTCGGCCACCGGGAGCATCTCGGAGTTCAAGACGATGGTGAAGAGGCTCCACTCCGCCGGCCTGGAGGTCATCCTCGACGTCGTCTACAACCACACCGCCGAGGGAAACCACCTCGGGCCGACGCTCTCGTTCCGGGGCATAGACAACGCCGCCTACTACCGGCTCACGGACGACAAGCGCTTCTACATGGACTACACCGGGACCGGCAACACCCTCAACATGATGCACCCGAGAGTGTTGCAGCTCATCATGGACTCGCTCCGGTACTGGATCCTTGAGATGCACGTGGACGGTTTCCGCTTCGACCTGGCGAGCGCGCTCGCGAGGGAGTTGCATGCCGTCGACCGGCTCGGGGCGTTCTTCGACATCATCCGGCAGGACCCGGTGATCTCGCAGGTCAAGCTCATCGCCGAGCCGTGGGATGTCGGCGAGGGCGGCTACCAGGTCGGGAACTTCCCGGTCGGTTGGACGGAGTGGAACGGCAAGTACCGCGACGAGGTCCGCTCCTACTGGAAGGGCGACGGCGGGCTCGTCGGAGAGCTGGCCTACCGGCTCACCGGCTCAAGCGACCTCTACGAGCGCGGCGGCCGCCGGCCCTACGCCTCCATCAACTTCATCACCGCCCACGACGGCTTCACCCTGCGCGACCTCGTCTCCTACGAGCAGAAGCACAACGAGGCCAACGGCGAGGACAACAACGACGGCGAGAGCCACAACCGCTCGTGGAACCACGGCGTCGAGGGGCCGACCGACGACCCGGAGATCCAGGCCGAGCGCGCCAAGGCGCAGCGCAATTTCCTCGCCACCCTGCTGCTCAGCCAAGGCGTGCCGATGATCCTGCACGGCGACGAGATGGGCCGCAGCCAGGACGGCAACAACAACACTTACGCCCAGGACTCTGAGATCGCCTGGATGCACTGGGACACCATCGACAAGCCGCTGGTCGAGTTCAC
>DASSMB010000130.1:0-19071 GCA_035689095.1 Rubrobacteraceae bacterium | reverse complement strand
GGGCACGGTAGTTATGGACGGACCAGTGCGCGAGGTCCTCAAGAAAGCCGACCGGCTCGCGGAGCTTGACATCACCCTGCCCGAGCCGGTCATCGGGGCGCGCGAGATGCGCAAGCTCTTCCCGGACTTCCCGACCGAGTTGCTGACGGAGGAGGAGCTAGAGGCCGAGTTGATGAAACGGTTGGGAACATGAACCGAGAGCTTCGCAAACCGAAAGTTGGAGGAGGCGGTTAGATGTCACGGCTATTCGACGTCTACATGGCGGTAGACTGGAGCTCCACCAACTCGCGTTCGAAGGCGCGTCCCTCGAAAGACGCGATCTGGGTTGGTGAGAGGCTGGCGTTTGGTTTCCGCGGATACGAAGATCCCGGCGAGGCTTACTTCCGCACTCGGATGGACTGTTGGAAGCAGCTTCGAGGGAGGCTTTTGCGGCACGCAAGCCGCGGTCTACGAGTGTTTATCGGGTTCGACTTTGCTTATGGTTATCCGGCCGGTTTCTCAGCGGCCCTAGGACTCGACGGACACTTGCCGCTGTGGCGCTCTGTGTGGGAAGAAATTTCTCGAAACATAACTGACGCCGACAACAACATCAACAACCGCTTCGAGGCGGCCGCGGTGTTGAACGCACGCTGTGGAGGTGATCGGCCCGGCCCGTTCTGGGGTTGTCCCGAAAAACGTCAGCAACCCGCCTTGAGTATGAGGAGTCCGGGATTTCCTTACAGTGTTGGGCGTGGCCTGGACCTGGAACGATTGCGTATTACCGATAGAGCACAGCGCGGCGTGCAAGAGGTTTGGAAGTTGTACGGGGCTGGAAGCGTTGGCGGACAGGCGCTTGTCGGTATCCCCGTGGTCCGCCGGCTGCGCGACGATGTAAGGTTTGCGGATTTCAGCAGCGTTTGGCCCTTCGAGGCTGGGTTTGTCAGTGAGCCAACACCGGATAGGGGGCCGTTTATCTTGCATGCCGAGATCTTCCCCGGCAACGTACCCGATCCTCTCGATACCGACGTTATCCGTGACCAGGCTCAGATCCGAGCCGTAGTGCGCTGGCTTTCCCGCCTTGATGAGCAAGGGGAACTCGCTCGACAGTTCGCCACGCCGGATGGCTTGACCTCCGAATCCATTGAGGTTTGTGTAAAGGAAGAGGGATGGATACTGGGCAGCTAACAGGATGCACGCGATGGCGAAGGCCAGACTCAGTGTGCATGGGCATAACTAATGCTTGAGCTTCAGCGGAACGTTATCTTCGGTCAGTTCGTGGATACGGGCTCGTTCGTCCACCGGATGGACGCCCGGATAAAGCTGGCGATCACGCTCGTCTTCATCGTCGCCTCGTTCCTTATCCACAGCTTCCTCGGTTTCGCGGTGGCGCTGCCGCTCCTGGTCGTGATCCAGATCGTCTCCCGCATCCCGATCGGCTACCTGCTGCGCGGCTCGCAGCTCTTTCTGGGCTTCCTCGTCTTCATCCTCGCCTTCCAGGTTCTCTTCTTTACCGGCGAGGTCCCGGAGGGCGGCTACTTGTGGCGTTGGGGGTTCCTCTCCATCTCGACCACCGGACTCTACACGGCGGGCATCCTGGGCCTGCGCGTCATCTTCCTGTACTACGTTACGACTATGCTGATGCTCGTCACCTCGCTCGTGGACCTGACGAACGGTCTGGAGCTGATCTTCGGGCCGCTACAACGGATCGGGGTCCCGGTCAACGAGCTGGTGCTGGTCTTCGTCATCGCGATCAAGTTCGTCCCCATCTTTATCGAGGAGGTAGAGCGTCTCGCTCGCGCCCAGACCGCGCGCGGCGTACCGTTTGACGAGGGAGGCCCCATCACGCGCGCCCGGCGCATCGGACGCCTGCTCGTCCCGATCTTTATCAGCGGCTTCGCCCGCGCCGACCTCCTCTCTACCGCCATGCACACCCGCAGCTACCGCGGCGGCCGATACCGCACCAAGTTCCGGCGAATGAAGGCCAGGGCGAGCGACTGGGCGGTACTCGCGCTGGTTACCGTCTGGATGGCGGCGGCCTGGCTGCTACCGTAGCGTGCTCTCGTCTTCTCTCGCATCGTCCCAGCGTTCGTGCCGCACCAGAGAATCCAGAGGGATGCGGTCCCGCCAGCCGGTGGTCTGGAGTAGCGGTTCCTCCGGGAAACCGTCTCTCGGATAGCCCATGCAGAGGTACGCGACCGGGATGATGTGGTGCGGCATCCCGAGGATCTCGCGCAGTTCCGCGTTACGCAGGATGCTCACCCACCCGACGCCGACGCCCTCGGCGCGGGCCGCGAGCCAGAGGTTCTGGACGGCGAGGCAGGTGCTGTACACGTCGGTCTCCGGGATGCTGTTGCGGCCCAGGACCTGCGGGCCGCCGCGCGTCGGGTCGCAGGTCACGCACAGGTTCAGGGGCGCGTCCAGGATGCCTTCCAGCTTCATGGAGAGGTACTTGTCGCGGCGCGGCTCGTCGAAGAAGCACGCCGCCGCCTGGCGCTCCCGGTCGGAGAGTTCCTTGATACGCTGGCGCGTCTCCGCGTCGCGGATGAGGATGAAGTCCCACGGCTGCATGAACCCCACGGAGGGAGCGTGGTGGGCGGCGTCGAGGATGCGGGCGAGGACTTCATCTGGGACCGGATCGGGGCGGAACGCCCGGATGTCGCGGCGGCCGAAGATGGCCGCGTAGAGACCGCGCTTCTCGTCTAACGAAAGCTCTCCGGCAGCGGGTGAGGCGGCGACGCCCTCAGAGCTTCTTCTAGGCACCGGCGGCTCCTCTCAGAGAGGTGTTCATTCGTGTTCTGGATTGAGGAAGGCGCCGACGAGGACTACGCGGTAGAGTAATCTTGACCGATCTGGGGCCAGCTTCTGGCATCTGTGTTCCTCCCTGTGGCGGCGGATGAGCCCGCCGCATCAGTTTTCAGAGAAGAGTGTATTCTGGAACGGCCCGTCCCGTCCAGTACCGCGCGGATCTTTCGACTACCAGATCCAGGACGTGGGACCCTTGCGGGGTGATGCGGTAACAACCGATCTCCGGTTCCGGGTTGGACAGGGACAGGATGAGGTGCGCCATCTCCGAGTACGCCGCGAGTTGACGGTCCCGCGCCGAAGGTGTCGCGGGGGTTCTGGGGTGGGAGTGGTAGGTGCCGATGAGGTCCAGGCCCATCTTCGCTACTCTTCGCATGGCGCGGACCTGCGCGACGGGCTCCATGAGGAACCGGGTCAGTGGGTCTTCGGCGGCGTTTGGGACGGGGAGAACGCGTATTATTCCGCCGTCGCTCCCGGCCAGCCATCCGCAGACCTCGCGCGGCGCCTCCCGGCGGGCGTGGGATACCATCGTTACTAGCAGATCCGCCGGCAGCTCGATCAAGTGTGAGCCGCCCTCGTAAACCTGTGCGCCGAGAAGGGCGAGATGTCCGTAGTCGGGGTCTCTCCGAGGGCGAGGGCGGAGATCACCTCCCCGGTAAGCGGGGCTAGCAGGACGCCGTTGCGGTAGTGGCCGGTAGCCAGCATCAGCCCTTCGACGCCGTCTACCGGACCGAGTACGGGAAGGTTGTCGGGAGTGCCGGGCCTCAAGCCGCCCCACGCGCTGGCGAACGTCGCGGCCGAGATCTCGGGCACCAGCCTCACTGCCGCGCCGGAGAGGGCCGCGACGCCTCCCAGGGTGGGCCGGGGGTCCCGGACGCCGGGCTCTTCGGTGGCCCCGATCACGACCCGGCCGTCCCGCTTGGGGACCATGTAGCACCGCTCGTCCCACACGTTGGCCTTTATGGGCAGAGACGGCGGGACGGCGGCGAGGATCTCGCCCTTCACCGGATGCACCGGGACCTCCACACCCAGATCACTGACGAGCGAGGCGCTCGAAGCGCCCCCCGCCAGCACCACGGCACCCGCGGCCGTCTCTCCCGCGGAGGTGCGAACGCCCGTTATAGTGGACCCCTCGACAACGAGTCCGCAGACTTTCGTGAACTCCTCTACCCTGGCGCCGCTGCGCGCGGCGGCGAGCGAGAGCGACCGCACCAGCCGGGGCGAGTTCACCTGACCGTCCTCCGGCAGGTAGAGCGCCGCGACCGTCCGGGAGGAGAGAGCCGGTTCCAGCTCGCGGGCTTCATCCCCGCTCATCCACCGGGCGGAGAGGCCGTGTCGACGCTGCCAGAGATGCCGGGCGCGGAGTTCCTCCACCGGGCCTTCGTCCAATGCGGCGCGCAGGGTCCCCGCCCACACGTACTCGGGATCGAGGCTGGTCTCTTCGTACAGTTCCTCGCCGAACGCCCGGTGCATCTCGCGGCTCTCCAGCAGGAGGTCCAGGAACGGGCCGGGCTCTCGCGCCTCCGCCTGGGCGGCGAGCATCCCCGCGGCGGCCCCGGAGGCGCCCGAGCCTATCTGCCCGGCCTCGAAGAGCGCGACGCTCGCCCCGCGCCGGGCGGCGTGGTAGGCGACGGAGCACCCGATGACCCCGCCGCCGATCACGGCCACGTCCACGCTGGCTTTCACGTCAGGAGGCGCTCACCGCCGGGACGCCGCGGGTCGGGCTCGACGGGTGGGCCGTTCCGCTGATGGGCATCCGGCCCGCGAGGTACGCTAGCCTGCCGGCTCTGGTGCCGAGCTTCATCGCCTCCGCCATGCGGACCGGGTCGTCCGCGCGGGCTATGGCGGTGTTGACGAGCACGGCATCCGCGCCGAGCTCCATCGCCGTCGCGGCGTCGGAGGGGACGCCGATACCCGCGTCGACCACCACGGGGACGGAGATCCGCTCGATCACGCGCCGGATGCCCGCCCAGTCGACCATTCCCTGACCGGAGCCTATGGGAGAGCCGAGCGGCATCACGGTCGCGGCTCCGGCCTCCTCCAGCCGGACGGCGGCGACTATATCGGGGCTGGTGTACGGCAGGACGACGAAGCCTTCTTCGACCAGGACTTTCGTCGCCTCCACCGTCGCGGCCACGTCGGGCCATAAAGTGTCCTGGTCGCCGATGACCTCCAGTTTGAGCCAGTTCGTGCCCGTGGCCTCGCGCGCGAGCCGGGCCATCCGGATCGCCTGCTCGGCGGTCGTCGCCCCGGCGGTGTTCGGCAGCAGCCGGTAGCGCGAGAGGTCGAGCTGGTCCAGGATCGAGGACGCCCCGTCTCCCGAGAGGTCCATGTACCGGATCGCCACCGTCACCATCCCGGTCTCCGACGCCGCGAGCGCCGCGTTCATGGTCTCCGCGTCGGAGTACTTGCCCGTGCCGAGGAAGAGCCGCGAGGAGAAGACCTCGCCCGCTATCTCCAGTTCGTCTTCGCCGCTCCCCCCGGCAACGGCGTGCACTATCTCCACTTCGTCGCCGCTTCTTACCACGTGTTCCTCCCATTCGCCGCGCCTTATAACGTCGCCATTTACCGCCACGACGATGCCTTCCTCAGATATGCCGCGTTCGGCCAGCAGGATGCTTATGGTGGGTTCCGGGTTCTCTGTCTCGACCGTCTCTCTGTTGAGGGTTACGTTCATCTCGCTCCTTTCATTCTCTGTTTGGGGAAGCGGCGCCGGGGGCGAAGCCCTGAGACATCCAGTATCCCGCGCAACTCTCGCGTGGCCTTCTCCGGGTCGGGAGCCGCCAGGATGGTGGAGATAACCGAGATCCCGCTGACCCCGGTCTTCAGCACCTCCAGGGCGTTCGAGGGTTCTATGCCGCCCACGGCCAGCACGGGGATGTTCACCGACTCGACGATCTCGGCCAGTTCGATCAGGCCCCGCGGCGGCAGACCGGGCTTGGAGGAGGTGGGATAGACGTGGCCGAAGGTCACGTAGTCCGCGCCGCCGCTCACGGCCTCCCGGGCCTCGGCCAAACCGTGTACGGAGACGCCCAGTAGAAGCTCGCCGATTAGCTTCCGGGCTATACGGGGCGGCAAGCTCTTGCCGGCGAGGTGCACGCCGTCCGCGCCGGTGGCGAGAGCCACGTCCACCCGGTCGTTGACCAGCACTCCGGCCCCGGCTTTCCGGGCGTGAGGGAGTATCTGTAGAGTGGTCTCGTAGAGGTTGCGCGCCGGGCCAGTCTTCTCCCGGACCTGCACGAAGTCCACCCCACCCAGCAGGGCGGCGCGCACCACTTCCGGCAGGTCGCCGCGAGCCCGTTTGCGGTCGGTTATGAGGTGTATATCGAGGTCACGCGCCAAAACGGAGCCTTTCGGTCCCACGGCGGCTCCACAAAAAAGCCGCCGGGCTCCGGGCGGCGCGGCGGCAACGCTAGTCTCGTTGCCCGTATCCACGCTTCCCTACGCCGGTACTATCCGGATCAGGTCCAAGGGTCTGCTCTCAGCTTTTTAAAGCACCCCTAGCGTACTTCGATCCCAGTGTAGCATGTGCGGACGAGAACCGCGCACCCGATCTGCCACTGCTTTCAGCCTCCGGGTGGCAGATCGGGGAGGGAGACGCTCCGGCGTCTCCCTCTCGCTACTTACCGGACACTCAGCCCCCAGCCGGCAGACGGTCGGTGGCCTTCTTCAGGGCGCCCCAGTCCACGTCGCGGAAGTTGTGCATGGGGCAGAACTTCGGGCCGCACATGGAGCAGAACTCCGCCGTCTTGAAGTAATCGTCCGGGAGGGTTTCGTCGTGCATGTTCCGGGCGGTATCCGGGTCGAGGGCGAGATCGAACTGCCGCCTCCAGTCGAAGGCGTAGCGTGCCCTGGATAGCTCATCGTCCCACTCGCGGGCGCCGGGACGTCCGCGGGCGATGTCCGCGGCGTGGGCGGCGATGCGGTAGGCGATCATGCCCTGCTTGACGTCCTCGGCGTTCGGGAGACCCAGGTGCTCCTTCGGGGTCACGTAGCAGAGCATGGATGTCCCGTGCCAGCCGATGACTGCTGCTCCGATAGCGCTCGTAATGTGGTCGTAGCCGGGCGCGATGTCCGTCACGAGCGGCCCCAGGGTGTAGAAGGGGGCCTCGTGGCAGATCTCCTGCTGCATCTTCACGTTCATCTCTAGCTGGTCGAGCGGGATGTGTCCGGGACCCTCGATCATGACCTGCACGTCCTTTGCCCAGGCGCGCTCGGTGAGCTTGCCGAGAGTGCGAAGCTCCGCGAACTGGGCGTCGTCGGAGGCGTCGGCGACGCTGCCGGGGCGGAGCCCGTCGCCCAGAGAGATGGAGACGTCGTAGCGGCGGCATATGTCCAGGATCTCGTCGAACCGCTCATAGAGCGGGTTCTGCTTCATGTGATGGACCATCCACTTCGCCAGCAACCCACCGCCGCGCGAGACGATGCCGGTGATGCGGCTCTGCACCAGGTGCAGGTGTTGCAAGAGGACTCCGGCGTGGATGGTCATGTAGTCTACGCCCTGCTCGGCCTGCTCCTGGATGACCTCAAGGAAGAGGTCGCCGGTCATCTCTTCCGGGCTATCTACGCGGCTTATGACCTCGTAGATCGGGACTGTCCCGATCGGGACGGGGCTGGCTTCTATGATGGCCCGGCGTATCCTCGGTATGTCACCGCCGGAGGAGAGGTCCATCACCGTGTCGGCGCCGTACTTCACGGAGGTGCGGAGCTTCTCTATCTCGGCGTCTATCTCCGAGGTGGTCTGGGAGTTGCCGATGTTGGCATTGATCTTGACGCGGGCCGCCTTCCCGATGCACATTGGCTCCAGCGAGAAGTGGTTGACGTTGGCGGGTATGATCATGCGCCCCCGCGCTACCTCCTCGCGGATGACCTCGGCCTCCATCCGCTCCCGCTCCGCCACGAAGCGCATCTCCTCCGTGATGACGCCCTCCCGCGCGTAGCGGAGCTGGGTTACCGACTCCCCAGCCTCGCCCGGCCGCCGCGTTCCGCGTTGCTCCAGCATCTCCTGCCTCCTTCGTCTGGACCCGGGCGCGGCGGAGACGCAAAAACGCCCGTAGCCGAAGCCCCGGACGTCCCCTCGATATATGAGCCCATACCCTTCCTCCGCCGGCATTACCCGGATCAGGTTCTTCGGGTCGGCGCGGATCCTGCACCCTCTCAGCCCCTGGCCTGGAGCTCCCCGGTGTCTACAGTCACGCATCCTACCGAATGTCCCCGCCAGCCGCCAGCCCGAATACGACCCGACCGCAATAGCGCCCAGTAACCTCCCGAGAATTACACGCAACGCTTGCAGATGTTTGCCGACAGTGTGATACTTCATGTAGTGTTTTGTTACAAGAACCGTTGCTTGTATCAAGTTCATGTAGCAACAAGTCGGGTAGGCGTTACAAGGAGGTACGGATGAGAGCCGCGATCTTAGTTATCGACATGTTGGAGGACTTCGTTTACGGAGGGCTCAGGTGCGAGAGGGCGGACGGGATATTGGAGCCGCTCGGTAGGCTGCTGGGTAGAGCGCGGGCCGCCGGTACGCCGGTCATCTTCTCCAATGACGCGCATCTTCCGGAGATAGACCACGAGTTTGAGGTGTGGGGGCCGCATGCCGTGGCCGGCACTCCCGGAGCGGAGGTTATCGGCGCGCTCGCGCCGGAGGATGAGGACTACATAGTGCCCAAGCGCCGCTACAGCGGGTTCTACGGCACGGACCTCGAAATGCTGCTCGGCGAGCTCGGGGTGGACACCGTGGTGCTCACGGGGCTGCACACCAACATCTGTGTCAGGCACACGGCGGCAGACGCCTTCTACCGGGGATACAAGGTGGTGGTCCCGGCTGACGCAGTAGAGGCGTTTACGGAGGAGGATCAGACCGGCGGTCTGGAGTATCTGGAGAAAGTGTACGGAGCCGAGCTTACCAGCGTCGACGCTCTACTGGAGCGGATAGCGGGAGCGGCGGTCGAGGGCTAGGCCGGATGACATCGGGACATAGGCGCGAGGAGGAGTAGAGAAGAAGCGGTCCTAGATCGTCTCGCGCCGGCGCTGGAGTTGGCCGTACGGGTGGCCGGTGTGCAGGCGTTCCATCGAGCTTATGGCGGCTATGCGCTCCAGGGCCAGGGTGTCGGCGGCGACGTTCGTCGGGACGCCGTCGCGTTTTGAGATGGCGATGATCTGGCGTATCCGGTCCTTTATCCGCATGACGCGCCGGGTGGCTCGCCGCTCGTTGTAGCCCTCCAGCTCGTCGGCGACGTTGATCAGCCCTCCGGCGTTTATGACGTAATCGGGGGCGTAGAGGATGCCGCGATCCGCCAGGGCCTCTCCGTGCCGGGCCTCCAGCAGGACGTTGTTGGCGCTCCCGGCCACTATCTCGCAGCGAAGGTCCGGGATGGTGGCGTCGTTCAACACGGCGCCCATGGCGCACGGCGCGAACACGTCGCAGGGCATCGTCCGGATCTCATCCGGCTCCACCACCTTCGCCCCGAACTCCCGCGCGACCCTCTCGACCGCTTCCCGCTCGATGTCCGTCACGATGAGCCGCGCGCCTTCCTCGTGCAGCAGGCGGCACAGGTGGTAGCCGACGTGACCGAGCCCCTGGACCGCGACCGTCCTGCTCTCCAGAGAGTCCGTACCGAAGACCTCCTCGGCGCAGGCCCGCATCCCCTGCATCACCCCGAGCGCGGTGAAGGGCGAGGGGTCGCCGGAGCCGCCGTAGGTTACGTCCATGCCGACTACGTGTGAGGTCTCGACGTGGATATACGAGATGTCGGAGGTCGAGATCCCGACGTCTTCGGCCACGATGTAGCGTCCGCCAAGCGTCTCGACGTAGCGTCCCAGCGACCGGAACAGCGCCTCGGACTTGTCCGTGTGCGGGTCCCCGATCACGACCGACTTGCCTCCCCCGAGGTTGAGCCCGCTCGCGGCGGCCTTGTATGTCATGCCGCGCGCCAGGCGCAGCGCGTCAACCACCGCTTCGTCCTCGGTGGCGTAGGGGTACATCCGGCAGCCGCCCAGGGCGGGACCTAGCGTAGTGTCGTGGATCGCGATGATCGCGCGCAGTCCTGTGGACTTGTCGTGGCAGAAGACGAGCTGCTCGTAGCGGTACTCCGAAAGCTTCTCGAAGACTTGCATAGGCTATTCTCCTTTCCCACGCCGGTGGCGATCCCGGAACTTCTTTATTCTACTACCCGAGCCCGTATCCGCGGCGAAAATGCGGCTTTCGCGCGTGCCAGAATGCCGAACCATGCAGGGTGAGAGGGTGGGTCGAAAAGCCGGTAATGTGCCCGTTGAAATGCAATTCGGATTCTATTCTTGTAAAGGCGATGAACGAGAGAGCGATCCTCGGTGGTCAGGGTTTAAACTACTCGTGATGGATTGGAGAGAACACATCACGGTTGATCCCGATGTCTGTCACGGCAAGCCCTGCATCAAGGGAACCAGGGTGATGGTTTCGGTGGTGTTGGACAACCTCGCCGCCGGTCAGACGCCGGAGGAGATTGCGGAGAGCTACCCTTCTGTCGGTCGCGAGGACATACAGGCGGCCATTGCCTACGCCGCGGATCTGGCCCGCGAGCGCGTCGTACCCCTGCCGGCGTAAGGCGCCGCGTGAGGTTCAAGATCGATGAGAACCTCCCGGTGGAGCTGGCCGAGGAGTTGCGGGCCGCCGGACACGAGGCCGCTACGGTGGACGATCAACGGCTCGTCGGCGCCAGCGACCGGCATCTGTCCGAGGTCTGTAAGACCGAAGGCCGGGTCTTCGTGACCCTGGATCTCGATTTCGCCGACATACAAACCTACCCGCCGGACGAGCATCCCGGCCTGATCGTGCTGCGGCTTGCCCGGCAAGATAAGGTCCACGTTCTCGACGTGTTCCGGCGAACGCTAAAGGCGGTCGAACACGAACCTCTTGAAGGCCGTCTCTGGATAGTGGAAGAGAAGCGTATCCGTATCCGGTAAGGTCTTCGCCCGCCGAACGCCCACAACACTCGCGCCATGAAATCGTGGCTTTCGCGCGTGCTAGAATGCCGAACCATGCAGGGTGAGAGGCTCGGCGAGAATACCACCGCCGGAAAGATAGAAGGTCTGGAGAAACTCCGCGAGGCAGCGGCGCATCCAGCACCCGAAAAGGCGGTCGAGCGCCAGAAAGAGAAGGGCAAGCTAACCGCCCGCGAGCGGATCGAACTACTGCTCGATGAAGGCACCTTCGTGGAGCTTGACCGTTACCGGGTGCACCGCTCGTACAACTTCGGCTTGGAGGAGAACCGGCCACTCGGGGATGGCGTAATCACGGGCTACGGCGAGGTCTCGGGGCGCAAGGTGTGCGTCTTCTCGCAGGACTTCACGGTGTTCGGCGGCTCGCTGGGCGAGGTGTACGCGCAGAAGATCTGCAAGGTGATGGACCTGGCGCTCAATACCGGCTGTCCCATAGTCGGGATTAACGACTCCGGCGGGGCAAGGATACAGGAAGGCGTCGTGTCTCTCGCGGGATACGCGGACATCTTCCACCGTAACGTGCTCGCCTCGGGCGTAATCCCGCAGATAAGCGTGGTCATGGGGCCGTGCGCGGGTGGAGCCGTCTACTCTCCGGCGATAACGGACTTCATCTTCATGGTCGAGGAGACCAGCCACATGTTCATCACCGGGCCGGACGTGATAAAGAGCGTGACCGGCGAGGACGTGACCCAGGAAGACCTCGGCGGCGCTGCTACCCACAACACCAAGTCCGGCGTCGCCCACTTCTCCGCCCCCGACGAAGAGAGCTGTCTGGACGACGTGCGCTACCTGCTCTCGTTCCTGCCCGAGAACAACCTGGAGAGCGCGCCGTACTACAAGCCGGCCGACGATCCGGAGCGCATGGACGAGGACCTCGCCTCGCTCGTCCCGGACTCGGCCAACCGCCCCTACGACATCCGGGAGGCGGTGGTGAGTATCATGGACGATGGGGAGTTCTTCGAGGTGCAGGAGGGATGGGCTCAGAACCTCGTAGTCGGCTTCGCGCGGCTCGATGGGCACGCGGTCGGGGTCGTGGGGAACCAGCCGGCGGTCCTTGCGGGGACGCTCGACATAGACGCGAGCGTCAAGGGGGCTCGGTTCGTCAGGTTCTGCGACGCCTTCAACATACCGCTGGTGACGTTCGTTGATGTGCCGGGGTTCATGCCGGGCACCGATCAGGAATGGGGCGGCATCATCCGTCACGGGGCGAAGCTCCTGTACGCCTTCTCCGAGGCCACGGTGCCGAAGATGACCGTGATCACGCGCAAAGCCTATGGCGGGGCCTACGACGTCATGAACTCCAAGCACATAGGGGCGGACGTCAACGTGTCGTGGCCGACCGGAGAGATTGCGGTGATGGGAGCATCGGCTGCCGTGGGCATCATCTTCCGCCGCCAGATAGCCGAGGCCGAAGACCCGGAGGCGGAGCGCGAGCGGCTCATCGAAGGCTACGAGGAGCAGTTCAACAACCCGATGGTCGCGGCGGAGATGGGATTCGTGGACGACGTCATAGACCCGCGCGAGACCCGCCCGTATCTCATAAAGGCGCTACAGATGATAAGGACCAAGCGTCCCGAGCGCCCGCCGCGCAAGCACGGAAACATCCCGCTTTGAGGAAATCCAAGAGGCGAGCATGAACGTGATCTTCGACAGGTGGTTCAAGACGTGGCCTGAGCGCGCGGGCGTTGCACTAATTTCTGCTCTGGCAATCGCTCTGGCTCTGCTGGGCCTGATGGGTTCCGACACCGGTTTTTGGGTGCTGGTTGTGCTCCTCGGAGTACTAATCGGGCACTTATCGGCTTACTCGGTGTCTATGCCGTTTAGGGGCCGATTTGTCCGACGCTTTGATTCTTGGGCAGACGTTGTAGCCTTCGTTTCGGGTTTCGCTCTGGGGCTCATGCTCTTGTTGATAGGCGCGTTCTTCGTAGGTTCGCCGTCGTTTTTCTCCGACGGGGGAGGAATGTCCGGGGCGCTCGTGTATGGACTCGCTCTGGGAGTCCCGCAAGGGCTTCGGTCAGGACTTGTGCCTCGACCGCAACCCGGACCGGAACAGGTCTACCAGAGCCGCCGGGCGATTTTGCAGGGGATACTGATAGTAGCCGGTGCGTTGTTTACTATTCTGGCACTGGCTTTCGGCCTGTACGCTCTGATTCAGTACATCCTCGGCCCCCTGATCCGGTACTTCGCGGGATGAAGGCGCGGGTTCTTTTCTTCGGGTTCATGCTCGTCTTGCTGGTCATGCTCGTCTTTGCCGGTACGAAGGCAGGCACCCCGATGCTGCCCCTGTTTTCCAGCTTGGTGATCGGCGGGGCTGTTGGCTATCTAATCGCGCGCGTCTTTTTTCGCCTGCGCCCTTGGGGCGGACGGAGGATGATACTTCTCCGTGCCTGGCTGTTGCACGTGGTGCTGGTCGCAACCCTCTTCTCGGCCGAGCTTCTCTTCGGTGCTCCCGACTGGAGTTCCGGTAATGCAGGGACGTTCACCTTCGGGCTCCTGTTTAGTTGTCCTCTCGGCTTCTGGTCGTCTCTGACGGTGATGATCGAAGGCGGATCGGAGAACGCTTCGCGGGATAGAATGAGCCTGATGCTTAGCACGCTTGGACTTCAACTCGGCGGGTTCGTAGTGGGGGTATTGGTCGGACTAGCGTTGACCGTGTATCTCATTTCGCCGTTGATCCGGTACGTGGAGGGATGACGGAGACCAGGCGAATATATACGGAGCCCGTTCCGACGCCCGAAGAGGCCGCCGCCATCATGGCCGCGCTGGAGGCGTTGCGCGAGGCGGAGCCGGAGAAGGGATCTTCGCTCAAGCGCAGCCGGTGGAAGCTGGCCGGTCTGCTCGGACATCAGGTGCCGCCGGGGATGACGCTCGAAGGTTCTTTGTGGTCTTACTCTAGTTGGGAGGGGATAGTCTAGGTGTTCTCTAAGGTCCTGATCGCGAACCGCGGAGAGATCTCCGTCCGCATCATCCGCGCCCTGCGGGAGATGGGCATAGAAAGCGTCGCCGTCTACTCGGATGTGGATCGCGATTCCCTCCACGCCGCCCTCGCCGACGAGGCGTACCACATCGGCCCGGCGCCGGCGCCGGAGAGCTACCTGAACATCGCAAAGCTTGTCGAGACGGCGAAGCGCAGCGGAGCGGAGGCGGTACATCCGGGATACGGCTTTCTCGCGGAGAGCGCGCCTTTCGCGCGGGCGGTCACGGAGGCGGGGCTCGTCTGGATCGGGCCGCACCCCGAGGCCATAGAGGCCATGGGCAGCAAGGTCGAGTCGAGGCGCATCATGATGAAGGCCGGCGTCCCGATGGTGCCGGGCACGAAAGACTCCATAAGCTCCGCCAAGGAGGTCCTCGTCTTCGGAGAGGAGCACGGCTATCCCGTCGCGGTCAAGGCTTCGGCGGGTGGCGGCGGCAAGGGCTTCGCGGTCGCCCAGGACGATGCGGCGGCGGAGGGGGCGTTCGAGCGGGCCAGCCGCGAGGGAGAGGCGTACTTCGGAGACGGATCGGTCTACGTGGAGAAGTACCTGCCGGGACCGCGCCACGTCGAGATACAGGTCGTCAGGGACAAGCATGGCAACGCCGTTCATCTCGGCGAGCGGGACTGCTCCATCCAGCGCCGCCACCAGAAGCTCCTCGAAGAGTGCCCGAGCCCGGCCCTGACACCCGCCATGCGCCAGGAGATGGGACACGCGGCGGTCGAGGCCGCGGAGGCCGTCGGCTACGACAACGTCGGCACCGTCGAGTTCCTGGTCCAGGATCACGAGTTCTACTTCCTGGAGATGAACACCAGGGTACAGGTCGAGCATCCCGTCACCGAGGAGGTAACGGGTATAGACATCGTGAAGACCGGCATCCGCATCGCCGCCGGTGAGCCGCTGCCCTTCGCTCAGGAGGATGTGAGTTGGCGCGGTCACGCCATCGAGGCGCGCCTCAACGCCGAGGACGCCGCCAACGACTTCGCGCCGAGCCCCGGCGGCGTCACCGCCTACGAAGAGCCGGGCGGTCCGGGGGTGCGGGTGGACTCCTCGCTCTCGGGACCGGGCGTGGTGCCCGAGTCCTACGACCCGCTGTTCGCCAAGCTCATCGTGCGCGGCACCGACCGGGAGGATGCCCTGACGAAGCTCCGCCGGGCGCTCTCTGAGTTCCGGGTCGAGGGGATAGCGACGACGCTGCCGTTCTTCCGGGCGATCCTGGACGACGAGGTCTTCATCTCCGGCGACTACACGACGGGCTTTATAGCGGAGAGGATGGACGGGCTAAAGATAGAGCCGGCATCGCTCGGGAAGATCGAGGCGAGAGGCGAAGCCTCCGAGAAGCGCGCGCGGGAGGTCGAGGTCGAGGTCAACGGCAGGCTCTTCCGGGTCAAGGTATTTGGGGATGAGGTGGCGAACGGCGGGGGCGGGCCGCCCCGGCGCAAGACAGGAGAGACCCGGCGGGCGTCGGTGAGCCAGGGGGCTGTCGCGGCCCCGATGCAGGGGACCATTGTCAAGGTGCTCGTCGAGGAGGGGCAGGAGGTAGCGGCGGACGAGCCGGTATGCGTGCTGGAAGCGATGAAGATGGAGAGCGAGATCCGGGCTCCCAAGTCCGGCACCGTCTCCGAGGTGCGCGTCGAGGCCGGGCAGACCGTCCGCTCCGGCGATCCTCTGATCGTCATAGAGTAAACGGGTCTTCCGTGGCCGAGCATGTGGCGGACTACGAGTGGCGCGGCGAGGGCGATGAAGCCGAGGTCGTCCTCTACGCCGCCGACAGCTCGGCCTTCGAGCGCGCACTCTTCGCCGCCCGCCTGCCCGGTGTGGAGAGCCCCGTCTACGCGGCGGCCTCGGAGTCCGGGTTCGGGTGGGTAGCCGCCTCAACGGAGAGCGTAGCCCCGGACCTCGCGTCGGTCCCCGTGAGAGGGATGCTGCTCACGAGCGATGAGCCGGTAGGGGGTCTCGGGGTGCGGCCCGAGGACGTGGCGCCCATGATCCTCCGCAAACTCGCCGAAGTCGGCATTCCGGCGCTCGGAGCCGCCGGGGTGCGCCGGGTCTGCGGGGTCGGGGCGCGGGCTGCGGCGGAGGACGAACTGATCGAGGAGGAGGACCTGCCGTTCTTCGGTTCCCGTAGCGGCGAGCCCGACTCCCTGGACCGCCGGGCGATCACCACCGGTAGCCGGAGTTGGGAGGAACGTCTCGGGAGCGAGATAGACGTTTACGTGGTGGGCGAGCCGTTCGACGCGGAGAGAGTGGAGGAGGCGGGGATCGGACCGGGGGCCCTCGCCATCCGGGTCCGCGCCGGGTCTGGAGACCTCGGCCGGCTGGCGGTGTCCGCTCACCGGGAGCGAATCCTGAGAAGGGTCTGGAGTGGTGAGTTCGAACTGGACCAGGACCTGCCCGTGGCGCCCGTTGGCTCCGAAGAGGCGGTGGACCTGCTGGCGGCTCTGCGTTCGGCGGAGAACTTCGCGGACGGGCGGGCCGCGCTGTTGCTGTACGCCCTGCGGCGGGCGCTCCGGGATATGGGGAGTGATCTTCGCATACGGGCATCCTGGGGCGTCGGAGGGATCGAGGAGCGAGAGGGATCGTTCGTGCATCGGCGGGGCCTGGCGACGCTCGGCGAGGGGGAAGTCCTCGTGGCGGGTAGTAGTGTAGCTGCCGGAACAGGTAAGATGTGGGGCAGCGTGCCGCCGTTCGGGGTTGAAGAGGATGAAGGACGGTGGCCGTGGGAAGAAGCGGGGTTGCTGGAACGGTTGGCGGGGTTGAAAGCTCCGGGGGGCTGAGAGTGGACCTACTGATGGTGCGGGACCGGGCGACGGGCCGGTTCGTCTACACCGAGCGGCTGGAGCGCCGTTTCGGCGAGACGCCCTGGGCCTATGTCCGCCGCAGCGTCAGGAGGGAAGGCCAGATCCGGACCCGCTTCAACCAGAGCACGATGGAGGTTATCGTGGGCTGGGGTACGGGATCGGTCGAGGAGTTCCTCTCGGCCTACCCCGAGTACCGTGTAGAAGAGTCGAACAGCAGCGGGACCGAAGACGACAAGTTAAAAGGAGGCACAGTTGACCGGTGAAGTGCTGGACAAGTTTTCGGCGTTGATCTCGACGGCCCTGGGTCTGGTGGCGGCCCTCGCCTGGAACACGGCCATCCAGAATCTCTTCAACAAGATCTTCGGTCAGGCGGGAGCGGCCTTGATCGGCCAGTTTATCTACGCGGTCCTGATCACGCTCGTGGTCATCTTCGCCACCATCGCCGTGAGCCGGGCCGCCGAACGCGCCAAGAAGGCCGAGGAGGAACGCCAAGGGCTCTTCGGCCGCTCCAAGGATTAGCCGCTCTTACTGGACTTACCGGATCACTACTTGAAGTCTTCCGGGGAGACCCGGTTCATCCAGTCCTTGAACTTGTCGACGACCTCTTCCTCGGGGGCGTCCTCGATCGCCTCCTCGAAGACGACGCCGGCTTCCTCTATGACCTCGTTGGCGGCGAAGATCTCCGCTCCGGAGCGCACCGCCAGCGCGATGGCGTCAGAGGGCCGGGAGTCTATCTCGACCGTGCGTCCACCGATATCCACGCTTATCGTGGCGAAGAAGGTAGAGTCCTGCAGCCGGGTAACGATGACCCGTTCCATCGAGCCGCCAAGCTCGGAGACCAGGTTCACGGCGAGGTCGTGTGTGAGAGGACGGGAGAACTCCTGGTTCTGCAGCTTCATCAGGATCGAACGCGCCTCGGACTGGCCGATCCAGATCGGCAAATAGCGGTTCTCCTCCTCGACTTTAAGTATGACGATGGGGCTGGAGGTGAAGAGGTCCATGTTGATACCGTAGATGGACATCCGGGTGAGGCCGTTATCGCTCACTGGTTTTTTGCTCCTCTCACACCGTGAGGCTGTGATTGTCCATTGAGAGTCCGTTTGACACGCACTCGATTTTACTTCCCGCCTCTCCGGTCTTCAATCAGGTTGTCAGGGAAGGCCCGGTGTTGTAAATTATCCCGGCTGGAATATTCCCAGCATCCGTGGGCCTGTAGCTCAGCCGGTTAGAGCGCTTCTCTGATAAGGAAGAGGTCCCTGGTTCGAGTCCAGGCAGGCCCACATCACGTGTCTCTTTTGCCGGCGGGTTTGAGGCGAGGTTCAGAGGTGTTTATCTGGAGAACCGGCGCTTCAGCCACCAGTACCTCGGAACCGGGAACGTTACTCGGTTTGCGGGCCAACTCAGGAAGACCGGGGGACGGCCGTCCAGCCTGGCATCCTGGTACTCCCGCTCCGTGACGACCTGGACTATCGTCTCTCCCGTATCCGACGTCAGCGGTCCCGAGACGGCCCGGAAGCCCTCCCTGGTGGAGCCGTCCTCGGAGATCAGAGCTATCTTCTGGCCGGGGTCCGGTACCAGCAGCGGCTTCCTTCCACCCCCGAACGCCACCACCGAACTTTACCGAATACTCTCCATGCGCGAGCTATTGTACCTCGCTCCAGAGTCTCGCATGTGACTTATAGACAGGTCCAACTAGCTGCGGTCTTCCCGTTTCTTCTGCGGCCCGGAACGCTTATGGCCGGACCGCTACGCGGCGGACCATATCGTGTGCCAGGGGCTCCATCTCCGACGCAAAAATCACTCATTTGGACCATGACACGACTCGCCGCGAGGATCAATATTGATGGTACCGGCAACGGGCTGGAGAGAGCCGAGAGGACGAGAGCATGAAGACCAGGAGACGAGAGATGGGCAGGGTGAAATACTCACCGGACGCGGCCGAGATGGAGGTCAGCCGCAAGGAGCGCCTTGAGGAGCGCCGGAGATCGCGCCGGAGGGCCTTCTACTCGCTGTTGATAGCCGCTGGTCTGGTACTCGGCGTGCTCGTGCTCGGAGAAAGAGTCTTGAGCACCGGCGCCGGTACGGTCGCGAGTGCCGTGACTCCCGTAGTGCTTCCGGCTCCAGAGCCGCTGGTCAACGACGCCCTGATAGAGGCCCGGGCGCGGAGCGCCGGAGAAACCGCCAGGCGCGCAGCGGAAGAGAAGCTGGCGAAGCAGACAACAGAGGAGAAAGCCGCCGCGCATCGGGAGACAGCGAAGCGCGCTGCGGGGGAGGATCGAACGTCGGCCGGACAGGCTTCGGCAGGGCAGACGATAGAGGAGCAACCATCCTCACGGCAGCCCCCGGTGGCGCAATCGGAGAGCTCGCCTTCCGGGACGGCTTCGCCGTCTGGAGCGCCCGCGCCGCCCAGCACGGCGATGACGCTTACGGTTCCCGCGATGGGTAAGTCAGGCGAGCCTATCGGAGAGGGCGTTGACGAGGGAACCCTCTACAACGGTCCCGGACACGCCCCAGGCACCGGATACCCCTGGATCGCC
>DASSMB010000129.1:0-3442 GCA_035689095.1 Rubrobacteraceae bacterium | reverse complement strand
TGGGAGCGAGCAGCCCGCCCACCCGAACCGGGGCTTCGGGGGCAAGGAGCAGGTCCGCAAGAACTGGTCGGGCATGTTCGAGAGCTTCCCGGACTTCAGGGCGGAGTTGCTCCGGCACACGAGCGACGGGGAGACGGCGTGGAGCGAGTGGGACTGGCGCGCCACGGGCCTGCACATGGCCGGTGTGATCGTCATGGGCGTGAAGGACGGCCGCATGCTGTGGGCCCGGCTCTACATGGAGCCCGTCGAAGAGGCGGGTCAGGACATAGACGAGGCCATGCGCACCATAACCAGCACCGGCCGCCGACCGGACGAAGACTCGGAGGAAGCCAGCACGACTTAGCGGCTACTGAAAGCTGGTCGGCGAGCCTAGATCCAGGAGCACTCGACTTTCAGGCGTTATCCGTGCATAGTTCCGGCGGACGGAGGCCGGGCAAGGGCCAGGGTATGAGAGATCGAGGAGGGTGGATGAGTTGCAGGGTCCTTCGGGGTAAACAGGGCGACTTCTGGTTTACGCTCCACAGTTGGGCGCAGGTGCTCGACATGGCGAACTTGAATGGTTGGATCCCCGCGAAGACCAGACCCGCCGAGTGGCCGGTGGATAACGAGGAGTACAACCGCATGGTGGCCCAGAGCGGCGGAAGGGTCGAGTTCTTCGCGCTGGAGGACGAGGAAGGCGAAGAGGTCTTCACCGGCTACCTCTATCCCCCCGGACGCTGGCACGGCGGCTACCTGACCGCCGAGCGCCAGGTCGTGACCGCCGAAGACGCCCGGCACATGGCCGACGCCCTGGAAGAAGTCCTGGAAGAAGTCCCCGAGCAAGACCAGTACGATCCGTTCGTCCCGGAGAACGACCGGGATCGCATCCACCAGGTATCCGAGGACGACGTGACCTTCGACGAGTGGTTCAGCGGCCCGGCCAGGAAACACCTCCAGGCGTTCATAGAGTTCTGCCGGGCGGGAGAGTTCATCGTCCTCGACGAGTACAAGGCCGAGGAGAAGGGCGTGGAGCAGGACCTGGCGCAGTAGCCCGGAGGTCCCAGGACAAGCGCGGCGCGGCAGTTTGCTAGACTGATCTTCTGGTGGGTCGAACGGAGTGAAGGAGGACGGAACATGGCCGAGGTAAAGAAGGTCGGCATGCTGACCGGCGGCGGCGACGCGCCGGGGCTGAACGGTGTGATCCGGGCCGTAACCATGCGTTGCATCGAAGAATACGGCTACGAGGTCGTCGGCCTGAAACGCGGCTGGAAGTCTCTCCTCTCGCCCGAGTCGGACACCGTGATGCCCCTAGGAGTGGACGACGTGCGCTACATCCTTCAAGAAGGCGGCACCATCCTCGGTTCATCCCGCACGAACCCCTACAAGAAAGAAGGCGACCCTGAGAAGGTCGTGAAGCAGATGGCGGAGTTCGGCGTGGACGCGCTCGTCGCAATCGGCGGCGATGACACCCTGGGCGTCGCCAAGCGCCTCTACGACGACTTCGATGTCCAGGTCATCGGCTGTCCGAAGACGATAGACAACGACCTCTCCGCGACGGACACGACCTTCGGGTTCGACACGGCGGTCTCCATAGCCACGGACGCCATAGACAAGCTCCGCACGACGGCCAAGAGCCACGAGCGGGTCGTGGTGGTCGAGATCATGGGCCGGCACGCCGGTTGGATCACGTGGGGCGCGGGCGTCGCTTCAGCCGCGAACGTTACCCTCATCCCCGAGGTCGAGCCGGACCTGGACGAGATCGCCGATATCTTCAAGAAGCGCGCCGAGAACGGTGAAAAGTGGGGCCTCGTCGCCGTGAGTGAGGGCGTCGTGCTCTCCGAGGACTACATCACCCAGAACGCCGAGCGCGACGAGTTTGGGCACGTCCGCCTCGGCGGCATCGCCGAGACGCTGGCGAAGGAGATCGAGGAGCGCACCGGCATCGAGACCCGGCACGTCGTCCTGGGACACCTGCAACGCGGCGGCACCCCGACCGCCTTCGACCGCATCCTCTCCACCCGCTACGGCCTGCGCGCCGCCGAAGCCGTCAAGAACGGCGAGTGGGGCCAGATGGTCGCCCTGCGCGGCAACGACATCGTCACCGTCTCCCTGGCCGAGGCGACCGGCGAGACGAAGACCGTCCCGGACGACTTCTACCAGGCCGCCCGCACCTTCTTCGGCTAAAAGCCGTGTTCGAAGGCTTCGATAACATTCGTATAGAGACTCGCGAAGCGGAGATCAACATCGTCCGCGGAGGCTCGGGGCCGCCGGTCTTGCTCCTCCACGGCTACCCGCAGACCCACGCGATGTGGGACCGTGTAGCAACGCTTCTGGCCGGGAGCTTTACGGTCGTGGCGGCGGACCTGCGCGGCTACGGCGACAGCTCCAAACCGGAAGGAGACCCCGAACACGCCCGCTACTCGAAACGCGAGATGGCTGCGGATCAGGTCGAGGTCATGCGGGCTCTCGGCTTCGAGACCTTCGCGGTCGTCGGCCACGACCGCGGGGCTCGGGTCGGACACCGGATGGCGCTCGACCACCCGGAAAGGGTGACCCGGCTCGCCGCGCTCGATATCGTGCCAACCCGCCACATCTTCGAGACCGTGGGCAAGGAGCTGGCGACCGTCTACTACCACTGGTTCTTCCTGATCCAACCAGCGGACTTCCCCGAGCGCCTTATCGGCCCGGACCCAGCCTACTACCTCCGTTCGGCGCTCGGCCGGTACGGCGCGGACCTGAGCATCTTCGCGCCCGAGGCCCTGGCCGAGTACGAGCGCTGCTTCGACCGGCGCACCATCCACGCGAGCTGCGAGGACTACCGGGCCGCCGCCAGCATAGACCTGGTCCACGACGAGGCAGACCGCGGGAACAAGCTGCGATGCCCGCTCTTGCTACTCTGGGGAGCGCGGGGCGCGATGCACGGCCTCTACGACGTGGAGGCCGTCTGGCGCGAGTACGCGGAAGACGTGCGCGGCAGACCGCTCGATGCGGGCCACTACCTCGCCGAGGAGCGTCCCGAGGAGACCGCGCGGGAGTTGCTAGCCTTCCTCCAGGGGTAGTGCGCTACGCGCGGGATGACCGTCTCCGGCTATCCTGGCCGTCAGCCGCTGGAGATGTGGGCTCCGATGCGGCGGTAGCGCTCGTAGCGCGTCTTCTGGAGCGTCTGCGGGTCGGCGCCCGATAGCTCGGAGAGCGTTACCGCGAGCGCCTCGCCAACGGTCTCTATGGTTGCCTGCGGCTCGTTGTGAGCGCCGCCGAGGGGTTCGGGCAGTATCTCGTCTATTATCCGGTGCTCCTTGAGGTCTTTCGCCGTGAGCTTCATGGCCTCGGCGGCCTCGGGGGCGCGGGCGGGGTCGCGGAAGATGATCGAGGCGCACGCCTCCGGCGCTATGACGGAGAGGTACGAGTTCTCCAGCATCCCCACGTAGTCGGCGGCGCACATGGCGAGCGCTCCGCCGGAGCC
>DASSMB010000128.1:0-3815 GCA_035689095.1 Rubrobacteraceae bacterium | reverse complement strand
GTCGTGGGCGTCGGTGTCTACCGTGATCTTCACGCCGGCGTTCATCGCCTCGCGGACGTAGGGGACGGCGAGGTCGAGTCGGTCCACGTAGGAGTTGAGTTCCAGGGCAGTGTTCGTGGCGGCGGCTTCTTTGATGAGGCGCGATACATCTACCTCGTATGGTTCGCGGCGGTTGAGGATGCGGCCGGTCGGGTGTGCGACGGTGCGGACGTGCGGGTTGTTGATGGCGCGGATGATACGCTCGGTCATGGCCTTCTCGCCGACCCCGAACGACGTGTGGACGGCGGCGACGACGAAGTCCAGCTCGGCTAGCAGGGCGTCCTCGTAGTCGAGGGTTCCGTCCTTGAGGATGTCTACCTCGGAGCCGCAGAGCAGGCGGATCTCTCCGTACTTCTCGTCCGCCTTTCGCACCGCCTCCATCTTCTCCTTCAGGCGCTCGGGGGAGAGGCCGTTGGCTACCTTGAGGCTCTGGGAATGGTCGCAGAAGACCAGGTACTCGTAGCCTAGAGCTATCGCGGCCTCGGCCATGCTCTCGATGGTGCCGCGGCCGTCGGAGTAGTTGGTGTGGACGTGCAGGTCGCCGCGGACGTCTTTGGTCTCGATGAGGTCCGGCAGTGTGCCGCTCTCGGCAGCCTCCAGTTCCCCGGCGTCCTCTCGCAGCTCGGGCGGGATGTAGGGGAGGCCGAGGCGTTCGTACAACTCTTCCTCGTCCGCGACCGGCTTGTAATCTTTCGTCCCTTCCTGCGCCAGACCGTACTCGGAGATGTTGATGCCCATCTTCACGGCTCGTTCGCGCAGCACGACGTTGTGTGCCTGGCTGCCAGTGAAGTGGTGAAGGAGGGATCCATAAGCCCCCGGCGCGACGATGCGGAGGTCCACGTCCGCGCCGCCGCACACGATGGAGACCTTCGTGTTGCCATGCGCCACGACCTCATCCACGAACGGCGCTCCGGCGAAGTCGTTGGCGAGGGACTCGGGGTCGGTGCTGGCGGCGACGATATCCAGGTCGCCGATGGTCTCCTTCATGCGGCGCAGGGAACCGGCGGTCTCGGCTCTCTTCGTAGCGGGATGGGAGCGGACGAACTCCAGCAGATGTTCTCCGAGAGCCGTCGCCTCGTCAAGGAGCATGCGGCGCTCGGTGGCATTGTAGGTGCGGGCTGCACGCAGGATGCGCTCCTCGCTCTTCTTGCCAAAGCCCTTGAGGGCGGCGAGTTGTCCCTCTTCAAGCTCCGCGACATCCTCGACGCTCTTCACGTCAAGCTCGCGCCAGAGCCGCCCGGCGGTGCGCGGACCAACGTTCGGGAGGCGGGTGACTTCGACGAGTCCGGCTGGGATCTCCTCGGTTAGTTCGGTCAGGAGCTGGGGCATCCGGTCTTCGGCCAGGTCCTGGATCACCTCCGCCGTCGCCCCGCCGATGTGCGGCAGTTTCTTTAAGTCCTCGACCTCCCGTACCGGCCGTCCCAGGGCGGCAACGGTCTCGGCGGCGCGCTGGTAGGCGAGCACCCGGTAGTGGCTCTCGTCTTTTATCTCCATGAGCGTCGCGATGGTCGCCAGCGCCCGGACAATGTCATTGTTCTGCAACTCGTGGACCTTCCTGGTGGCCGATCTCTCGCCAGCAGATTATACGTGGCCGCGAGCTTCTACCCAGAGCCTACTTCCCGAACGAGAGGTCCGCGACAACGGGGTAGTGGTCACTCGGGAACGTGCCGGAACCTTCGTCCCGGTAGCGCGCTATCCGGCAGGACTCCACCCGCACGCGCTCCAGGGAGTCGTGGAACATGACCCAATCCAGACGCTTTGGGCTCCGGCCGCGCCGAGGTACGAACTCCGGCCCCCTGAAGTTGTGGAAGGTGTGTACGTCCTCCGCTTCCTCATTGCCGGCGGCGAGGTAAGCGTCGGTAAAGCCCGCCGCCACGAAGTTGCGGTACGGTGCGGAGCCGGGGACGGCGTTGAAGTCCCCGGTAACGATGACCGGCGGGTCGCCGAGACTAGCTCGGAGTTCGGCTATTTTCCGTACCACGAGCCTGCTGCCCTCCACGCGGGCGGGCTTGCTGCGGTGATCGAGGTGCGTGTTGAGGTGAAGGAAGGTCGCGCCGGAGGCTTCGCCGTCTTCGAGGCTTCTGAAGAGCACCCAGTTGGCGGAGCGGGCCACCCGAGTCTCCCAGCTCCGGGAGTACTCTTCGGGGGTCTCGCTGAGCCAGAACCCGCCGGACTCGACGACTTCGAGGCGCGACTCGTGGAACAGGATAGCGTTGAAGTCGTGAGGCGGACGGTTGCCGTACCTGGGACCGCGTATCCGACCGTAGTGCGGGAGACGGCGCCGGTACGCCTTCAGGTTGCCGGGCTGGCACTCCTGAAGGCCGATCACGTCCGGGTCGCAACGCGAGATAACCTCCACGTTCGACCCCACGCGCTTCTTCCAGGCGTTGGGTGTGCCGGCGTCGCGCCGGAACCCCCGGATGTTGAACGTCATCACCCTCATGGCCGTATGCAGTTTAGAATATCCCTCATGTTCGAGCGTCTGCTGGATAAACATCGCGGGTCCTTCCGCAAGATCTCGGAGCGGCTGTCGCTGACCGCGGCCCTGTGGCTGGTCGCCGGTCTCGCGGTCTCCACCGGCGTCATCGCGCTGTTCGCCAAGATAACCGAGGACGTGGCCGAGGGGGAGAGCCGGCGCTTCGACCGGGCGGTGCTACTCTGGATCCACGCGACCTTCCCGGACTGGCTGAACGAGCCGATGCGCCTCGTAACCACCCTCGGCTACTACTACGTAGTCATCCCGCTCCTTGCCGCCGCGGTCCTCGCCTTCTACCTCAGGGGTTGGAAGCTCTCGGCCGTGTTGCTTGTCGTCTCGACCGCCGGGGGCATCGTGCTCACCACCGTGCTCAAGACCGTATTCCAGCGAGCGCGCCCGGAGCTCTTCGACTCGGGCTACACGGCGTCTTTCTTTTCATTCCCGAGCGGACACGCCACGGTGGCCGTGGGCTTCTATGGGATGCTGACCCTGATCCTGGCCTACCACCTGCGGGGTCTCGCTCGCTGGGCCGTGGCCGCCGGCGGGGTGCTGCTGGTCCTCACCATAGGGTTCTCGCGGCTCTACCTCGGCGTCCACTATCCGACGGATGTGCTGGCCGGGTTCCTGGCGTCGCCGCTGTGGGTGATCACGGTCGGAGCCGTCTATGTCCTGTGGCTCGCCCTGCGCGGAAGAACCGCCCGCGAGAACGTGGACCGCGAGAACGTGGACCGCGAGGAGCAGACCGAAGAGGGGATCTCCGGCGCCCGGAAGGATACTTGAAGAGAGGTATCCGTTGAAGAAGGGGACTCGCGTTTTGGTGGTCGAGGACGACCGCTCCATAGCCCGGCTCGTGGAGCTAGAGCTCTCGCACCGCGGTCTGGAGGTACGGTGCGAGGGCGACGGACTCTCCGGCCTGGAGGCGGTGTCGAGCTTCGATCCGGCGGTGGTGATCCTCGACATAATGTTGCCGGGGCTCGACGGTGTCGGGGTGCTGAAGCGGCTTCGAGCGGAAGGCAACCGGGTTCCGGTGATCATGTTGACCGCTCGCGACACCCTTCAGGACAAGGTGCACAGCCTGGATCTCGGTGCTGACGACTACCTCACCAAGCCTTTCGAGACTGAGGAGCTCTTGGCCCGGCTGCGCGCCCTCGTGCGCCGTTACGACGGCGAGGAGGTGCTGCGTGTCGCGGACCTGCGGATAAACACCGCTACGCGCGAGGTCCGGCGCGGTGAAGGCTCTACCGAGCGCGAGATAGACCTGACAAACCGCGAATATGAGCTGCTTGAGTTCATGGCGCGC
>DASSMB010000127.1:0-18807 GCA_035689095.1 Rubrobacteraceae bacterium | reverse complement strand
GTTTCGAGGACGTAGCCGCGGGTGGCGATCTCCAGGGCGATGTTCGCGTTCTGCTCGACGAGCAGTATGGTGGTGCCCTGCGCGTTGATCTCCTTGATGATGTCGAAGATGCGCTCCACGAGGACCGGAGAGAGACCCATCGAGGGTTCGTCCAGCAGGAGCAGCTTCGGCCGGCTCATCAGTGCGCGGCCGATGGCGAGCATCTGTTGCTCGCCCCCGCTCATCGTGCCGGCTTCCTGTTTAATGCGCTCCTGAAGGCGTGGGAACAGCTCGAAGACACGGTCGATATCCTGCTTTATCCCGGCGCGGTCGTTTCGATGGTAGGCGCCCATCTCCAGGTTCTCCATCACGGTCATGCGAGGGAAGATCTTGCGTCCCTCCGGGCTCTGGGCGATGCCCTTCGAGATCATGTCGTGCGCCGGAACGCCCTGTATCTCCTGGCCGTCAAAGATTACTTTGCCCTCCCTCGGCGGCAAGACGCCGTGGATGGAGCGGAGCGTCGTCGTCTTGCCCGCCCCGTTCGAGCCGATCAGGGTGACGACCTCGCCCTCCTCGACGGTCAGCGAGACGCCGCGCAGGGCGTGGATGTTGCCATAGTAGCTGTGCATGTTCTCTACTTCGAGTAGCGCCATGCTAATTCGTCTCCACGAGGGTCGCGGACTCCAACCCCGGCAGGCCGTCGATGCTCTCGGCGTTCTTTCGCGCCCGGTAGGCCTCCATCATCGTCTCTCCCTTGCGCCTGGCGGACTCGATGAGCTCGTCGCGGTGTCCCATGAACTCCATCAGCGGGACGCCGAACCCGCACGAAGTCGATACCCGGTCCACCGTCACGTCTATGATGGCCCGCGCTCCGGGCAGATCGGGGAAATGGGAGCGCAATTCGCCGTGAGCATCGTCGCCAGGCTCGTGGACCCTGCCCCGACCGTAGAGGCGAACTATCCGTGGTGAGTCCTCGAAAGCGCAGAACATCAACGTGATCCGTCCTCCAGCTTCTTCCACCTTGAGGTGGGCTATCGTCTCTACGCCGCTGCCCGTAAGATCCAGCCATGCGACGCGGTTCTGTCCTATAACCCTGAAAGTGTCGAGCCCGCGCGGCGAGACGTTGACGTGGGTCTCGGGATCGGCGGGAGCAGTGGCGACGAAGAACACCGGCTGCTGCTCGAACCAGCCGGCGAACTCGTCTGGTATTTTGTCGAAGGTCTGTCCCATCCTAGCCCGTCTTCGCCGTTCCGAGGTACGCTTCGATCACCTTCGGGTCCTGCCGCACATCGGCGGGCGCGCCCTCGGAGATCTTCTCGCCGTGGTCCAGGACCGTTACCCGGTCCGAGATGCTCATGACGACCCGCATCTCGTGCTCGATGAGCAACACCGCTATCCCCCGCTCCTCGCGCAACCGGCCCATCAGGTCGGTCAGCTTCGCCGTCTCCTGCGGGTTCATCCCCGCCGTCGGCTCGTCGAGCAGCAGTAGCTTCGGCTCCGAGGCCAGCGCCCGCGCTATCTCCAGACGTCGCTGATCGCCGTAGGAGAGGTTCTTGGCGAACGTCTCCCGCCCCTGAATGCCGACGAACCGGAGCAACTCCTGAGCCTTCTCCCTCGCCTCCGACTCCTCGCGGCGCGTGGCGGGCGTGCGGAAGATGGAGCCCAGGATGTTGCCCTTCAGGCGGGTGTGCATGCCGGAGAGCACGTTGTCCTGCGCGCTCATCGTGCCGAAGAGCCGGACGTTCTGGAACGTGCGTCCGATGCCCAACTGGGCGCGCTGGTGCGCCTTCAGGCGCGTAATGTCGCGGCCCACCAGCGAGAACGTGCCGGAGGTGGGCTGGTACAGACCGCTAACCATGTTGAAAAACGTCGTCTTCCCGGCGCCGTTCGGGCCGATCAGGCTGACGATAGAGCGTTCGGGGATGTCGAAGTCGACCGAGTTGACCGCCACGAGGCCACCGAAGACCTTCGTGATCCCCCGCGCCTCCATGATGTTCGAGACGTTCTTCGCCAAGCCGTTCGGCGCGCCGCTCGTGGTGTTACCGTTCTGCTCAG
Source organism: Rubrobacteraceae bacterium (assembly GCA_035689095.1). Taxonomy (GTDB): domain Bacteria; phylum Actinomycetota; class Rubrobacteria; order Rubrobacterales; family Rubrobacteraceae; genus JACDDK01. The sequence continues at coordinate 16,773 of DASSMB010000127.1, read as the reverse complement.
ACACGGGCGGGCTCCGTGGCGGCTGGTTCCTCGTCGCCGCCGCGCAGCTCTTCCTGGCGCTGGCGGTTCGGGATAATTCCTTCGGGTCTCAATAGCATCATCAGGACGAGGATGACGCCGAAGAGGAAGAAGTTGTACTTCGGGATATCGGCTCCCGAGAGGAGCGGACTGCCGACGAGGTTGCCGATAGCGTGGACCCAGTCGTTGATCTTCGGCAGCAGGTAGAAGTTCAGACCCTGCAGGGCGATGGCGCCCAGGATCACGCCGTAGATGTTGCCCATCCCGCCGAGGATGACCATGCACAGGATCAAGATGGAGACGTTGAACTGGAAGGCGTCCGGGAAGATGTTCTTGGTGAATGCCCCGTAGAACGCGCCCGCGAGCCCGCCGAAGACCGCTCCCAGCGCGTAGGCCCAGAGCTTCGTCGTCACCGGGTTGATGCCCATCGCGGCGGCGGCCGTCTCATCCTCGCGCACGGAGATCCAGGCTCGTCCGAGCCGCGAGTCCTGCAACCGTACGTTCACGTAGATCGTGATGAGGACCAGGATCAGGATCGTGTAGTACCAGGGGTTAAGGTCCAGCGAAGAGAAGCGCTGCAAGGTCGAGAGCGAGTCCGGCATGAACGGGATGCCCGGCGAGTCTATCGCCTTTATGCCGATGGTGCCGTTGGTGAGGTTGAAGCCGCCGAGATCGTCACCGTTCTGGAAGAAGCGCGGGATGATCTCCCCGAACCCCAGTGTCACTATAGCCAGGTAGTCGCCGCGCAGCCGCAGTGTCGGAAAGCCGATGATCACCCCGCAGAGCGCCGTGAACGCGCCGGCCAGAACCAGCAGTATCCAGAACGAGAGGTGTATGCCGGGCGGCGAGCCGCCGCTCAGGCTGACGGCCGTCGAGCCGAAAGAGAAGCTCACCTGATTGAACTGGCTGGAGGCGAACCACCCCACCACGTAGGCCCCGAGAGCGTAGAACGCCACAAAGCCGAGGTCCAGGAGGCCCGCGAAGCCGACCACAATATTCAGTCCCAGGGCCAGCATCACGTAGATCGCGATGGTTATCACCGGGTACATCAGGCCCGCGTCCAGGGCAGTGTCCAGGAACGGGAAGAGGAGCGCTGCCACGATAAGCACGATGGGCAGCCAGTACCGCTTCAGACGCGCCGCCATCCTACTCGCCTCCGCCCTGCACCGCCGAGCGGTCCCCGAGCAGGCCGCGCGGCCGGAAGACCAGGACCAGGATCAGGACCGCGAAGATCACGATGGCCGTCCACCGCACGCCGATGTACTGGTCGGACATAGAACCGATGATCCCGATGAGGAACCCGCCGACCACCGCCCCGGTCAGGTTTCCGATGCCGCCCAGTACCGCGGCGGTGAAGGCGTAGAGCCCCTGGGTGAATCCGACGCTGAAGACGGTGATGCCGTTGAAGAGGCCGAACATCACGCCCGACGCCCCGGCCAGGATGCCTCCGAGGAGGAAGGTGATGGAGATCGTACGGTTCACATTAATCCCCATCATCGACGCCGCCTCCTTGTCCTGCGCGACGGCCCGCATCGCCTTGCCCTGCTTGGTGCTCCTTATGAAGTACGAGAGGCCCGCCAGGAGCGGCACCGTCACCACGATGACGAAGAGGTCCCTCCAGCGAAAGGCGACCACGCTCTCGTTGAAGACGTTAGCGTTGGAGATGAGTTCCGGGAAGGGGACCTGGGTGGGTCCCTTCCACACCAGGCCCACGTTCTGCAGGATAAAAGACATGCCGATGGCCGTGATCAGGACGGCCAGCCGCGGGGAGTTGCGCAGGGGCTTGTACGCCACCCGCTCTATCCCCATGTTGATAAGCCCGCACGCCGCCATCGCCACGACAAGCGCGATGCCGATGCCAATAACCTTCAGGAACGCGCTGGATTCCCCGTTGATCGGGGCGAAGAGACCGATCCCGAAGAAGGTGCCCGAGAGCACCGTCAGGCCGACGAAGGAGCCGAGCATAAAGTTATCGCCATGGGCGAAGTTGATCAACTCTATGATCCCGTACACCAGCGTGTAGCCGAGCGCGATGAGCGCGATGATCGCCCCGTTGGTGATCCCGATAACTAGCTGAGAGGCGAACTCTCCGGGTTCCTGCGCCGCCTGCACCAGCAGAAGTATGAGGAGCGCCGCGATCAGCGCCACCGCTATGCGCGATTGCCAGCTCGAGGACCGGACACTATCCAGCAGTACGCCGGACCTACTCTTCGTTGGTTCACCCGTTGTCATCCGCGCCCTCTTCTATAGAAGCGGGAACCGGCCACGATCTCCACCGCGCCGGTCCCCGAGCTTTACCGTCCGTCCTTTCTACTGCACCAGGTCCGCGACGTCCACGGTGCGCTGGAACTTGAACTTACCGTTCTCGACCTTCTGGATGGAGAGCTTGGTCAGCGTAGTGTCGCCGTCCTTGTCGAAGCTCCACTTACCGAGGACTCCGTTGTAGTCCTTAGTGGCGAAGATCTCCTTGACCACGGCCTCCCGGTCGGGAACGCCGCCTGCCTTCTTCGAGGCCTTCTCGACCGCGTCGAGCATCACGTTAGCGGCCTCGTAAGCATATGCGGTGTAGGGCTGAATGTCATCGTCGTAGGTGGACCTGTACTTCTTGACGAAAGCCTGACCCTTGGCAGAGAGCTCGCTCTCCGGCAGACCACCGAAGGTAACGTAGATACCCTCCGCGTCCTTGCCGGCCTGGTCGATCAGGGAGTCCACGAAAATACCGTCCGGGCCAACGAAGAGCACGTCCTCGTTGCTCATCCCGGCGCCGACCTTGTCCTTGATGATCTGGGCGGCGTTGTTCTCGATGATGCCGCCGAAGTAGATAGCGTCCGGGTTGGACTGGGAGATCTTGCTCATCAGCGAGCGGTAGTTGGACGCCTTGCCGTCTATGCCTTCACGCCCGAGGACCTGGATGCCGGAATTCTTGGCGGCCTTCTCGAACTGGTCGGCGAGGCCCTTACCGTAGGTCTGCTTGTCGTCGAGGATGTAGACGGACTTAGCGCCCTCCTGCTGCAGGAGCTGCGCTCCGGCCGCGCCCTGCTTATCGTCGGCCACGATAACGCGGGCGTAGTTGCGCTTGCCGGTGGGGTAGTACTTGTCCGGCTCGTCGGGCTCGCCGCCCTTCTTGGTGAGACCAATGTAGGTGTTGGCCGGGCTGATCATTCCGAGACCGGCCTCGTTGAGGGTCGGGATCTCGGTCGCCGCGCAACCGGAGTTGAACGGTCCGATCCAACCGACCACGGAGTCGTCCTGGGCGGCCTGCTGCGCGTTCTCGGCGCACTTGCTGGGGTCCCACTGCCCGGCCTGCGCCGTGGCGTCGTCCTTCTTCTCCAGCTCGACGGTGACGTCGCCGGCCTTGCCTTTCCTCTCCTTGAGGGCGAGCTCTATAGCGTTGTTCATCGTCGTGGTCTGGGCGCGGTTAGCTCCCTGCAGCGGCAGGTCGCTGACGATCTTCACGCTGTCGCCGCCACCACCGCCACCCTGTGAACCACCGCTACCGCCACCGCAGCCAACGATCAGCAACGCCGAGACGACGCCGACCGCCGCAAGCATCCCCACTCTACGTACTCTATACACCCTTGCCTCCTATTGTCTTGCGTACCATAATTTTCAACTCCGCGTACGCTGCGCGGGCCAGCGTGGATTACATCCCTTTAGCATGGTCCGCAAAGAGTCATCTACTGGCTCAAGTATGGCCGCATGTGATCATTCCTGTCAAGCACCCGTGCAATGCCTCCGAAGCGCGCTTGGTACATTGGTATAATGCCGTCCGCCCCCGCGCCGGAGTGGCGGAATGGTAGACGCGCCGGACTCAAAATCCGGTGATCGCAAGATCGTGTGGGTTCGAGTCCCACCTCCGGTACTCACTATCGTTCCCACGACTGTTTCACGAGGCCCAGCGTGATGGTAGATTTATCTCGTGAGTATCGTTCCGTCGCTGGAAGGAGTTGAAAGTCGCCGGCCGATCGCCGACGGCTAGCCGGCATGCCCCATCCCTGGCACGACGTCCCGATCGGCGAAGAGGCTCCGCGGGAGTTCAACGCCCTGATCGAGATCCCCAAGGGCTCCAAGGTCAAATACGAGCTGGATAAGGAGACGGGACTCCTTCTGGTCGACCGCGTGCTATACGCATCGATCCACTATCCTGCGAACTACGGCTTTATCCCCCGCACCCTGGGAGACGACGATGACCCGCTAGACGTCCTGGTCCTGATGCAGGAGACGGTCTTCCCTCTGAGCCTCCTGCGAGCAAAGCCCATTGGGATGATGCACATGGTAGACGAGGGCCAGGACGACGAGAAGATCATATGCGTCCACCTCGACGACCCGGAGTTCCGCTCCTACGAACACTACAAGGAGCTTCCCGAACACCGGCTGGACGAACTGCGGAGCTTCTTCCAGGACTACAAAAAGCTGGAAGATAAAGAGGTCAACGTGGAGGACTTCGCCGATCCGGAAGAGGCCATCGAAGCCGTCCAGCACGCGATGGACCTGTACGATGAGAAGTTCCCGCAGAACGGTAAATCGTGAGGTAGATGCCGATGACCGGACTGGCCGACAGGACGTGCGTCCCCTGCCGGGGCGGGGTGCCGCCGCTCGGAGGCGAGGTACTGAATGCACTCGCCAGCCAGGTCCCCGAGTGGGAGGTCGTCGCGGAGCATCACCTGAGGAGAGAGTTTCGCTTCACGAATTTCCGGGAGGCGCTGGACTTCGTAAACCGGGTTGGGGAGTTGTCCGAAGAGCAGGGCCATCATCCCGATATCAGCTTCGGCTGGGGCCGGGCGGAGTTGATCGTCTTCACGCACGCGATAGACGGCCTCACGGAGAGCGACTTTATCCTGGCTGCGAAGGTGGACCGTCTCTAGCGACCCGCCAGACGCGAACGCGCGTCGGACAGGCCGATCCCATGAGGCACGAAAAAGACCGGGACGTTTTCTGACGACGCCCCGGTCTGGGTTCTTCCCGATATTCGATACCGCTGTTAGAACTCGAAGATGATGCGCGACTTCTTCCTGGAGGAGCTACCGCCCCGGCGACGAAGTAGCAGCCAGAGCACGAGGCTGCCACCGACCACGAGTAGACCGGTCCCGGAGGTCAGGAAGGTGATCGCGCCACTGTGGACGTCGGCGGCGGAGGGGCGCTGCTGCACCTCTTCCGGGGTCGCCGTACCTTCCATGATGTCCTTGAAGTTCTGCAGATCCTGTACCAGGATAGTCTTGGGACCGGAGGTAACCCTGGAAGCCGCCTCGCCGACCTTACCGCCCGGCGGATTCCAGTAGTTCATCTGAACCTCGACCCGGGTGCGGTTCGGGGTAAGCTCCTGGAAGCGCACCTGCCCGGAGGTCTCCACGTCGCCGTTCTCGGTGTTCCAGGCTATGGCCTGGTTCGGCTCGTTCTGAGTGGTCTTGGCGTCGAACTCGGCCTTGTAGCCTAGAGGACCCCGCACGATCCAGTGCGTGGTGTCCGGGCCGGTCGGGCGGACCTCCTCGATGTTGCTCATAAACTTGGGAAGGTTCTCCAGAGTCTTCCAGTAGTCGTAAACCTTGGCTACGGGAGCCTCTATCTCTATGCTTCCGTCTATCCGCTGGGCCATAAATACCTCCAGGTATAGGTGATCTCTCGTAAGGCCGGTCCTTACCCGTCTGTAACCCACATAAACCTGTGCGCTGCGTGACAACCTCACAGCATCCGCCACTGGTTCGATTGTCCCTGCCGACGACCCTGGAAAAGCCCTGCTCAGAGCGCCTCCTCCGTGCCAGCAAAGACGAAAACCGGACCCCGTCGGTGACGGAGCCCGGTGCGTTGCGAGACGATACCGCCCCGATATATGTCAGGCGCTCGCCGTCAGGCGCTGCGCTTCTGCTCGGCGTGCTCGCCCTCGGCGATCTCCTCCACGATCTGTGCGCAGAACGCCGGCAGGTCGTCGGGATTGCGGCTCGTCACGAGCCCCTGATCCACGACGACCTCCTCGTCAACCCAGTTGCCGCCCGCGTTCTTGATGTCGGTCTTGAGGGTTGGGTAGGAGGTGAGGGTCCTGCCCTTCACCACGTCCGCCTCGACCAGCGTCCACGGCCCGTGGCAGATCGCGCCTACAGGCTTGGCCTGCTCGAAGAACCCGCGGACAAAACCGACCGCCTCCTCGCTGCCGCGGAGGTTGTCCGCCCCAACAGTGCCGCCCGGCACGATCAGACCGTCGTAATCTTCCGCGGAGACCTCGGAGAACGTCTTCTCGACCGCGAAGGTATCGCCCGGGTTCACGTCGCTGTTCATGGTCTGGACCTCGCCGGTCTCGATACCCACGACATCCACCTCGCCGCCGGCGTCCTCGACAGCCTGCTTCGGCTGGACGAACTCGACCTGTTCGGTACCCACGGGGGCAAGCAGGATGGCTACTCTCTTGCCCTGCAACTCGTTAGCCATGATAGAACTCCTTCCGATCTGATACCGGGTTCCCGTACCCGACGAAATCAGCAGCTAAACGATCCCGGCGACACCGGGCGGACCGTAATGGTCACGCGGCCGTCCGCGCCGCTCGCAACCAGGCGAGGCGCGCGGACAGGCGCAAGGCACTCGTAGAATCCAGTCTCCTCGAACCGCCACCGCAGTCTTTATGCTCACCTGCAAAGGTCGGTCCTGCCCGGCGCTGGCGATAAGCTCCGGTTCTTCTCCGAACTCTCTTGATAGGAATGGACGACTCTCCGCCCGTTCACTCGCGCAGGCTATCCGTAACCTCCAGTATGCTCTTGCATCCAGGTCCAGGCGTCGGAGATCATGGCCTCCAGCGACGGCTTCTCGGGCTTCCAGCCGAGTTCGGCCCGGATCTTCTCGCTGGACGCCACTAGCTCCGGCGGGTCTCCGGCCCTGCGCGGGGCCTCGACAGCCTCAATCGGTCTGCCTGTTACGCGACGGGCCACATCTATTACTTCGCGAACGGAGAACCCTTTGCCGTTACCGAGGTTGTAGACGCGGTGCTCGCCCGCACGCGCGTCCTCCAGCGCCAGAAGGTGCGCGCGGCCCAGGTCTTCTACATGGATATAGTCCCGGATAGCTGTGCCGTCGCGCGTCGGGTAGTCGGTACCGAAGATCTTCACCGAGTCCCGCTTCCCCGCCGCCGACTTCAGGACCAGGGGGATGAGGTGGGTCTCCGGCCCGTGGTCTTCGCCGGAATTACCACTCGCCCCAGCGACGTTGAAATAGCGGAGGCTCGTAGCGCAGATCCCGCGGGCTTCGGCGACGGCTCCGATCAGACGGTCCACCGCCAGCTTCGACGCGCCGTACGGGTTAGTGGGAACCGCCGGGGCGGTCTCCGGGATTGGGACTTCGTCGGGCTCGCCGTAGACCGCCGCCGTGGACGAGAAGACGAGGCGGCTTACGCCCGCCGCGACCATCGCCTCCAGCAAGTTGAGCGTACCGCAGACGTTGTTCCGGTAGTAGCGCTCCGGCTCCTCGACGGACTCGCCCACCACCGAGAGCGCCGCGAAGTGAAGCACCCCGTCGAATCCCTCGCCCAGAACTTCCCGTGTCCGCTCCGCGTTAAGGAGGTCCGCCTCGATCAGCCTGGCGCCCTCCGGCGCGGCACTGCGGCGTCCTTTCGAGAGGTTGTCTAGTATTACGGTCTCGTGCCCCGCCGCGACTAGTTGAGACGCGACCACGCTTCCGATGAATCCCGCTCCGCCCGTTACCAGTAGCTTCATGCGGCGGAGCCTTCGACGGCTTCTCGCCGGAAGACTGCTGGAAGCCGCTTCATCATGCCGGCCAGACCTCTCCGCGTGCCGCCGCCGAGGTCCGCCAAAGAGAAGCCGCTCCCGAAGGTCCAGACGCCGGCGCTGATCTCCGAGACCCGCATCCCGGTCCCGTCGAGTTCACGATAGTTCAAGCTCCGTTCTCCCTAATCTTCGAGCCCGTTGCGCCGGATTACATCCGAGTACCAGCGGGCGCTCGCCTTTGGGACGCGCCGCTGCGTGCCGTAGTCAACGTACACGATACCGAAGCGCTTGGAGTAACCTTCGGCCCACTCGAAGTTATCCAGGAACGACCAGACCATGTAACCCTTGAGGTCCACGCCGCGTCCGATCGCCTCGTGCGCCGCGCGGAAGTGGGCATCCAGGTAGGAGATGCGCTCTTCGTCATCTACCCCGCCCTCTGGGTCCACATAATCGTGGACGGCGCGCCCATTCTCGGTTATGTAAATGGGCAGGTCGGCGTACTCCTCCTTTATGCGCACGAGTACCTGCGTGAGGCCCTCGGGCTCGACGGGCCAGCCCATCGCGGTCTTCTCGGCGTCGTGCGGGATCACCACGCGGGCGTTGAGTTCGGAGAAGGGCACTGCCTTCGGCTCCTCATCGGGCGCGTCTCGGACAGCGTGCCGGAAGTAGTAGTTGACGCCGAGGAAGTCGAGGTCGCCGGAGATTACGTCCATATCTCCGTCCTGTACCGACGGGAGTTCCACGCCGCGCTCGCGGTAGTGCGAGAGCAGGTCGTCCGGGTACTCGCCGTGGAAGAGGGGATCCAGGTAGAGACGGTTCGCGTGTCCATCCACGCGGCGGACGGCATCCGCGTCGGCCTCGCGGTCGCGCGACGGACGCGCAGGCTGGAGGACGAGCGTGATCCCAAACTGGTTCTCGTCTCCTGGTATCGCCGCGGAGCGCATGGCTTGCAGGGCCAGACCATGACCGAGGAGGAGATGGTGGGTGGCGGCGAGGGCCATGGCGGTATCCGCATGCCCCGGCGCATGCACGCCATACCCGTGGCCCAGCCACGCGGCGACCCAGGGCTCATTCAGCGTGATCCAGTACGGCACCGTATCGCCGAGCGCCTCGTAGACGACCCCGGCGTACTCCGCGAACCGGTCGCTTGTCTCCCGGCTCGTCCAGCCGCCCCGGTCTTCGAGAGCCTGCGGCAGGTCCCAGTGATAGAGCGTGAGCATCGGCTGGATGCCGCGCTGCCGCAACCCGTCAACGAGCCGCCGATAGTAGTCGAGACCTTTCTGATTGACGGCGCCACCGCCCTCGGGCTGTATGCGGGGCCAGGCAACGGAGAAGCGGTACGCATTTATCCCTAGCTCCGCCATGAGGTCCAGGTCCTGTTCGAGGCGATGGTACTGGTCGCACGCGATGTCTCCGGTGTCGCCGCGGTAGACCTTGCCGGGGGTGTGCGAGAAGGTATCCCAGATGGAGGGACCACGACCGTCTTCGTTCACGGCTCCCTCTACCTGGTAGGCCGCCGTCGCCGTACCCCACAAGAAGCCTTCGGGGAAATCCATGCCGTCTCCTCCAAACCCTACTAGTCCACGAAACGCCAGTCTAAACGCCCTGCCACCTTCCCCGCCAGTCGAGCACAGCCGAGGACAGTCGAGCAGCTTCGGCACACGCCATGTCGGAGGGTCACACGAACCGCTTCGGTCTCCTTCATTAAAGAGCGCCTGAGATGCGCGCCGGTCGAGAATGCGACGGTCAGAGCGTACGCTGAGCGCCATTCAAGAGTTCTCCCCATGCAACGCTCTCTTCGAGCGGCCGCGCACTTGGTACACTTGGTATCCCAGGATACTGAATTTGGACCTACTAGCTACTATGGTACTAGCTACTATAGATTTCGGGTAGTGGGTTGGTTGTATCGCATGCAAGCACCCGAAGAGTTATGAATGAGTAGATCTGTGTTGCGAAGGGATACATTTCAGGCGCGGTGGACGAAGGTGCGGCGGGCGTAGTCGGAGAGGTTATGGGGTTGCGCGATGTGGTATGAGAAGCTGAAACATTCACTCGCGACAAACAAACTCGTACTCATCGGAATCGGGCTAGCAGTCTTCTACTGGATCGCCGAAGCCTCAGTTGAATCCTTGCTGCCGTCTTTATTCCATCACGCCAGCTTCAGCAGAAGGATATTACCTTTCTACGATCCGAACGAGATATGGATGCGGCTGACGGTCGTGAGCATCCTTATCGGTTTCAGCTCTTATGCTCAGGTTCTCATCAACAAGCGCAAGCGGGCGGAGGCGAAGGTTCAGCGTCTCAACAGTGTTCTGGAGAACCGAGTGACCGAGCGCACCGCGCAACTGACGACCACTGTCGAGGAGCTAAAGACCAACCAGCGGATGCTGCAGGAGAGCGAAGAGAGGTTCCGCTCGATCTTTGAGCAGGCTGCCGTCGGCATCGCGCAGGTTAGCCTGGATGGCCGCTTGCTGAGAGTTAACGGGAAGCTCTGCCAGATCACTGGCTACACCAGAGAGGAGATATGCGAACTGCCTTTCCAGGACATAATCTGTCCGAACGATGTGGATGCGGACTTCGAGGATTTACGCCGGATGTTGTCCAGCGAGATAGAGACCTACAAGATGGAGAGGCGCTACTCAAGAGCGGACGGCTCTCCGATCTGGATCAACCTGACAGTCTCGCTCGGGAGCGCGAGCGTGGAGGAGTCCGAATATTGTATCGTCGTGGTCGAGGACATTACCCGCCGTAAGCAAGCGGAGAACGAGCTAACCCGGCTCGCTTCCTTCCCCAGGCTGACCCCGATCCCGATCATCGAGGCGATACCGGATGAGGACCTCAACTATGTCAATCCGGCAGCGGCCGACCTCTTTCCAGACCTGAATTGGCTGCGGCTAAAGCATCCGATGCTGGCCGGGCTGGACTCGGTCGCCGCCGAGCTCCGCAGCGACGAAAAAGAGAGTTGCGTACGCGAAGTCAAAGTCAACGGCGACTGCTATCACCAGTTGATAGCCCGCGTTCCGGGTAGCGAGAACCTCCGCATCTATGGCATCGACATCACGGAGCGCAAGCGGTCGGAGAGCGCTATGCGCGAGATCCGTGAGTCCGAGCGCCGCCGACTGGCCCGCGACCTGCACGATGAAGCTCTACAGGACCTCATCTATGCCTTGCACGAGGTCGAGATAATGCAGATCACACCTGATTACGGCAGACGAAATCCCGCCCTGGAGGGGATCTTCAGCGCTCTGCAGCGCTCGGTGGACGGTATGCGAGGCGCGATACACGACCTGCGAGCGGGTGATGTCCAAAACCAGCCGTTCCCCCTGTTGCTGGAGTCGCTGATAGAGCAGAGACGCCGGATGACCCCGAATTGCGAGATAGAGCTTATTGTGCAAGATGACTTTCCATCGGTGAACCTAGGGGCACCCGGGATGGACCTGTTGCGGATCTTCCAGGAGGCGCTGGCGAACGTCCGGCGACATGCTCAAGCCCGGCACGCTCGTGTAACCCTGCAACTCGATGGAGACGAGTTGCAGGCTGAGATCGCCGACGACGGGATAGGATTTGAGCCCGGAGCTACCTACAGTACAGGAGTCACGGGTATGCGAGAGCGGGCAACGGCGCTCAACGGAGAACTGGAGATTCAGAGCGATCCCGGCAAGGGAACGCGGCTACGGTTCCAGACCGCGTTATCCGGTCTACTCGAATACCACGAAGATCCCAAAACATATAGGTAGTCTTCATTCAGAGCGCGATTGGGGCGCGGCTAACCGCCGATGCGGCTGCGCCTTGATCTCTGAAGTAGAGGGAAAGGCGAAAGTTACTTTTGCACCTCCCCACGACAACATGATATAATTGATACTTATAGCGGGCGTCGGGTTTAGGTTGGATGGGCGGCATACCCCCCTCCAAGAGTGTGTACTCTATCCTTCCCTTCGCCCGCGTTCCTGCGTCAGGATCCCCGCTCCCCTGTGTATCCATAGAGTGCCGGGTATTCTCGTTTCTGGAGCGACGCGCCGTTTATCGCTCGTTCCAGCTACCGTATAGACAGTGGCTCATCAGAGGTGACGACTTATATGAGCTTTAGACCTTCGGGAGAGCGGCCTCTATCTCCCCCACCTCATCTTCCGAGAGACGGAAGTCCGCGGCGCCGATGGTGCCGTCGACCTGATCCGGCCGGCGGCCACCCACGATGGCCGCCGTTACCGCCGGATGCCGCAGCGTCCACGCTATGGCTACCTCCGCCGGAGACTTGTCGTGGCGAGCTCCGATCTCCTTCAGCAGCTCGACTACCGCCATGTTCTTGGAGAGCCTCGGCTCCTGGAAGTCGTCGGCGTTGCGGCGCCAGTCATCCGACGGGAGGTTCTGGATGCGCTCGGGCGTCATCTTGCCCGTGAGCAGGCCGCTCCTCATCGGCGAGTAGACGATGACCCCTATATCGTTCTCCTCGCAGTACGGCAGTATCTCCGCCTCGACCTCGCGCTTGAGCATCGAGTATGGCGGCTGTAGCGTCTCGACCGGAGCTATCTCGTTCGCCCGCTTCATCTGCCCCACGTCGAAGTTGGAGACGCCGATGTGCCGGACCTTGCCCTCTTCCTTCAGCTCCGCCATCGCCTGCCAGCCCTCTTCGATATCCTCGTCGGGGTTGGGCCAGTGGATCTGGTACAGGTCGATCACGTCCGTCTGCAAGCGCCTGAGGCTGTCCTCGCACTCCCGCTTGACGGAATCTTTCTTCAGGACGTTCGAGATGTTGGCGTCGTCGTCCCATACCAGCGAGCACTTGGTGAAGACGTTTGGCCGGTCAGCCTCCGGGATGTTCTTTAGCGCCCGGGCGACGAGTTCCTCGGAATGACCCAGACCATATACGGCGGCGGTGTCCACCCAGTTGATACCCAGTTCAACGGCCCGCTGTATGGCGCCGACGGCTTCCTCGTCGTCCTGCGGCCCCCAGGCGGCGGCCCATCCGCTGCCGCCGATAGCCCAGCTACCGAATCCTACCGGCGTGATGTCCATGTCTGTCTTGCCGAACTTGCGCGTCTTCAAAACGGCCTCCGCTAAATACGCTTACGCAAACGCCGCTATATATGTCTAGAACGGCATCGAGATAAACGGCGAGGAGTAATCGCGGTCACGTGAGAGTATCTCTTCGGCCTCCTCACGTGACATCCGGCGCCGCTCGGCCGCAAGCATCATCGGCGCCAGCGACACATCCCCGGCCATAGCGAGGCCAGCGACTTCTTCGTAAGACAACACGAAAGAGACCGCGGCGTCTACGTATTGTTGCTGATCGAAAGGCTCGTACCATGTCGCGTACTTCTGGTCGCCGGTCGGGTCGCCTTCGGGCCAGTTACGGCGCGAGATAGTCTTGATGATCATGAGCCCCGCGTCCTGGCGCTCTACCTCCTCGACCAGCGCCTCGAAGTCCGTCCGGTAACTCTCGTCCGTCGAGAGGATGTAGTTCCAGGGCGTAAGCACCGTCTCGAACGGGTAGCGCCGCAGCGCCTCCAGGTGCGTCGCGGGAGCGCCGTGTCCGTGGCCGGTGATGCCGATAGCCCCGACGAGTCCTTCTTCCTTCGCCTCGATAGCGGCTTCCAGGGAGCCGCCGGCGCCGGTGGCGCGGTCCAGGTCTTCGAGGTCGCCGACAGCGTGGAGCTGGAGGAGGTCCACGCCGTCCACCCGCAGGCGCTCCAAAGACGCTTCGATCTGCCGCCGCGCCGCGTCTTTCTCGCGCAGGCCGGTCTTCGTGGAGAGGAAGATCCGGTCCCTTATCTCCGGCATCCATCGCCCGTAGTGAAGCTCCGAGTCGCCGTAATCGGCGGCGGTATCGAAGTGCGTAACGCCCGCGTCGAGCGCGGCGGAGATCGCGCGGTCCGCCGCGTCCTCACTCACCTCGGAGAGCGCCGCGCCCCCGAAGATGAGCACCGAGTTCTCCCGCCCCAGCCGTCCGAGCCTGCGATGTTCCATCCTCGTTCCTCTCTTCGCCTGCCGACTATCTTACCCCGCGCGCAACCGCAGGCGCAGCGTTATCACCTCGAACGGCCGCACCTCCATCCTTACCACACCGTCCCTGATCGCCGGGGCATCACCCTCCGGCTCCTCCAGCAGGTTGACTCTCTCGATACTGCGTATCTGATGAGCGAAGCGCAGCAAAGCCGCGCCGCGCGCGCCGTGGGGCTCGTAGAGGCGCAGGATCCCACCTCGACCATCCTCCGCCCACTTTAGACTCCCCAGCGCGAGCTTCAACCCCTCCACGCTCACGAATCCAGACCCGGCGAACGTTTCCGAACCTAAAACCGCCACGAGCGGACTGTTTAACGCAAATGCCTCCTCCACCACACCAGCCTCCGTCCAGTCTCCGGGGTGCGGAAAGAGGCTGTACGTGAAGCGATGCTCCCCTTCGTCCGCGAACGGGTCCGGGTACATGGGGCTACGGAGCAGGCTCAGGCCGAGCACGTTGTCCCTGGCGCTGTGGCCGTACTTCCCGTCGTTCAGCAGGGCGACGCCGTAGCCCGGCTCGGAGAGGTCGGCGAAGCGGTGCGCGGAGACCTCGAAGCGGGCCGCGTCCCAGGACGTGTTGGCGTGCGTCGGACGATCTTGAGCGCCGTACATCGTCTCGCAGGTAGCCGTCGCAGAGCGGATGTTCAGCGGGAAGAGCGCGCGCAGGAGAATCTCTCGCTCGTGCCACTCGATCTCCGTGACGATGTCCAGCCGCCGGGAGCCGGTGTGCAGCCGGTACGTCTGCGTGATGCGCGAGCTTCGCCACCGGCGCACGACGCGCACCGCCGCGCGCAACGGCCCCTCTTCGACGACCTCGATCCTCTCGGCCGCCGGGATCTCCTCTCCTTCTAGCTCGTATCCCTCGTCCACGTCCCAGGCGTCCCAGTTCGCGGGCCTGTCTACGTAAGCCTGGAGCTGGTTCCCGCGCCCGTCCAGGACCTCACGGTCCATCTCGCAGTCATAAACGCGATGCAGGGTTCCATCGGTGTGGATCTCGACCCGAAGAAGCTCGTTCTCAAGGATCACGCCATCACCCGAATCCTCGACCAGGACAGGTGACCGGACCTCCGCCCCCGCGCCCTCCACCCTGCGGAGCGTGATCCCTCCGAGCCCCGGAACCCGTACATCGGGCGCGTGTACCAGCAGCCCTTCGGCCGTCCGTTGTACCGGCAGCGGCTCTCCGTCTCGACCGGCGACTGCGGAAACACCCTCCGGCAGCAGCGCCGAGAGCGGCCGTGGAGCGAGCCCGGCATTGGCGACGAGCGTCACGCCTCCGTCACCGCTTCCGCACGCCACGGCGCGGAGCGAGCCATTCCGCAGCTTCTCCGCGCCGCCGACGACCTCCCGTAGCTGCCCGTGCGCCTCCCTGTAGACCTCGGCGATGGACGTGCCCGGCAGGATGTCGTGGAACTGGTTCAAGAGCAGAATCTTCCAGAGCCGGTCGAACTCTTCCGAGGGATAGCCGGCGCCGTGGAGCGCGGCGATGGTCGCGAACGCCTCGGCCTCCAGCAGCCGGTGCTCGGCCTCGCGGTTGAGCTTCTTGACGAGCCCCTGCGTGGTGAGTGTGCCCCGGTGTAGCTCCAGGTACAGCTCTCCGACCCACTTCGGCAAGTCCTCATCCGGCAGGCTCTCGAAGAACTCGTCCACGCGGCCCATGCGCAGCCGGGGCAGCGCGGGGAAGTCCCCCAGGCGGGCACGGCTTTCGAGCATCTCCTCGCTCGGACCTCCGCCACCGTCGCCCCAGCCGAAGGGGAACAGGCTCTCGGGATGGCGACGCTTCCCTTTGAAGTTGCGCCAGACGCCGAGAAGGTCGAAGGGCGCTATGTCGCCGTTGTAGTCCATGCCGGGGTTGCGGGTGAAGTGGGCGGTGACACGGCTGCCGTCCAGCCCCTCCCAGTGGAAGAGGTCTAGCGGAAAGCGGTTCGTCGCGCTCCACTTGAGCTTCGCGGTGAAGAAGCCGGTAATTCCCGCGCCGCGCAGCAGTTGCGGGATGCCGGGCGAGAAACCGAAGGCGTCCGGGAGCCAGGCCACGGTCGAGCGGCGTCCGAACTTCTCTTCGAAGAACCGCTGGCCGTGCAGGAGTTGCCGGACGAAGGACTCGCCGGATGGGATCTGGCAGTCCGGTTCGCACCACATCCCCCCGACCGTCTCCCACCGTCCCTTCGCCACCCGCGCCCTGATCCTCTCGAACAGATCCGGGTCGTCCTCCTCGATCCAGGCGTAGAGTTGCGCCGAGGACTGGTTGAACGTGAAGTCCTCATAACGGTCCATCAAGCTCAGGACGCTGGAGAAGGTCCGCCGCGCCTTACGCCGCGTCTCCGCGAGCGGCCAGAGCCAGGCCAGGTCAATGTGCGCATGTCCGGTCAGCGCGAGCCTCCCGACCGGCGGATACTCTCGCTTGATCTCTTCCAGACGGCCCGCGAGGAGCTTTCGGGCTTCCCTCAACGCCCGCCGCGCCGTGTCCGGGAGCGGTTCCAGAGGTCGTCCCGGCTGCGGCACGGCCCACATGGCGCGCATCCCGCGCGGACCGCCCGCGATCTGCGAGGCAAGTTCGGACGGCAGGCTGGAGAGCCCATCCCCCGCCGGATACTCGTAGCCCCGCAGATACCGCGCCACGGCCGCGCCGCTCTCCGACGGCCAGTGCGGAGCGAGCGCGGCGAAGGCGGCGTCCACAGCGTCGAGCAGATGCGGTACGGCGTCGTGGCCGTCCAGCTCCTCGCAGGCTGCCGCGACCACGGCGAGGTCCCGTAGCAGAGATCGCACGCTCGTCTCGGGAACCACCAGCGCGGCCCGCTCGATGCGCGGCTCGGCGACTTGAGAGCCCCACAACCCCTTCGATACTACTTCGGCCTCTATGCGGACCTTCTCCCCGACCCGCGCCCGCTCCGCGACCGGGAAGGCGCGGTGGAATGGGTTTAGACCTCCGGTGACGCCGTTCGAGAGCCGAACGAAACCCTCGCCGCCCAGCCACAACTCGACCTCCACCGGCTCGCCTTCCCAGTCCGGTGGGATCTCCACCTCCGCCGACAGGAATACCGGCGTCTGGATCTCC